>JABDEJ010000042.1 GCA_013287095.1 Bacteroidota bacterium | reverse complement strand
TTTTCCCTTTCCTGTCGGATAAGTAAATGTCGGTTCTTTGACGGATGAACTGTCGTTCCCCGGATCTCCGAAATGCCATTCGAATTTACCAATACTTGTGTCCTGAGGAATAAATGATACTATGTTGTTTTTCTGATTTTGAGTCCAAAGCGCAATGATGGGAACCGGATAAATATTTATAGGTTTTGTGATGGTATCAGCGCAGCCTACTGTGTTGGCTGTAATAAGTTTTACATTGTAAGTGCCTGTATTTGAATAGGTATGAGTAATATTTGCAGAGCCTGATGCTTTACTATTGTCACCAAGGGTCCATGTATATTTCAAAGTACCGGTTCCTGTGGATGCATTCACAAATGAAACAGGTTGCTTATTGATACATGCATCCGTTGTTGTAAAATCTGCAATAGGAACAGAAGAAATAACAATGCTGGTTTTGTTACTGTCTATGCATCCTCCCCCATTTTGCACAGATAGGGAAATATTGTAAGTGCCGGCATTGGCATATATATGCTTTGTTGAATCATTTGTCAATTGATCCGATCCTTTGTCCCCGTATTTCCAGCTATATGTTGAGTTGCCGTCATTGGTTCCTGTGTCTGCGATAAAAACGGGTTGGCCAACGCAGGCACCGGCATAGCCAATGAGCACTACAGGTTTAGGATATGGTGTTATTACCTGGTAAGAAGTATCGGTGCATCCATTTCCGGATATTACCACGAGCCTCGTATTGTATTTGCCATTCAAGCTGAAAATGTAGACAGGGTTTGTTGACATAGAAGTAAAACTTCCCGATCCAAAATCCCAGCTGTATTTTGGATTGCTTGCGGGGTCGGTACTGGTATTTGAAAAATATACAGAAGTGCCAACGCAACCGTTTTTATAATTAAATCCTGCAACGGGTGATGGCAGAATATTCATTGTTTTGGTTACTGTGTCTTCACAACCAAAAGATGATGTTTCAATAAGGCTTAAAGAATATGTCCCAGGTTTGCTATATACGTGGCCCGGGCTTTTTTGAGACGAACTTGATCCATCCCCAAAATTCCATGCCCAGGTTTTGATAGTACCCGTTGAAATACTGCTTGAATCCAAAAAATCTGTTGCAGATCCGTTGCATTCTGTTTTCGGCCCAAACTTTATGATTGGCTGAGGGTATTCTTGTACTGTTTTGCTAACCGTATTGCCACATCCTTCACTTGTTGAAGCTGTGAGTTTTACTGTATATGTTCCGGCTTTTGTGTAGGCGTGAGTCGGGTTTTGAACTGTACTTGTATCGCCATCACCAAAATACCATATCCAATTTGAAACACTCGTATAAAAAGGTACTGTACTGGTGTCTTTAAATGACAAAGGTGTTCCTGTACAGTTATTTATGAATGAAAATCCGACTACCGGCTTAATATTTACCTGTATATACCTGGTTATCACTGAATCGCAGTTGCCCGGAAGCGTTTTGATATTCATGGACAAGATAAAAACGCTATCAGCATTTTTACTGGGATGAAAACTGAAAGTACCACTTTTACCGCCCGATGGGAATGTTGTCGCTGTATCTTTGCTAACAGGCCCTGAACCGGATAATTTTTTGAGGGATACCGAGGTGATTACCCATTTTGTACCATAATCGGAGTTTGTTAATCCTTTTGGTGGAACCACAACATAGGTATTTGTATCGCCAATACATACGTAATCCGGGGTTGGGTAATCGCCACCATTAAACTGGCCTATGAATGGCGTGCCTTTGGCAAATCCGGATCCGTAAGGGCCATTGTATATTGTGACTGATTTTGAAACTGAGGCGCGACAACCGGCGTTAACGGCCGTTTGGGTAATGGTAAATGTGCCAGCGGTCTGGTATTGATAATTTGGGATGGCATCAGATATTGTGGTTCCGTCCCCAAATGCCCAGATAAAACTAAGCTGCCCTGCAGGAGTTGCGGTATAGGTAAGGGTATTGAGCTGGCCAAGGCAAACATTACTTACGTTGAATCCTGGTTTGATCGTTGGGTTGATGTTAATGTAACGTATAAAGGAGCTATCGCAACCTGTTACCAAATTGATTGTATTTACGGTAAGAATATAGACACTGTCACCATCACTGCTGTTTGGGAAAAAACTGATCAGCCCATTAGTAGATGAGGATGGATATATAATTGCATAATTTGTGGTACTATAACCTTTCGCGGTCGTTATCGAAAATGATAATTTCCACTTGGAACCATAATCAGAATTCAAAAAATTTGCAGGTACGCTTATGTCATATTTCAAAGTATCTGCCATGCAAACCTGGTCTGGATTGGCGGAGGTTCCCAGGTTGAAGACCCCAGCCGATGTTTTGTTTTGAGATAGGGTTAAGGATTTTACTACTGGGGTGATGGTTCCTGTAATGGCGGCAAATGGGCTTAAGCACCCTTGCCCGGTATAATAAATCCTGCCGTTCCATCTATAACCACTTGTATTTGAGGCAAAAATAGTTGCAAGCTCATCTCCTGAAGAAATTGTCAGGTCAGAATTATGGGCGCTGTCGGTGGAATTGGTTTCAGCAAGAAAATTTGCCTTGGTAACTACTCCTGCTGCTTTTATATAAACATAAAAACCGTAAAGGCTGCCTGCTTTTAGGGACAAGCCTCCGATAACTGCCCTTGCAGGTGATAAAGCAGAAGTAGGTTTGACATAATACTTTCCAAGGGAAGTCCAGGCCGAGCTATTGGTCTGATATCCGGAATAGGTTCCGGATTTATAGGAAATGTAAACCGTATCATTTGTTTTGGCCGTAAAATCGACATCAAAGCTATCTATTCTTATGTCTTTTAATACCCTAACATTAAACATATTACCCCTGTTTTTGGTTGAAGACCCCGAAAAGGTCGTACTCAAACTGTCAAAAGCTGACCCGCTTGATACCGCTGCATAGTAGGTGGTAGAAGCGGACAAATTTTTGGTCATAGAATCACCGCTTGCAATAGAAGTGTTGGAAATAGTATCTGCATACCAGTATATTGTAGATCCTTTGACTGGGGATGTGGCCTTGAAAGTTACCGGCCCTGCCCCACATCTGTTTCCAGCTGAGCCGGTTGGACTGGCAGGCAATGAATTGATTGTAATGGTACCGCTTAGTGTATCATTAGAATGGTTTTTATCGCCCGATAATGATGTCCATATTTTATATTGCCATGTCCCTCCGCCTGAGCTGTTTACAGTCGTTCTGAATATGAAAGTATCCTGACCACTTGATGTAATGGATTTTTTCAGTGTATCTGTTAATGAAAAGGGATAAGTCCCTGTTGCACTGATGTTCACGGGAATATTGGATATGGTTGAGCTGCCATAATTATACACAATTATCTGAATAACAGCATTATTTGATCCACACGATTGATTCTTGGGGGATAATAATTGTGTAACTCCTGCATCCTGGGCATTTGCTTTGCCTATTAACAGAAATACAAGAATAAAAAGAGAGAAAAAAAGTTTTGTGTAAAGGGGTTTCATATGTGAGCATAATTGGTTAACAAAGCAGTAAATTGAAGGAGCAGGCCTTCAATTTATTTTATACCAACCGGTTGGCAGCGCCAATCAAATATGCCAATCTTAGAAGCATTTTTGAAAAGACATCTTAAGGCCAGCTTTTTCAGAAAAATCCCGGCGATAAACAGCGAAATGTAGCAATTTATTTTTAAACCCGGCTAATTCTTTTAGGATTTTTTGAGCTTACTTTTTCAATTGTTTTGCTTTGTCTGAAAAATCGTCCGCTATTTTTTTGGCTTCATTTTCGGATCTTGCGGAAAGATTTGCGGCAAGTGCATTCAGAAAATACTGACATGAACTTAATTCCCAATCTGTTTTTGCAAGATGTCCAATAGAGAGGATAAACTTTTCATTTTGTTGAATGACAGCTGTGTTCATTCTAATAAGAAATTTAAGGTAATCAAGCAGATACAGGTTCACATAACCGGCCTGCATTCTTGCCGCCATATTTTTAAAGAAAAGGGCTTTGCCGGCATCAGCATATCTTGCATAAATGTCCGCAACTGATGCAAGGACATCTAAACTCCTATAGTGGTCAAATTCAGCCATTTCAGACACCAGTATGGCAGAATCTGCATTGGGCGTGTTAAGAAATACGTTGTGAATGGCAATGGACGTGACGTAATATGAGGAATCGTGCAAAGCTTTGAGGCTTATATTATTGGACATGACACCTTCTTTATCCTGGATAAATGCAAGCGCCGAACTGCGAACAATAGAATTTTTATCTGTTAGCGCTAATTGTTCCATTCGGGGTATTAGCGTATCAATAACCATTTTCCCTTGAGTGGCAATCAGGCCAATAGCCGTTTTTCGAATATACCATGAATGGTCTTTAAGGCCTGATGCCCAAAGTGTAATTATTGAATCTTTTGATAATGATTCCGGGGTTTTGGACAATGCCTTTAAAGCCTCGTACCTGTCCAATAATTCCGGGGTATGAAAATACTGATAGTACCATTGTCCGGTAGGTTTTACATCACTTTTATGGCACAGCAGAATTTTTTCGGCATCAAAATTTACAAGCAGGGGAGGGGCATCCATTTTGAAGCTAAAACTATCCGATGCATGCTTTAACCAGATTTTATGTTTGTCAACATGTCCATCATGATTATAGACATCAAGTTCTGTCGGGATTTTAAAAGCAGGTGTCTTTTCGTCTAATTGTGTTTGGTTTACAAAGACATACAGCTTTTTGTTTGTAGCATCATATTGCTGCCTGATTTCCAATACAGGATGCCCGGGTTTGTTGAACCATTGATCGAAAAACCAGTTCAGGTCTTTGCCGCTTGCTTCTTCCATTGCTTTCTGAAGATCAGAAATCTCAACGCATTTGTAGGCATTGGTAACCAGGTAGTTGTGCAGCGCTTTAAAGAAAACTTCGTCGCCGAGATAATGCTTTAACATATTCAAAACCAAAGCACCTTTTTCATAACGGGTTTTATCGAAAAGATCTTCGGGGTCAGAATAATAATGTTCTATGATAGGCCCCTTCTTATAAGCTGCCTCAGCAAGGTATGCGTCAAGGTCTGTTTTAAATTCTATATCGGCTTCTTCTTTTCCGTATTCATGTGAGGTCCAGAGTTTTTCTGCAAACTGTGCAAACGACTCATTCAGTGCAAGATTGGCCCAGCTCTTACAGGTTACAAGGTCTCCGAACCAATGATGAAAAAGTTCATGTGAAATTATTTCTTCATCGGTTTCATCGAGGTTTGCCCGGTCATCGTGTTGCAGGGGTTCATACATGGTTACGGCTGTCGTATTTTCCATCGCCCCGCTGGTGAAATCACGCACGACGATCTGGCTGTATTTTGGCCACGGAAAATCGTAATTCAGCAGCTTTGAATAAAATTCGATCATCGCCGGCGTATGCCCGAAAACCAGTTTTGCATAGGGCGCATACTCAGGTTCTACATAATAGTTTACGGGTATCGAATCGCGCCATTTGTCTTTAATTTCAGAATATGTGCCGACTGCGATCATTGCCAGGTAAACCGAATGTGGTTTATCGAGTGCCCAATGGTCTGTCTTTGTGCCATTTCCGTTTTGTTCCGTATATTCCAGCGTACCGTTTGAAAGTGTTGTCAGGCCTGTGTCGACTGTTATGCTGATCTCTTGTGTCATTTTCTGGTCCGGCGCATCAATAGTTGGAAACCAGCATGAATTATGTTCCGTTTCGCCCTGGCTCCATAGTTCGCGTGGTACCGCAGAATCTGTACCATCTGGATTTACAAAATAAAGGCCCTGTTCATCATGGTTAGGAATGATACTGTCTTTAATAAGGTCTTCGGGTTTTGCGGTGTAAACGATCTTAACATTAAATGTATCACCAGGCAACCATTGCGTTTTTTGGTATGGAGTAATGCTAAGAGTTTTGCGATTGTATTTATAATTTAAAGAGGCCAATGAATCGCCATTTCTATTCACCAGTTCCACGCTATAAATATTAAAATCTTTGGCATCAAGAGTAAGGGTATCCTGGGGATAGACATGAGGTGTCAGGGTTAAGATTGCTATTCCATTCAGGTGACGCAGGTTCCAGACAGGGGTTACACTTAGTTTGGTGTGTAATAAGTTGAAATACTGGGTCTCAAAGCCTTGATACTTGGTGGTGGCAGTAACGTTTATGCTTTTCAGCGTATCAATGGAAATGGCCTGGGCGGGTTCTTTAGAAAGATGTTTTTTGGTTTGGCAGGAGAATGCGAGGAGGGATAAAAGGAGAAGGAGTAGGAGAGGGTTGGGGTTGTTTGCTGTCGCGCGGGGCTTCCGTGGGTTTCGCCCTCGGTTAATTACATTCAACCCTTTCAGGGTTGCAAATGAGATAGTTGGCAGTGTTTGTTCGATGCTTTGTTTTCCCAACCCTGAAAGGGTTGAACGTGAATAACCATCGGTGAAACCAGTGGACAATAGTAAATGCCAAATACCAACCCCGAAGTGGGCTGAACCATTTAGGTAAATATATTTTCTACAAATATTTGTAAAACAAATCATTGCTTAATTTTAAGAGAACGTAATTAACCGGTTCCAATATGCAAATTCCTTATTGGCCGTTAAAATTCTCCCGCAGATTTACGCCGAATTTCACAGATTAGACACTTCCGGATCAAAAAACACCTGTCACTTGCTTTTCAAGAGGAATCTGTTTGTTGAAATCGTATAGGGTTATTTTTCTCAGGTTATAGAAGGTGATCCATGAATTTCTAAGTACGTCAATATACGATTTTTGGGCAGCATCACGGTCTGTCTGAGCGATGTTGAGTTCTGTAATGCCTATTTTCCCAAGCAGGTATCTTTCCTTTGCAATAAAGTACCTTCGCTGGCTTACGGTATTGGCTTTGGTGGCGATAACAAGCTGCTGGTTTTGCAGGTTGTACTCGGCGGCATCCAGGGTTACCTCCTGGTCAAAATCAGTTTTTGATTTTTTGATATTTGTCAAGGCGAGTTGTTCTTGTGCTTTTGCCATCTCTATGGCGCCATGCGCTTTGCCCCAGTCCAGCAGTGGTATCGAAATACCAAATTGAAGCTGTTCCTGGTCTTGTGGGTTTGTGTAAGACTGACTAACTGTTGGTGCATTTCCGTTTAAGCCGTACAATGCGAAAACATTTCCCTGAACACCATTGGTACCTATTGCTTTGGCAACATCCCGCGAGGCTTCCATCCCTTGCCGTTGCAATGATACTGATAGGGGATTATTACTGTTTGCCTGAATTGCTGCTATTGAGATACTTACCTGTAGTGTATCCGGGGCAATTGGTAATTTCAGATGTAAACTGTCATTGGCATCCAAACCCAGGAATGATTTTAATTTTCCAATGGCACCGCTATAGGCTATTGAAAATTGCTGAACCTGCAGGCCGCTGTTGAGGTTGTCCAATTCAAGCTGGAGCAATTCATTTTCTGCAATTCTTCCAAGATTGTAACGGCCTTGTCCCAGTTTGTATAAGGTATCACTGTTTGCCTTGTTAAGTTTGGCCTCCTCTATGCTGCTTTGTGCGGCAAGGATGTCAAAGAACAATGTAATAGTTTTAATGTGAACATCTTCCATGTCACTTACATATTGCTTGCGGGCTTCCTGGAAATACAGAGGCTCGATACGTTTTTGCCATTTGAGATCATTGTAAGTAAGTACAGGCTGACTGTAAGCAATATTTATGGGTGTCGAAAGATAAGATGTTGAAGACATATTGAAAAGATCAATTCGCTGTAAACCCGAATTTAGTGAAAATGCACCTCCGGTAAGCCCTAACTGTTGGGTTAATGATAGGTTAACTGTAGAAGTGGCAAGGCTTTGTTGCGCATAAACGATACTGCCATCGTACAATGGTACCTGGGTATATGACCGTGTGATGTTAAATGGATTGGCAGCCAGGCTCAATGCCGGCAAATACGCTGCCTGATAATACCTGTACCGCCAGTAGCTCTGCCGGTATTTGGTTTTCGCAAGAAGCGCATCAGGACTTTGTTTTTCAGCAAGCGCAATGGCATCATCCATGCTCAGTGTATAGACTTGCTGAGCTTTGGAAACATTAGCCAATAACAAAAAGCAGAATAACCAATACAACAGCCTGGAATTTTTGTTCATGGTGTTTAAGTGTGTTTAACCTTTCTTACTGATTCAAATATAAGTACATCTAACGTTATAGCGCGCGCGTCAGTATCAGAGTCATTGACTTTTCAAAAGTCAACGACTCTGAAATCAAATTAGTACATCTAACGTTATAAGAGGTTCATTAGTACGACAATTGAAAATTACGCCCACCCGCACCAAATGGTGCTTTCGCGCGGGAATTATGAATTAGCCTGCCTGTCGGCAGACAGGGAATTACGAATTGGCTGACGCGACCAGTTGTGATTTGCTTTCAATTTCCGTTCTTTGCAAGACTGATATAAACATCCTTGGTTTTTCCCTCATGCCAATGCGCGTTGTGATTTGCTTTCAATTTCCGTTCTTTGCAAGACTGATATAAACCCAAAACAGAAAAAGACCGCAACGCCAGTGGTTGTGATTTGCTTTCAATTTCCGTTCTTTGCAAGACTGATATAAACAGAGGAGGGCTTTGTTCTTTGATTATCAATTGCTTATAACGGTTTCACGCAACAAAAAAAATGAGTCATTTTGCCCGGATCGAAGGTTTACATCAGCGTTTTTTTGATTGAGGATATGTAAAGGGTTATATGGGTTAATCTTATAACCCTTTGCAATTCCTTCCACCTTCGCCAAGGCTTCTGCGGACAAAGTCAAAACAATTCCAATTGCTGGTATCCTTCCGGCGCTTCTTTTGATTTTTTGCCATAGAAAATCTCCATCATCCCGAACTGCTTATCGGTAATGGTCAATATACTCACCTTGCCCGTTGGCGGCAGGTTCATGCGTACCCTTTTGATGTGTACATCAGCGTTTTCCCGGCTTGGGCAGTGCCGCAGGTATATCGAAAACTGGAACATGGTAAACCCATCCTTCAAAAGTTTTTTCCTGAAGGTAGTATATTGCTTGTTTTCCTTCTTATTGTTATTGGGAAGGTCGAACAGTACTAAAACCCACAAAATCCGGTATTCATTGAGGCGCAAATAATTGAAACATTGAAAAATTGAAAGGTTGAAAAATTGCTTCGCCAGTAGGCTGATGCTGACTTATTGACAATTGATTATTGATAATTGATCATTGCTGTATTGATCATTTAAAAATGAGGACAGGGTACGCTATTTCTTTTCTTTTTTTCTCGAAACAGGCGTTGAGGCTGGCCGTGGTGGTGCTAAGGGCTACCATGAGCGGACTGGTTTTGCCTTCAATTTCCACATCCATCGTTGGCAGGCTTAGCAGTTGCTTTTTAAGGGCTGTATCCATCGTAAAGAGCGGGCTTTCATTTTCAAGGATGCCCCGCACCAGTGCATCCGCAAAAGGCCTGTAGGGTTCCATAATATCATCTGCCAGGCAATAAGCGTTGTACTGGTTTCGGTGGTGGATGCCGAGCGTTGGCAATAGCCCGCTGCCCACCAATGCCCGCGCTGTTATAGCCCTCAAAATGGCATAGCTATAGTTGAGCATGTTGTTGGGTGGTTCACCGAACCTGTCCCTCAAAAAATGCCCACCGCTTTCTCCCTCTCCTTCAGGAGAGGGCGGGGGTGAGGCGCTCCCAAATATATTTTTCCAATAGTATGCCGCCGCCCGTGCCTCGTAGTTATCGGGGTCGCCGCTGCGGACCTCTTTGGCCCATTGGCGCATGTTCTTGTTGGGGATGCTGTATTGGTCAAGCAACGCTGCCTGGTTGCTGATCTTGGCCTGTATGGTCTGCTGCCAAAGCTGTTTCTTAAGTGGCTCTGAGGCATTGATCTGTGTGCGGAACCTCATGCTCTGTAAGGTATTGGTTGCAAGTGGCAGAAATAGCCCGGTAGGGTGATGGGTGTCGTCACAACTAATAACAGCCACGTTATTCTTCATAAGTTTTGCCAACAAAGCTTGACTGATGGTGACCTGCTGATGGTCGAGGATCACCACTCCGGTATCTTCTATAGGGATTGTTTTTTCTTCTTGTCTTTCGACCTCACCCCGGCCCTCTCCTTGAGGAGAGGGGGAAGGCCCCGGAAGTTGCACTACTATTTGCTCGTTCCTGGTTTTCAGGTATGCAGGGTTTCCGAAATAGAGGGTGCGTTTGATCATGGTTTTTTTTTACCTCATCCTAAATAATTCATTCCTTGCTACGATTCCGCAAGGAACTCCTTGAGGAGAAGGACTTGCAGCTCTATCCCAGATTTGAGGTCGTTAACGTATTTAGCTTTTCTCATCATTTTTATACTTATGTCGAAGTTAACTATCATTATTAAACTGTTAGGCTCCTTCCCCCTCTCCTAAAGGAGAGGGCCGGGGTGAGGTCAAATAACCAAGAATCCTTTCAAGCACATTCACCATATCACCAATCACTTCCCCATTAGTAAACCTTATAGTAGTAATTCCGAGTTTATCAAGGACATTGTCCCTTTCTATATCATATTCCTTGTTCATTTTTATGGTATGGATTCCCCCATCAACTTCAACTACCAGCCTCGCCTCATGACAATAGAAATCAGCGATGTATTTATCTATGGGGTGTTGCCTCCTGAACTTAAAACCGCCGAGTCTCCTGCTCCTCAGTTTTTCCCACAGCACAAACTCTGCCGGGGTTAGGTTTTGCCGCAGCGCCCTGCCATACTCGAACTGCTTTCCCGAAGCATTATTGAAAAGGTTTTCTTCGTGCGTTGCCATGTGTAATGTCTTTTTTATCTCATCCTAAATAATTCATTCCTTGCTACGATTCCGCAAGGAACTCCTCAAAGAGAATGACTTGCCGCTCTATCCGCGATTTGGGGCTGTTCAAATATTTAGCTTTTTTCATCAATCCTATATATGTGTGTCAAAGTTAACTATCATTATTAAACTATCAGGCTACTGCCCCCTCTCCTGGAGGAGAGGGCCGGGGTGAGGTCGTTTTCAGGTAGGCCGGGTTTCCGAAATAGGGGGGCGTTTGATCATGATTTTTTAATATTCGCCAACATGGACTATTTGTCCAATGTGATTAATTCGGATTTTAATAATCCCTTTAATCCCATTTAATCCGGCCCTCTTATACGCTGTATTTTGCAATTGTTTTTTATCTTCTACGCTGGTTTCTAAATGGTGACGAAAAAAATAATCTTTAGGTGTAATTTTTTGCACCCTAAACAAATATGGGCTAATTAATTTATTGTTTTCAGAGTTTCTCAAAAATGATTCTGTTGGCTCAAATTCGTCATTAGGGAATACAAAATATTCATTTTGTTTCATCGAGAATAAAAACGACCAACCAAATGATTGGTTAAATGTCTTTTCAATAATTGGTAGACCTTCATTGACCCTATGTATGGCTTCGTAAAATGAAACGGGTTGTTCTTGTAGGTTCCCTGCTTCATCCCTGTATATTGCAACATGGTGGTTATTTCCGGTACTTACAAAATCCACTGCTATTTTATCCCCATTTTCATCAAGAATAACTTTGCCAAAATGGTCTTTTTTGTGGTGAAGGGCCTCAGCCGTTGATACTCCGGTAATATTTGCTCGTTTCACCGCAATACCTTTTTCATAATTAAGCCAGATCGGGTTTATATCTAAGTTAGAGAAGGCGTCTTTAGCATTGCCCATATCTTCCAGCCTTTTCTGAAGTAATTTTCTTACAATAGGGTCTATTACTTTTTCAATGTCTTTATAGTCAGTGAAATTGGATGGAGTTATTTCTTTGCGGATGGTAAGCTGGTCTTCCATCCAAGCTAATTTTATCTTTTCTGGAACACTAACAAGATTTGTTTCATCCAGATATATTGGGTTATTCGCAAGGCTGTTTTTCCCCGTAAAGGCTTTCTTAGGATCATTCGTGTTTTCCTGAAGTCTTTTGAGAAGGGCAATACGGTACTTTGCTGATGCAACTTTCAAAATGGTTTGTTCATCAAACTTTACACCTACTCTCTCTTCTTTAGTTACATATTGTTTTATCCTTCCATATACGGTTTCTTTGTGCAATTGTCCACGAGGCGTAAGTTCAGTTTTGCTGTGTTCTCCTGTTTTGGTTTTAAATCTGTTTTTGTTTTTAGTAAATACTTTATTCTTGGCCTTAAATGATATAAAGATGTTTTCGAGATGTGCTTTTGCCTCAACCCTGAAGTTATTTGAAGGTGGTTTAAATTTCCTTTTTCTATTCCCGTTTTCATCTATTTCGATATAGGTTTCCTTTTGTTCTATTCCATAGATTTCTTTTCCCTTTTTGTCTTCTATTTTTCTTGCATTCAGGTTATTAAGGTATTGTATGTGGCTATGTTTTGTAAATGCAACAGTCAGTGCGTCCATTGCATGATGGCGGTGATCATTGCGTTTGCTCCAGTCCATAATCCTTTCCTTTGTACCACCATCCTTCTTCTCAATCCTTTCAGTCAAGCCCAGTTTGCGATATTTGTCCATATTGAGTTCCTGCATCACGTTTACAAGATTCCAATCTTCACGCAATCGGTCAGTAACGCTTCCGGTAGTGCTATTTACATTCCTGCAAATTTCCTGGAGCATTTGCCTGGCTTTCTTTGCTATATATTGGCTATCCCTTAAATCGCGTTCGATGAACCCCTTTCCAATTTCTTCTTCTTTCATAAGAAGTTTTTTGTATTTAGCCTTACTTATTCCTTCGCCTGCGCTTTTTACATTGTACCCATACAGCGTTTCAACCCGGTTCAGAAACGCATTTAGATTGTCTAGGCCAAGTGCCTCAATATAATCACTGGCGCATTTGTTACTTTTATCCAGGTTTTCCTGTCTTACGCACAAAGTCTTATTAGAGAAACTATCATCAAACAACAAAGCCTGGGGTATAATGTGGTCTATATCAAATTCTTTAGAGAATAGCATTTCCCTTTGTATATAGGTGTTTGAATAGAGTGTTTTGTACCCATTGTTTCTTAGCTCCTGATAAAGTTTAAACCGGATAATGTCATTTCGGGTTGGGTTTTGAATACCATCCTCATTCATGAGGATTTGCCTGATTTTGTCATGTTCTATTGTGGCAGTATTAATTTGTTTTGTCATTTCTTCCCGCTCTTTGGCATTCTTTTTAAGTTCTCTCGCAAGTTCAATTCTTATTTCGTCAGGTTTGCCAAGGCTTGGGTCATCAATAATTACGTTTATTACATTGACCATTTGATTAAGGATTTTTTCTACAACTGGGTTACGAAGACTGTTCTTTGGCAATATTTCCAGCCTTCCTTTCAATATGCGGCTATCATTTTCTTCTTTTGTCAAAGAAGAAGAATGGTTGTATCCAGCCAATGCGCAAGCCTCATCATATCTGTTATCTTTAAGGAACGGAAAAATTTTCCTGATTGCCTTTGCGCTCAAATTCCCATAATCATCAGATAGAGGAATATTTGCCAAAATATTGGAGTGAGCTTGTGCAAAACCAAATTTTGTTTTTAGCAGTTCGCATAGTTTATCGTTGCCTGACTTTGACCCATCTCCTTCGTATGAATAAAGCAAATGCCATAGCTGATAAGAATTTTGTCGCTCAAATGCCTTTCCGTCCAATTCGGCATTAAACTCAAGGATGTCAGTGTTTATGGATAGATTTTTAAGTGCTGAACTAACAATTTCTTTAATTTCTAAAGCAGGCATACTTAAATCATTCAGTTCTACTTCGTCTTTCTTGCTTTTTATTTTAAAAACCTGCTTTAGATCATAACCATCGTTTTCCATTATCTTTAGGTAACCTTCGTATAAAGATTGATTTGTACGGTTCCCCTCAATCTTGCTAAAATTAAGGTCCCAGGTTTTGAAATCATTTCCCAGCAAAGAGAGGATTTTTTCTTTGTTAAGATTGCCTTTTATGTTTAGTTCATCAAAAAGCAGTTGTTTCTCTTCTAAATCAAGGGTGATTTTTTCTTCTTTATTGGTTTTATTGCTAAGCAAAATGCTATTTAGGTTTTGCCATATTTTGAATTCCTGAAAGAGAGGCGATGATTTTGGAACCACTTTGTATCCAATGGTCTTGGTCACCTTTTTTCCCTCTTTTTCAATTTCTATTTTTTTATTTTCAAATTCGCAGAAGCTGATTAATCCTTTTTGAGACCGTAACTTTCGCTGATAGAATATTACAATGTCCCTTACTTCTTCTTTTAAGATTGGGGTCAATTCTTTGTGAAACCTCGCTTGGGTTTCCCATATTATTTCAAACTCGTCGAGATAATCCTGTCGGTAAAAGACCTGGTTTTTCATACGTGAATGAAAGTTCTCTTTCAATTGTTTATAAAGATATTGGCCAACTGTTTCCTTATTAAAATAAAGTTCTTTGCTCCGGTCACCAATAGCGCCCAGGTATCCACTTGAATTATTGATATTCCCATTGACATCTGAGATTACAGTAGCAACTTCTTCTTTATTGAGTTGTGTATCAATTGCCTGGCTTCGCCATTGATAAGCCCTTTGTTTTTTTTCTTCCCGGCTTCCTTTGTTTTCGGAAGTATTGAAACCATATTTGTTCCAAAAGATTGCAGATGTAACTCTTAGACCTTTTCCTTGGATTTCTTTTTTGAAGTCATAGGTAAGGATTTCCGGGTAAAACTGCTTTTGAAAATTCCATATTTTTTCTAGTTCTGTGTTTAAATCGGAACGGTAAAAATCGGGTATAAATTTCTTTCCATCCTTTAACAAAGTATAGCATAGCTGACCGGGTGTTAGGTTTTCTTCGTATAATCTTTTAGCAACTGACATGCCGTCAATTGCTTGTCCATCTTCTTCATTTTTTACTTTTCGGCTACTTTTATAACCTCTTTTTTTATTGATCATCAATAGGACACGAACAAATGCTTCTTTATTAATTTCTTCGGTAGCCGCCAGTGAACGTAAAGCATAAGTAGTATGTGTCGAATGTTTTTCTGTCTCAGTTAAAATTGTATCCTCATTAATGAGGCCGTTTTTTTTTAATACATTAATCAGGTTTTCTCTCCGTTGCTTATACCTCTGTAGATTCCGCCTTGCACTGCGTTTTAATGTACGGTCAGCATTTATTGTTATAGGTTTTCCTTTTTCAAAATTGGTCTGTTCATCTGTTGAAAGAGGATTTACCCTTACCCCAATTTTTATAATTGAGGACAGTTCGTTTTCAGTTTCAGCTTCATTGACTAAAGCCCACCCTATGGACGTAGTACCAAGATCTAAACCAAGAATTTTTTTCATTTGCGTGTTTTATTTATCTTTGCTGCGAAGCAAATCACAATAAGGGTTATCCCGTTGTGTAAACATCAAGTTGCCCTCGACTTTAACGGGGGCTTTTTTTGCCAAATATACTAAATCCTGAAACTCAGAAAATTATTCCGTAGTGAAAACTTTTAAAGCGACTCTCGGGTCGCTTTTTTATTGGTTTGGCGAGAAGCAATATAAAAGTGACGACAAACCCAAAAATATATTTCTTTATAACTCATTGGATAAAAATAAGTTAAAAAATATTTTTCAATAACACCCACCCACTTGGGCAGTTCGCTATATATGTAGGTAGGGCCAATTAGGAATTAAAAATTAGGAATTACGAATTGGCTGGCGCGAGGGGTACTTATACAAGACTGACGAAGATGGCTAACGTGCGAAGCTCAAATCACAAATTTCGAATTACCACTTTAAGACTTATAAACCAAACTAATAGCATTCAGAAAACTTATGAAGGGTTTACCATTTGGCATAAATGTAAACCCAAATGTGACACTTAACACGTTCAGCACAAGTATATAAACTGGTAATTATGAAAAAAAATCCAAAAATGGAAAGGAATGCAATGTGCTAATGTATTGATTCCTAATTCTTAATTCGTAATTATTTTATCCTCTTCCAAACCTCAGTCCTCCCCAATCCCATCCAGAGTGCGCCGATATAACCACGGATGTTGAGTGTGTTGGGGTCCTGCAGGGTGGCTTTGCAACTATATACACTGCCTGATTTGGGGTCGTATATGTCGCCTTCGCCGGTTTTGGTATCGGTGGCGTATTTGAAACTAAGAAGAAGGTTAAGACCAATGATGGGGCGGTCCCTGAGCTTGGGATCGGGGTTTTTGATATCAACCTTTGGTTTGTGGGTATAAGGACTGATTGGAAACTTGAGCCAGATGATTTTGCCGACATAATTGCCGCCTGTCTTGCTTATTTCAATCATGGATTCTTTGGATTGGGTAAGCCAAACGCCATCAATGTCATTGCCCTTGGTTGTCCTTTCTGATCGCAAAGCCATGCTGCAAACACAGAACAATAGCAACAGAACTATGCCAAACCTATTCAATTTTGTCTTCATCCCAAGGCGCTTCATCATTTTCGGGGCTAAATTATGGGTTTTCCGTCTTAAAAAATTGCCTAATTTTGCGGTTACATTTTTTTTATGGCACAGACAGCGGAAAAAGTTTCCGATAAAAAACAAGCGAAACCTGCATCTAAAACCATTAACGGGTTTAGCGCTGATACCTATTTGTATTGGTATGAAAAGATGCTTTTAATGCGTCGGTTTGAAGAAAAATCGGCACAGTTGTACGGCACCGCTATTCGTGGTTTCCTGCATTTATACATTGGCCAGGAAGCGATAGCGGCAGGGATGTTGACCGCTATCCAGCCAGGTGACAAAGTCATAACTGCTTACAGGGACCATGCCCATGCTTTGGGAATGGGAATACCTGCCAAGGAGGTCATGGCTGAGCTGTTTGGCAAGACAACCGGATGTTCACGAGGCAAAGGCGGCTCGATGCACATGTTTTCAAAAGAACATAATTTCTATGGCGGCCATGGTATTGTTGGCGCGCAGATACCTCTTGGTGCGGGTATCGCTTTTGCTGAAAAATATAACAAGACAGGCAAGATTTGCCTTTGTTTTATGGGCGATGGCGCTGTAAGACAGGGTGCCCTTCATGAAACTTTTACCCTGGCGATGCTTTGGAAGCTACCTGTGATATTTATATGCGAGAACAATGAGTACGGAATGGGAACCGCAGTGGAAAGAACTACCAACGTCCCGGATCTTTATAAAATTGGTTCAGCTTATGAAATGCCCTCCTTCCAGGTGAACGGGATGGAATGTGAGGCCGTCCATCATGCCATTTCAGAAGCAGCCGAGCGGGCAAGGGCCTTCACGCCTACTTTTCTAGAAATAAAAACATACAGATACAAGGGACATTCTATGAGTGACCCGGCCAAATACCGCACCCGAGAAGAACTGGATGAGTTCAAGGCGAAAGATCCCATTGATCATGTGCTGCACACCATTCAAAGCGAGGGCCTTGCAAGTGAAGATAAATTAACTCAAATAAACGATAAAGTAAAGCAGGAAATTGAAGAAGCGGTGCAGTTTGCGGAGCAGTCTTCGTATCCTGATCCTTCTGAAATTTACTTAGATATTTATAAAGAAGAGGATTATCCTTTCCTGAAAGATTATTAAATTGTAATTAATATCTAAATTTGCCATTCTTTTTTTAAGCACGACATGAAAACACCAGAAAATCTAGAAAATACCGAAGTAATCGAAGAAAAGGTCAGTAATGTGCCTTCAAACAGGCCTATTGCATTTTCTTTTACAGATTTCTTCGAAAAAAACCGCAAAATTGTCATTTACGGGGGCATTGGCCTTGGCGTTTTGATTTTGGCCGTTGGCGGTTATTTTTACTATAACAGTGGCCGTGAGGCTGAAGCACAAAAGGCCATGTTCAGGGCAGAACGTTATTACGAACAGGATTCCTTTAAGCTTGCCCTGAAAGGTGACGGATATGCAACCGGCCTTGAAGACGTGGCTGATGAATACGGTGGAACAAAGGCCGGACAGGATGCCCACTACATGATAGGTATGGAAAAACTTAAAGAAGGCAAATACCAGGAAGCGATAGATAACCTTGAAGACTTTCACCTGAAAAGCCTTATTGTTTATCCTCTTGCATTAGGAGGTATTGGGGATGCTTATTCACAGCTAAAAGATTATGAATCTGCTGCAAAGTACTACATGAAGGCAGCGAATTTTGACGACAATCAGTTTACGACACCTAGGTTTTATAAAAAAGCCGGTCTTGTCTATGAGAAATTGGGCGAATATGATAAAGCCTATGAGGCCTTTAAAAAGATTAAAGACAAATATGCAACAGGTAGGGATGGAATAGACATAGATAAATATGTATCCAGGGCCTGGGCAGAAAACGGTTACAAAGATTAGCCTCATCCCCATCAGTTAATTGAATTGATATGTCTTCCAGCCAGAACACAGAGCGCACCCCAGCTTATACCCTCAATGAAGCCGCTAAAAAGAAGAAAGCAGGGATTGTAGTATCCGGATGGCATAAGGAAATAACGGATTTGCTTCTTCAATCCGCAAAAGAAACACTACTAAACGCTGGCTTGGAACCTGAAAACATTCTTGTAAAAGAAGTTCCCGGTGCTTTTGAATTGCCTTTGGGTGCGCAATATCTTCTCGAATATGAAAAAGTGGACATGGTTGTGGCACTTGGATGCATCGTAAAAGGAGAAACACCACATTTCCATTATCTCTCGGAAGCAGTTACCTTAACGTTGATCCAGTTGCAGGCTCGGGCAAACCATCCTGTAGGTTATGGGGTACTCACAGTTGATACCATGGAACAGGCAAAAGAAAGAGCTGGCGGTTCCTTTGGTAATAAAGGTGAAGAGGCAGCACAGGCAGCGCTTTTTATGCTTTCCTTAAAAGAAGACATGAAAAAGACTGGTACCAAATCAAGTATTGGCTTCGGCGCTGCAAACAGGGATTGAAAGTTAACATTCATCATTCATCAGTAAAGAGAGTAGGCATTGTTTTTCTTATATTCTTATTACTAACCCCTGACCCCTATATCACTGCATCCATTTCAATCTCAACAAGATAATCAGGACCTATAAGCGCTTTAACTTCAACCATCGTTGTGGCAGGCTTGATGTTGGCAAAAAACTCACCATGAGCTTTCCCGATTTCTTCCCACCTGGAAATGTCAGTCACAAAAAGCCTGGTTCGTACTACATTTTCTAAGGATGCACCAGCCATTGATAAAAATTTCTCTATTTTTTGAATAATGAATTTTGTCTGGGTGTAAGCATCGTTAAGGCCAATGACTTCTCCATTGTCATCCTCCGCTACTGTACCCGACACCCATATCATATTTCCAGATTTGACCATCCTGGAATAGCCTACCAGGTCTTCCCATTTTGCACCGCCGGGAAAGTTTTGCCTGTCTTTCATTTTGTTACTTCAACACCTTTCCAGAAGGCAATATAATTCTCGATCTGTTTGGCTGCCGGTTTTGTATCAGGATAAAACCAGGCAGCGTCCTTATTTTCAAAACCGTTTACATCAATTGTGTAATAAGATGCCAATCCTTTCCAGGGGCAAACCGTATGGGTTTCGCTTTCTTTTAAATATTCCTTTTTTTACGGTATCCACAGGGAAATAATGATTCCCTTCCACTACAATGGTCTTATCACTTTCAGCGATGGTTTCTCCATTCCAGACTGCTTTCATCTTTTATTATTGTATTAAATATTTCTAATCACTCAAATTTAAAACATATTTTACCAAACTTGGCATTTGAAACAATGTTGAGAGACCGAATTGTTGTTATTTTGCACCATCAAATAATTTAAATATCATGAACCTGACAGAAACTGCAAATGAAGGCATTAAAACTGCCATGAAAGCAAAAGATGAAGCATCTCTGCGCGCATTCAGGGCAATAAAAGCTGCAATAATCGTGGCGAAAACAGAAAAGGGCGATGCTGAACTTGATGCCGATACAGAAATAAAACTGCTGCAAAAGCTTGTAAAGCAGCGAAAAGATTCACTTGAAATCTATATCAAACAAGACAGGCCCGATCTTGCAAAAGCGGAGCAGGAAGAACTCAGCGTTATTGAGTCGTTTCTTCCCAAGCAAATGAGCGAGGAAGACGTGCGGGTAATAATAGGAGGGATAATTGTTGAAAATAATCTTGCCGGGGCACAAAACATTGGCAAATTGATGCCATTGGCAATGAAAGCATTAGCCGGGAAAGCAGATGGAAAGGTGATTTCAGCCCTGGCGAAAGAATTGCTGGGTTAAAAGAATCATGAACACCATTGACCTGGTACTTATATTGCCGCTTGCCCTGGCTGTGATTGCCGGTTTTCGCAAGGGCTTTATTATTGAGGTCGCTTCTCTTATTGCGTTCATCATAGCAATAATAGCCTGCCTTAAACTCACCCATAAGTTGATGGAACTGGTGCAACCCTATACAGGTCATTCAAAATGGCTGCCATTTATTTGCTACATCCTGGTTTTTGTGCTTGTTTATATTTTGATCCTTTGGGTTGGAAAACTTCTCGAAAAGGTTGTAAAAATCATTCAATTGGGTGCTTTGAACATGATTATGGGTATTTTATTCAGTCTGTTGAAGGTATGCCTGTTGATCAGTCTTTTTTTTTGGCTGGCAGATATGGTGCACTTAATACCAAAACAAACAGAAAATCAATCATATACATATAATGCGCTGCATAATTTTGCTTCCCGCTTTATTGGCTGGATTTCAGATTACCTCCCCTGGGTAAAAGGAGAGATCAACCAGATTGAAACTTTTTT
>JABDEJ010000041.1 GCA_013287095.1 Bacteroidota bacterium | reverse complement strand
GCAAACAAGACTGGACGCCAGCCCATTTTATCCAAAGTACTGTTGCCGACATCAAACAAAAAGTAGGCAATGATAAAGTAGTCATGGGCTTATCAGGTGGGGTAGATTCCTCGGTTGCCGCTACGATCATTCACCACGCAATTGGGGCAAACCTGTATTGCATTTTTGTTGATAATGGGCTTTTGCGCAAAAATGAATTCGATGAAGTATTGGAATCATATAAAGGGATGGGCCTGAATGTAAAGGGTGTAGATGCCAAAGTAAGATTCTACAAGGCTCTTGAAGGCATTTCCGATCCAGAGCAAAAACGCAAAAAAATTGGCCGGGTTTTTATTGAGGTATTTGACGAGGAAGCTCATAAAATATCAGATGTAAAATGGCTGGGGCAAGGAACCATTTATCCCGATGTCATAGAATCCAAAAGTGTTAAAGGCCCTTCAGCAACCATCAAATCGCACCACAATGTTGGTGGATTGCCTGAAGAGATGAAGCTAAACGTGTTGGAACCCATCAATACTTTGTTTAAAGACGAGGTTCGTAAGGTTGGCAAAGAATTGAACATTGATCAAAAGATATTAGGCCGCCATCCGTTCCCTGGTCCCGGGCTGGCCATCAGGATTTTAGGAGACATTACGGCTGAAAAGGTAAGCATCTTGCAGGATGTCGATTCCATTTTTATCAATGGACTCAAAACCGATGGACTTTATGATAAAGTATGGCAGGCTGGCGCTATTTTACTGCCCGTACAATCAGTTGGCGTTATGGGCGATGAGCGTACTTATGAAAATGCCGTTTGTTTACGTGCTGTACAATCTACGGATGGAATGACTGCAGATTGGGTACATTTGCCGTACGAATTCCTGGCTAAGGTATCAAACGGCATCATTAACCAGGTAAAAGGGATCAACAGAGTTGTATATGACATCAGTTCAAAGCCGCCGGCTACTATTGAGTGGGAATAAACTGAAATTCATGATATTGAATATTATTCTTGCTTTTATAGTGTCCTGCCAGGCTGCCAAACCTATTCAGAAAGAGCAAGTGAATGGCAAAGAGGTGGTGAAAAAGACGGCGGTAGACAGTCCGGTGGTTCAAAGAAATCCACATTTGCAATCAAAGGATAGCCTGTACCAGCCATTTCCAAAAACCATCAAAAGCAAATACGTCATCAGCGTATTTTTGCCGCTCTATTTTGACAGTCTGCACAGGGAGCAAAACCAAAAAACCCCCTTAAGTGTCAGCAGGGATTTTTATAAAGGAATGATGCTGGCTGCAGATACTTTAAAAAGATGCGGCACAAACCTGGACATACATTTCTTCGATTCCGAGAAACGCTGGACATACCAGTCATTGAAAGACACCGTAAAAAATAACAATACCGACCTGATCATCGGGCCGCTTCTCGAAAGCCATATCAAATTCATGGATTCGTTATCCAAAACGGAACATATTAATTATGTGTCATCATTGCAATCGGAAGAGAAATGCAATAATAACGAATTCTATTTGCAATCCGGTCCATCACCCAGTCAGGAAGGTCTTGCCGGAGCCATGCTGATTAAAAACAATCTGCAGGGCCGCAAAATTTTTGTGATCAATGATCGCCGAACAGAGTTCAGCCCCATAACTGATGCATTTACGTCACAGTTCAAGCCAGAAGAAATTACAGTCATCAATTGCCATAACAAAGGTGTGGCTGCATTACCTAATCCTTTTCCCTATTCCGATAGTAACGTGGTTTTTATACCATCTAAAAGTGAAAGCTTTGTCAATCAAATCGTATCCAAATTCAGGGTTGATAGCCAGAATATCAGTTTTATAGCCCCAATGCAGTGGCAGTTCTTCAAAAGTTTTGAAGGAGAGCTATGGGAAAAATATAAGGTTCATGTTGTCTCGCCTTATTTCATTGACTATGATAATCCTGCACTGAACGGATTCATTCGTAAATACAGGACCAAATACCAGGAAGAGCCTTCTGTCTGGACTTTTATTGGTTTTGACGAATTGGCTTTTTATGGCAATATGCTGCATAGCTACGGTAAATATTTCCAGGTGGAACTGGGTAATCTCAGCACGCCCATGCTTCACACCACATATATGTTAAGGCACAGCAGAAATGGATGCGGCTGGCAGAACGAATATGTCAATGTCCTTGAGTTTCATAATTATCAACTTAACCAGGTAGCGCACTAAGTGCACTCATGCAACATTATCACACGCGGATCGCACAACTCTCAGAGTTATTGGCGTCTTACAAATATCCCCTTCCGTTTTCAGAACACCTGAAACAATATTTCAGGGTTCATAAAAATGCCGGCAGCAAAGACCGAAGAGAAATCCGAGCGATAAGCTATGCCTTTTTCAGAATAGCCAATGCGCTGGATAACAAAGACTTCAATCATATATCAGAAATTGCTGCAAACTTTATTGATCACCAGGGAGATATGCAGGATTTTATAAATGAACCTAATGGGTTTCATATTGAGAACATATTTCCGTTTAATGAATATATTTCGCAGGTGTTCCTCGGGCTGGAGTCTCAGATGGCGGCTAATCCAGATTTCCAATTGTCATTTCTTAGACAGCCGCCCGTCTGGGTAAAAATAAAACCAGGAAAAGAGGCCGAAGTATCGGCTGAATTAAAATCTGAAAATATAGCTTTTGATAAATATTCTGAGCAGGTATTATCTTTTGAAAATGAATTAAAACTGACAGATTTACAGTCCTTTAAAAAAGGCTTTTTCAGGATACAGGATTTGTCATCACAGTTGGTTTCGGAATATTATCATGCTTCGGAGGGAGAAACCTGGTGGGATTGTTGCGCCGGGGCAGGTGGCAAAAGCCTCGCTTTGCTGGAAGATAATCCGGGCATCAAATTATTTGCATCCGATATCCGGGAGTCCATTTTAAATAACCTTCACGAACGGCACAGCCAGGCGGGAAATAGAAATATCAACATATTTGCTGCAGATCTGAGTCAACCAATTATTAACCAGAAACTTCCGGAGTTTGATGGTATCATAGTGGACGCCCCCTGTTCCGGGTCGGGCACCTGGGCGCGCAATCCTGAAAACCTGTATTATTTTGATCCTGAAACCATTAATAGTTATCAATCCAGGCAAATTTCTATCCTTACCAATGCTTTCCCTTTTTTAAAAACCGGCAAGCCAATTATCTACATTACCTGTTCGGTTTTCAAAGGCGAAAACGAAGATGTTATCAGTAGTTTTGCCAAAGACAATGAGGTAAAAATAGAAGAACAAAAATACCTCGAAGGGTATAAAAATGGGGCCGAAAACATGTTTATTTGCAGGATGATAAAAACGGATTGATGCACCATCCCATAGCAGACAACAGGTTCATAGACCAATACAAGTACAAAGGCATGCGTAAGCGTCTTGCAGAAAGCATCGGACGCCAGGGTGCTTTTGATCCAAGGATACTTAGGGCTGTTGAAGATATTCCACGTCATTTTTTCCTGGATTCCGCTTTTGCAGAGCAGGCTTATGAAGACAAGGCATTTTCAATCGGTGAAGGGCAGACCATATCTCAGCCATATACCGTTGTGTACCAGACCCAACTGCTCGAAGTGAAGCCGGGAGACAAAGTCCTTGAAATCGGCACAGGTTCCGGGTATCAGGCATGTGTACTGGCAGCCATTGGCGCAAAAGTCTTTTCAATAGAGCGGATTGCGAAGCTCAGCGAACAGGCTAAAATCGTGATCAAACATCTTGGTTATCAGGTAAAACTATACGTTGGCGATGGCACGCTTGGCCTGCCCAAACAAGCCCCTTTTGATAAAATATTAGTGACAGCAGCGGCACCGGAAACACCCGCTCCCCTACTCCATCAGTTAAAAATCGGAGGTTCCCTTGTAATTCCAGTTGGGGAATTGGACTCGCAGCAAATGATACGCATTACCCGAACTGGAGAAGAATCCTTTCACGAAGAACGATTTGATAAATTCAGGTTTGTTCCTTTGATCGGTAAAGAAGGGTGGTGATATTCAATGATCAATTACCAATGATCAATATATCATTTACCAAAAAGATTAACCATTTTATGCAGATTTATGGGATAGTGGTGCGCCAGCCAATTATCACAACTTGTCCCGAGCCTCTCGGGATCAGCACATTAATTATTCATCCTTCATACAGTCCAGCGCTATTTCCCAAAGATCTGAGTATGGTACAATTTCAAGTCCATCATAGCTGTTTACGTGGGCATAGCCACTTGTTTTCAGCTTTTCGAAATATTTGATGGTCTTTTGTGAGGTGAGCGATTTATCGTACGAACATTTGTCAGCAATAAGCAGCATTTTTATGAATATCTGGCTTTTATAAATAGCGTCCTTGATAAAATACCTGTTTGCATATCTTTTCAGTGCTTCAGTTTTATCCACTAATTTCCTGAAATTTCCTTCCAGTAACAATAACATCGCCTGAAAAATGAGGATGGATGTATTGAACCCTTCCTTATCTTTATTATAGATGAGCGTTTCATTGAGGAAACTGCTGAGCCTGAATCTTGTTTCTTCAAAACCTTCACCATGAATACCCAATGCTTTGTGAACCATGTAATTATACGCCTCAAATATTTTCCATTTTTCCTGGCGATTGCGGTTTAGAAATTTAAAATGCGAAGCTGTCGTAATTTGAAGTACCGTGTCACCTGCTTGCTTGTAGTTGCGTGTGTGCATGCAAAGCAGGAAAAAATATTCTTTGTAAATAAACCAGTTATTTGAGTGCAACTTGAAAAGGTTTTCGCACCGTGTTGCGTTGTTCTCTCCTGCCGCATAATCACTTACGCATAATTGACAATACAACTGCTGAAGGGCTGATTCGCCAAGGCGCACATCATATTCGTAATACTTGTATTTCTCCAAAAAACCTTCATAATCTTTCCATGTCGCCAAGGCTGCATTAAAGTCCTGTATGAGGCACTCGTAAAATGCCTTGATGCGGTAAAAGTGCAAACCTACCTGGTAAACTGGGTATTGCCGGAATAATTCTTTTACCAATTGAAGGTTTTCAGCCGCTTTCTCGATATTGTCCGGTTTCAGAATATTCGTATTGGCCTGTGTTGCATTCAGCGCTTCCAGGTATTCCGCAGCTTTATCTGTTACGTAGGCGAATCGGTGATAATGTTCTACTAATTCATTATAAAGCTCAAACTCTTTAATATTACCTAGATAGCTATTTTGCTTTCTCAATACTTTGGCGCAGAATAAGGCCACATCATACAATTCGAATTCTGAAGCCTTTTTTAAGGTGGATTCTGCCAGGGAAGCTCCTGCGTTCCGGGCACTGAACAGCATCAATATATCAATGCAATAACAATTTGCCATACAGGTTTTGGTTGCGCGTATGTATGGCCTTGCATTCTCTTCATTCAGATCTATGAAAAACATCCCGTTCAAAAGTTTTTCCTTCAGTCGCTTCTTGAACATTCTGAAACTGCTTGAGCTTTTACGAATACCAAGTAACGTAGCGACCTCATCTTCAGTCCTGATTTTATCTGAACCAAGCGCTTTAGCTATTTTTGCATACTGACTGTCAGGCACATGCACGTCAGCTAGTGGCCTATCTATTTTTTTTGATTTAAGCCGTGTGACAATTTCAGCAATTTCACGGATTTTTTCCATGGATAATTTCAACCTTTAAACGGTCAATATTAGGCAATATTCTATTAATATTGCATCATGATTTCAATTATTTGACTAAAAATATCTGTGACAAATGTGTAATTTCTGCCTTGCCTTGTAAATATATATGTATAAGATTTGCCGAACACTAAACCTCATCATATCATTCATCCGACACTAAATACTAAACAAATATGAAAAAGGTTTTTCTTCTCCTCCTCTTTTCCTCCCTCATGTTCACAGTAGGTCATGCAGACCCGATCATTAACATTGTCGGCGCTACCGAAACAAATATAGGTGACATTGACCCATACACCATAACCCCGATTGTAGGCAACAGCTATGCCTGGACAGTCACCGGCGGCCAGATTATAGCCGGGCAGGGCACACCAGTTATTACAGTATTATGGGATACCGATGGGCCAGGATCCGTTGAGGTAAACGTAAATAATGGTGCTGATATCGTGATCATCGACACAGATTCATCTTTTAACTAAACTAAACGCGTAAAAAGGTAGAGGTATATAGGTTTTCTTTTTTAAGTTTTGCTTTTTAAGTTCAGCTAAATATTATGCATGTTGATTAAGGGATTCCCTTCTGGGGAGGAGGGGATCCCAGGGGCGGTGGGGAACTATTTTAGTTTTCTGTTTAGGGGTCGCAATCAACTATCCTTAGACTCAAGACTAATGATCTTTATGCCCGGCTACCTCCTCCTCATACTTTCCCACTCCTTTCAGCGTTTTTCTTTAAATTCGTTCCGGTTAAGGGAATGGACTAGAATATGGCCAAAACGTGGAAGGTTATCAAAAAAATGCTGCTCTGGGTAGTGATTGCATTTGTAGTGCTGTCGCTCACAGCGGGGTTGTTAGTTTATATTTACCAGGATGATATCAAGGCGATGGCTGTCAAACAGGTGAATGCCAACCTGAATGCAAAGGTGATTATCAGCGGCACTGATATTGATATTACTTTCTTAAGCACCTTCCCGAATGCGGCCATTGAATTTAGAAATTTTAAGGTTTTGGAACCAGGCAGTAAAACTACCATACTTCTCCAGGCGAAAAGGCTTGATTTTGAGTTTAGTCCATTGGACCTGATCAACAAACATTATCATATCAGCCGGATATTGCTCTCCGATGCGACCCTGAATCTTAGAATTGACGAAAACGGAAATGCCAATTATAATATCCTGAAACCGGACACTTCCAGAATAAAGGATACCACTGCCGCTGCCCCACTGGATATTCGTCTGAAACATATCCACCTCAAAAATGTAAAACTAAGCTATCATGATCTCGAGGAAAAGGAGGAAATTGTCCTTCAAATCAATGATTGTGCCTTTGCCGGCAACTTCACAGATGCTCAATATGACCTGAAAACCGACCTGGACATCATGGCTGAAAACGTAACAGCCAATGACCGGCAATACCTTAAAAACAAAAGAATTATAGTGGATGGTACGCTACATATTGATAAATTGAATAAGAAGTACGAAATCCAGGCTTTTAAATTGAAATTTGAGAATGCTGTTTATGCAGCAAAAGGTTTTGTGCAGCAATCAGACAAACGCTACCTGACTGATCTCTCAATTGACGGCACTGACGCTGGCATCCAGACACTCATATCATTATTGCCCACCAATCTAAGCGCACAATTAAAAGATTATCAAAGTACAGGACAAGTAAGCTTTAACAGCCGGATCAAAGGTTATTTTGGCAAAAATGAGATGCCAGACATTCATTTCAAATTTGGCATCAGTAATGGCACCATTCATGATAATAAACACTCCATGGGACTTGAAAATGTGAATCTTAGCGGAGAATATTCAAACGGCAAAAGTCACAATGCTGAAAATTCTTATTTGCATATTAATCATTTCACAGCAAAACTTAAAGGACATTCACTCGACCTCAAATATTCAATGGATAATTTCGCAGATCCAACTATACAAGCTTCTTTGAATGCAGATATTGACCTCAAAGACCTGAGAAACTTCGTCACCATCCCCGGCCTCGACAGCCTGAGTGGTGAAGTACGCATTGATGCTTCATTTTCTGGTAAAATAGCTGATCTAAAACACTTTAGCAGCACAGGCAAAGCGAAGCTAGAAGGCAAAATGCAACTCAAAAACGTGACCCTAAAACCGACCGGACAGAAATATGCTTACAAAAACCTTTCAGGGCATTTTGAGACCAATGGCAATGATCTGGATGTTACAGATTTTGGCGGCACTTGTGGCAGGTCGGATTTTAAATTGAATGGGACATTTAAAAACCTTGCTTCCTTTTTATTTCTGCCAAACCAGGCTTTAAATGCAAGTACTGATCTACAATGTCATTTTTTAAACCTGGATGATTTTATGATCAAATCCGGAGCTTCAACTTCCGGTAGTTCGGGCGATGAGCATTTCAGCCTGCCGGTATTTATGTACTTCAATTTCAACCTGAAAGCAGACAAACTTATCTTCGGAAGGTTTGAAGCCGAAAATATTTCGGGATCAGTTTCTACGTCGAAGGGTAGTATTTCCCTGAAAAACATCAGCATGAATACAATGTCAGGAACTGTGCAACTCAATGGGAATATTGTTGATGCCGGAGCCGGTAAATTTGTGGCCACTGCCCATGCAACATTGAGCGAGATCGATGTAAAAAAATGCTTTTATGAATTTGACAATTTCGGGCAGGACTATTTTACCGACAAATATATCTTTGGCCGTATTGATGCCACGCTCGACTATAAAGGCCTCTGGAACAAAGATCTTAGTCCCGATACCAAGAGCATTGTTTGTGATGCGGATGTGACTGTGTATGATGGCGAAGTGAACCAGTTCCCACCTTTTATCAGGTTGGGCAAATTCCTGAAAGTCAGATCACTTGATGATATTCATTTCAGTGAATACACCAACAAAATCCTGATAAGCAACCGGGTGGTAACCATCCCAAAAATGGACATTAAAAGCAATGCCCTGAATCTGACCCTTGATGGTACACACACTTTTGATAACGTAATGGATTACAAGCTGAAAGTGAACATGAGCCAGATGTATTTCGGGGCAAAAAAGGATTACGAAGACGAATTTGGCGAAGTGGAAGTGGATAAAAGCGGTGGTATTAATATACCTTTGATCATGAAAGGGCCTATTGATAACTATGTTATAAAATATGATACCAAAAGCTCCATTAAAAATATCGGAGCAGGTTTTAAAGAAGAAGGAAAAGAAATAAAGCAGATATTTAACAAGCCAAGTTCACCGAATGCAAAACCAGGTGAAGACCTGAATAAAAAATCTGAAGACGTGGAACTGAGTAATAATGAAAGTGATGATGACAATGAGGGTGTTCCTAAAAAAACAAAAACCCATGCGGCCCAGGACAGCGCAAGAAGCAATGCCTATAAAAATGCATTTAAAAAAATGAAAGATAATCGATGATCATCGAACTCACCAATACCAAACGCTGGAAAATATTGCTGATGATGGGCGCTGTATCCATCAGTGTTTTTTTCCTGTTGTTTACCAGGTACCTGGTGAATGAATTGTCAGCCAAAGAATTAACCGAGGTCAATAAAATGGTTCACGCATTTGAGCAATTGAATGATCCTACTATTAAAAATTATGAAGACATACGCAAAACGCTTCAGTCGGCTACCACCCCAATTATAGTTGTAAATGAAAAGGAAGAGGTTACAAATTTCAGGAACCTCGATTCCACAAAACTTTATATCAACAAAGCTAAAGGTCTGATTGATTCTTCATATATCAACAGTCAACTATGGTGGATGAAATTATTTCACAAGCCCATCCCCATCAAAATCGAAGAAAACAAATTCCATCATATCTATTACAAAGAGCAGCAAGCCATTACATTACTTCGCTTTTTCCCGTATATTCAGTTGTTATTGATCGCATTGTTTCTCGCCATATCTTATGTGGCTTTTAATACAAGCAGGATTTCAGACCAGAACAAGGTTTGGGTTGGGATGGCAAAAGAAACCGCACACCAGATCGGCACACCGCTTTCGTCTATGCTCGCATGGATTGAATACCTGAAAACATCCCATGAGGCCCCAACAGAAAATATCCTTGATGAATTAAGCAAAGATGTGAAACGACTTGAGATCATTACCGAAAGATTTTCCAAAATCGGATCAACCCCGGAATTGAAAACATATAATATTTATGAAACCATTCATGAATCCATTGACTACCTTAAAAGCCGCATATCCGACAAGGTAAACATCTCCATTTCAACTGATAGTGATCACCATGCACAAGCAGCTATCAATAAGAACCTGTTTAGCTGGGTCATTGAAAACCTCGTAAAAAACGGAGTTGATGCCATGAGTGGCCACGGCGAGATCAGCTTCCTGATCCACCAGGGAAAATCGGCAGTTGATATTGAAGTAAGAGATACCGGCAAAGGTATTCCCCGAGCTAATTTTAACCTTGTCTTTAAACCTGGATTTACAACCAAAAAGCGAGGTTGGGGTCTCGGATTATCCCTTTCAAAACGAATCATCGAAAATTATCATAATGGTGAAATCATCGTGAAGGATTCAGAGATCGGGAAAGGAACAACTTTCAGGATACGGCTAAAGAAGCCCATGTAATTGTCTTGACATTGATTCTCTTTATTTTAAGACTAAAAGTTTGATACGATATCATATTTAAAAAAACACACTGAGTTCAATCTTTGAATCATTTAGTCAAGTAAATCAAGGTTCAGACATTTTTCCTCATATTTGTACCGGGAAAATTTAGCTTATGGTAATATCAATGACGGGTTTTGGCAATGCCGTTTCGGAAACACCGGAACTCAACATACGTGTGGAAGTCAGGTCCCTTAACAGCCGCGGGCTAGACCTGAACATCCGGGTACCGAGAAATCATTCCGAAAAAGAAATTACCCTTCGTTCCAAACTCAGTACACGCTTGCAGCGTGGAAAGGTCACCATCAATATAGAAACCGAAGCAACCGGAGCAGCCACAGCTAAAAGCCTGATAAATAGCGATCGTTTAAGCATCCTTTATAAAGAATTGAAAGTCATAGCGATACAGGAGGGGGCTCCGTATGACAATCTTTTACCAGCGCTCATTGCCAGGCCTGAAATGATTCAGCCTCAAACCGAAGACAATACCAATAGTGTTGATGACTGGCCTGAAATAGAAAAAGCGCTTAGTGAGGCGCTGGATAAATTTGAAACTTTCAGAAAGGCAGAAGGAGAAGCGCTTCATGTCGAGCTTGTAAGTTATATTAACAACATCAGTAAAAGCCTTGAAAAAGTTGTTTTACAGAAAGATACAAGGATCGAAAAAATAAAATCAGATATTAAGGATAAACTGAGCCTCGTTCTGGAAGAAGGCAGGATTGATGAGACCCGACTGGAACAGGAACTCATTTTTTACACAGAGAAACTTGACATTACAGAAGAAATAGTCAGGCTGGGTACTCACTTAAAATATTTTCTGGAAGCGATGGAAGAGGCTGCACCCGGCAAAAAACTGGGTTTTATTTCGCAGGAAATTGGCCGGGAAATAAATACAATTGGCTCAAAGGCAAATGATGCCGACATTCAGAAAGACATTGTGATGATGAAAGAAGAATTGGAAAAAATCAAAGAGCAATGCCTTAATGTCTTGTAATGGAGCATCATAAAATTGTCATATTATGCGGCCCGTCAGGTTCCGGGAAAACGACTATCGCCCGGCACCTTTTGAATCTAAATCCCATTCTTCATTTTTCAATCTCGGCAACAACACGTGAAAAAAGAGGCACGGAAAAAGACGGCAAAGACTACCATTTTCTAAGTGTTGAAGATTTTGAAAATAAAATAGCCAATGATGCATTCGTAGAGTATGAGGAAGTTTATACGGATGTCTATTATGGTACTCTTCAAAGTGAATTAGAACATATCTGGAGCCAGAATAAAATACCTGTATTGGATATAGATGTTATCGGGGCAACAAACATTAAAAACAATTATGCCCCAAATGCCCTCACCGTTTTTGTGCATCCTATATCACTTGATAATCTTAAACATCGCCTGCACAAACGCGCTACAGAATCGGCAGAGAGTTTTGCCAAAAGAATTCATAAAGCAGAAGAAGAACTTGCAATGGCTGATACATTTGATAAGATTGTGTATAACGACAACCTGGATAAAGCCGCAGACCAGGCCAATACCTTCGTGAATCAATATATTTCTCAATTATAATCAACGCCAGGCATTGAAAATCGGCTTGTTTTTCGGATCATTTAACCCCATCCATATCGGGCATCTCATTATTGCGAACCATTTTGCCCAAAATGCCGGATTAGACCAGGTATGGTTCGTGGTTTCCCCTCAAAATCCATTGAAAGATTCACGAGAGCTGCTCGACCAGCAACATCGGCTTAACATGGTTGAATTGGCAATAGAAAATAACACATCATTACAAGCCTGCGATATTGAATTCCACCTCCCTAAACCGTCATATACCATTGATACCCTTCACGAACTCAAAAATCAATTTCCGGAAAACACCTGGGTATTGATCATGGGCGCAGACACCGTTGATACCTTACCCAAGTGGAAAAACTATAAGGAATTGGTTTCAGATTATGAAATGGTGGTTTATCCCCGGCCAAACTACCCTCTTGATCCCTCAAAATTATCACCAGGTATCAAACTCATCCGGGATGTTCCGGTAATAGATATTTCTGCAACTTATACACGTACTGCCATCAAAGCCGGGAAAAATTGTCGCTATCTCTTGCCAGAAAAAGTCTATGAATATATTATGGAGAAGGGACTTTACGGCGATAAAAGTTAAAGACCCAGACTAATCTGATCAACCTGGCTCTCGGGTAAAAAAAATCTCTAAGTTTGCCGCTTATTTTATTTTTAAACGCACTTAATTAATTTTATGAAACAGAAAATTGTACTGATCAGTCTTTTAGCTTCAATTCTTACATGTGGAACCGCCATAGCCCAAAATGATGGACTTTCCGTTCGAGCTGACATCGGCGTTGGCTTGCCATCAGGTGTTGGTACTGCAACAAGTTATAACAGTACTGTGACAACCGTGGCACCATACAGCCTGGGCTCTGGTTTTAATATCGCAGTTGGGGGCAATTATATGTTCAGCGAACATATTGGCGCAGGGCTTGACCTTAATTATATGATCGGATATACCACTACTACTACTTACAAATCAGGAAACCCGATCACCGTTACCAATGTATCGACCGGATCTTTATTTGCCATTACACCAAATGTAATCATATCTGCAAATAGCGGCAAAATAAACCCTTATGCAAGATTTGGTATCGTCATCGGACTTCCTTCTTACCAGGTAAAATCAACTGAATCCAGCACCGGTGCAGCTACGGGCGCGAACATAGAAACCTATACAGGCGGATCTGCAATAGGATGGTATGCTGGCTTCGGTGTTCAGTTCCCACTCTCTGACAAATTGAAACTCAATGTAGAACTGTTTGACAGGGACCTAACTTACGCACCAACCACAGATACAAATACACAAGCATACGATGGCGAGCAAAAACAAGCTACCAAAACGATGGTTACCAGCTATAATTCAGCTACACAACCGAATACCGAAAATACTTCTTACGTTCCTTTTGGTAGTGTCGGATTTAAAGTAGGCATAGCCATGAACCTTAGTTCTAAATAAAAAGAGCATTTTTTTATGATATAGAAAGAGGGTAAGTCGTTAGGTTTACCCTCTTTTTTTGCCTTCTCACTTTTTACTTCTCACTTCTCACTCTTTTCTTTTAATAGTCCATCCATTTCCTTCAAGAGCCAGTTTAAATTCACCACATTTTTTGTCGCCACAATATTTTGCTTCAAGGCATTGATTTTATTTAGATTGTGTTTGCGCTCATAAGGAAGCATGATCTTAAAAACGAATGCCTTTCTTGCAAATTTTAAAAGATTGTTATACGTAACATACCTGTCTGAAGAAATGAGCTTGTTTCTTGTGAGATAAGCTTTAAAAGTGGTTACCAAAGCAAAGAAAGACTCCTCTTCATCCTGTTCAAAATAGATTTTCAATAACATTGATTTGGAGTCAAGATTATAATAGACATCCTTAAAATCAACAGATTGAAGTAACTTAGTAGCTTTCTTGTAATCTTTTGTTTCGTAGTAGTAGTTGGCAAGGTTGTAAGTGAATGCATTTTCGCGAACATCTGCCGGCAGTTTGCTCTTCAATTCATTAATGATGTTAAAAGTCCAGTCATTTTCTCCCAGCCTCAATGCTATAGAGACCATATTTTTCAGGTCCCATTGCAGGTTTTTGTTGTCTGCATCCATGAGTTTTATATCCAGCATGTATTGGTAGATATTCAACAACTCCCTGTAAAACTCCTGCCCGCCTGTGTTGACTTTCCTGATACAGTAATTTTGAAGGTTCCCGTAAAGAGAACGCTGCTCGTCCCTCGCGAAAAGATGAATGTTTTGTGAGACATCTTCCTTCAGGTTGTTAAAATGTTCTACATTTTCAGGCTCCCTGAGCATAAGCAAGACTTTGAAATAAATGGAGATGGCAGGATAATTTGCATATCTATCGAAGTTTTCCTGAACCGCTTGAATCAAATTATCAAGCAGGTGAAATTCATAATCCGTGGCTAGTATCCTTTTCCGGTTTATCATTTCGCAACTGTCCCTCAGTTTTGCTGAAAGATAAAACAGGTCGAGTTGGTCAACCTTGTTTTGAAGATTTTCGTTCACCTTTATCCGGGCCTGGTCCCGGAAAATGTTGTCAGCCTCAGACTGGTACATGAATTCCTCGTAAAAATAGTTGCTGTCTCTTAGTGGTTTTTCAGAACTTAATTCATGTATTTCACGCTCTACAACGCTGTACAAATCATCCAATTCATTCACCCTTATAAAACCAAGGAGGTTTAGCTTTCGCTCCCATACTTGTTCAGAGTACATTTCTTCGCTCAGAAATTCTTCAAGCAGCCGCAATGATTTGTACATGAGATCTGGTATGCGTCGGATATCAAAAGGCTTTCCCGGATATAGTTTGGCAAACAGTTTTTCTTTCACCAATGGAATATTTTTCTTGAAGATCAGTCCGACAAAGTCCCTTATATCCTCATTTTTATTGAAATACGGTGATTCCAAAAACTCAATATATCGTTGCTTCTGCGCCTTGTTCAGCTTTTGAAGGGTTCTGATAAATTTGCTCTGTTCCATAATTCAAATATATGATATTTGTGTAAAATTTTAAAATTAAGCAAAAATATATATAACTAAAATATTGTTAAACAATGACAAACATTATTGATCATTGATCATTGATCATTTCCATAAGTGTAAGTAAGCCAAAAATGTGTTTTTATTTCGAATTGACTACCCCAATCTTTGTATCATGAATTATTCTAAATGAAAACAACTAACTTTTCAGTCAATATGAAAGCACATACCAAAACCGGGCAAATCATAGGCAACCGTAGGAAATTCCAGCCAAACTGGATGCTGTTCTTATTTCTTGCTGTTTTATTTACCACCATCAAAACCCAGGCGCAAACAGCGAAGAACTTTGCAACCAAACAGCCCTTTCTTTTTGAAGAAAACAAAGGACAGCTTCGGAATGAATCTGGTAATGTACTTTCTGATATTAAGTATTACGGCAAGGATGGCGGGGTGTATGTGTATTGCAAAACCGGGATGCTGAGTTTTGTTTTCACAAAAACCGAAAACGAACCAAGTCAAATTTCCGAAGCAACGGGTTTGCCGTCAGGGAATTATTCCCCCTTTTCAAAGGGGGCAGGGGGATTTAATCCGAAACATCAAATACCACAACCCTCCAAAATATCAACCTCCCGCATGGACCTCGTCCTCATAGGATCAAATCCAAACTCCAAAATAACCCCCACAGACCAACAAGAATACTACGAAAATTTTTATACAACGGGTGATGCGGACCGTGGAATAACAAATGTACATACTTATAAAACACTTACATACAATAATATATACCCATATATTGACATGATCCTGAACATTGCCAAAAAAGGCATGGAATATTCCTTTTTAGTACATCCCGGTGGAAATGTAAGTGATATAAAACTGCAATGGAATGGCGCTGAAAAAGAAAAAGCCCTAAAAAATGGAGGCAATAAATATGCAAATGCGCTTGGAAGCATGGAAGAAAGTGCGCCGAAAAGTTTTGTGGAGGGGAAATTGGTACTAAGCAAGTTTATTAAGAAAGATGGGCTATTCGGCTTTAAGGTAGTTAGTTATGATAAGAATAAGGATTTAATGATTGATCCGACCATAAACTGGGGCACTTATTTTGGGGGTGACAATGGCGAAGTTAATGGAGTGGCTTCCGATTTATTAAACAATGTTTATATTACTGGGTTCACGGAATCTAGTTCAGGATTTGCTACAAGTGGCGCTTATCAAACCACGTATGGTGGTAGCGGATTTAGTGGAGATGCATTCCTCGCAAAATTAGACAATGGTGGAAAACTTATTTGGTCAACATATTTTGGTGGGGGCGGTGAAGATCGAAGCTTAAGCATAGTTTCTGATAAAATTGGTAATATTTATTTTACAGGTTATACCTATAGTAGTTCAGGAATAGCAACGAGTGGGGCTTATCAAACTTCTTTAGAAGGATATGTTGATGCTTTTGTTGCTAAATTTAATTCTAGTGGGCTACGGATTTGGAGCTCCTATTTTGGTGGAAGCGGAGGAGACAATATTGCTTTTGGAATTGCGTTGGATACTTCAAAAAATGTTTACATAACTGGTAGGACTGCCAGTTCATCTAACATAGCAACTGCTAGTTCATTTCAAACAAGTCTAGTAGGAACTACAGATGCCTTTTTAGCAAAGTTTGATAGCAGCGGCACTATGCATTGGGCTACTTACTATGGAGACAGCACCATCGCTCAGGGGATTGCGACAGATTTGAGTGGGAATGTATATATAACAGGATTTACGAGTGCAAGCAATTTAATTGCAACAAATGGCGCTTATCAAACATTGTACGGTGGTGGTTCTAATGATGGTTTTCTTGCGAAATTTAGCTCCAATGGAAAAAGGATATGGGGAACTTATTTCGGGGGAAGTAGCATTGAACGCGCTAATGGATATCCATCCATTGCAGCTGACAATAATGGATCTGTTTATATCTTTGGGACTACAGGCAGCACATCTGGTATTGCTACTACAGGAGCATATCAAACTTCTTTGTCAGGTTTTCGTAATGATTTTCTTGCAAAATTTAATACCAATGGGTCTTTGAACTGGAGCACTTATTTTGGCGGCAATCAGTATGAAGACATTACAGGTATGGTCTTGGACTCATTTAATAATATTTATATTTCTGGTCCAACTTCGAGTACTACAGGAATTGCTACAAGTAATACAATTCGTGGTTCAAGTGGCTCTTACGAAAATTTTTTAGCTAAGTTTGACAATCATGGGAATAGATTATTTGCTTCCTATACTATTGCAGGTTATAGTTGTGGGATGGGAATATCTTCCAACAACAATGTTTTTATATGTGGGTATACTAATGGCAATTCAAATCCTTACATCGCAACAAGCGGCGCTTATCAAACAAGCTTCGGTACCTCTTCAGAGGGATTTCTTATTGGTTATAATTTCGATCAACCCAATGCAGGTGTTACTGCCATTACAAGCCCCACAAACCCTGCATGTCCGGGCTACTCTCCTGTAAAAGTAATCCTGAAAGACGATGGCAATACGAATATAACCTCTGCCACAATCGCATGGGCATGGGACGGGGCTGCTCAAGTACCAGTTACCTGGACAGGCACTTTGAAGCCAAATGATAGTACAACGGTTTTGCTTGGTACTGTTACTTTAATTAGCAATGGCGGCTTCCTTAATGGTAAATACCCCGTAAAGGCATGGCCCACGCAGGTCAATGGAAATACAAATGCTGGTGGCACCGGCGACACCGCTTATGAAGCTATTACTGTGGACTCTCTCCCATCCCCCTACGCCGGGAGCAACGCATCGATATGTCCTGGCAGTACAACAACCATTGGCAGCGCTGCTACATCAGGCAGCACGTATTCCTGGACTTCTAAACCATCAGGATTTACTTCAACCTCAAGCAACCCATCTGTAAGCCCAACTGCAACTACAATATATTACATGACTGAAACAAATGCAGGCGGTTGCAGCGCGAAGGATTCTACGATAATTACTGTAAGTCCCGCCCCCAATGCCGGTGGCAAAATAACTACTTGCCTGGGAGCAATAACCGGACTAATACAAATTGGCGAACCCCCAGTAACAGGCACTAATTATTCATGGACTTCTAAGCCGGCAGGATTTACTTCAACCATCAGTAATCCGGGCGTAAGTCCGACTGTGACCACGATCTATTATCTGACTGAAACTGATATTGCAACGGGATGCAGCGCAACAGATTCAGCCGTTTATACTATCCTCCCATTGCCTGCCGCCAATGCAGGAGCAAACAGCACTGTTTGTGCAGGTTCGATGGTTAATATTGGTGCCCCTAAAGTAACAGGCAGCACTTATAGCTGGATTTCAACCCCTCCGGGTTTTACTTCAACCCTAAGCAATACTATTGTTAGTCCATCAAAAACAACTTCTTATACCGTTACCGAAACAAACTTGAATGGCTGCATTAATTCAAATTCTGTAACAATTACTGTGACTTCTAAACCAAATGCGGGATTTTCCTATTCGCAATCTTGTCCCGGAGACAGCACAAATTTTACAAATGCTGATACTACTGCAAAAATTTACCAGTGGCAATTTGGTGATGGACAAACTTCAAATGCTAAAAATCCTTCGCATTTATATTCAGGTCTGGGTTCTTATCATGTCACTTTACTAGATAGTGATGGGACAGGATGTACGGATTCCGTATCAAAATCAGTCGCTATATCTTCCTGTGTCTGGCCTGGTGATGCCAACTTTGATAAGGTTGATAATATCTATGATGTCCTTGCTATCGGGATTGCTTATAACGATACCGGGAGCAAAAGGACCGATACCACTACGCAATGGTACGCGCATCCTTGTAATGACTGGTCAAAAAGTTTTGCGTCAGGTACAAACCACAAACATGCCGATTGCAATGGCGACGGGAAAGTTGATCTCCAGGACCTGGGCGTGATACTAATAAACTACAGTAAGACCCATTCCAAGACGGGTGGTTCAGTTACGAGTGGAAACCCATCTGATCCTGCACTTTCATTAAGTATGTCTAAGGACAGCGTTGGGACAGCAGATACCTTATCTATCCAGATAAACCTTGGAACATCGGCTAAACCAGTAAGCAATATCTATGGATTGTGTTTTAGCATAAGTTACGATCCCATGAATGTCAACCAATCAAAGGGAATCATGGCAGATTTTTCGAAATGCTGGTTGGGTGCATTAAATACGAATCTTATATATCTGCTTCACAATGATTCAACAAATGGCGTATTGGATATTGGCCTCACCCGAACGGATCATAATAATATATCTGGTTACGGCTCTCTTGGTACTTTGTCTATCATCATGCCTGATAACGTAGGCGGCAAAAGGGAAGTAACCAATAAATTGCATTTCAATATTGAGAATATCAAAGCCATTGATTTTGCAGAAAGTGATATATCTCTCTATACCGTAGGCGATTCAGTCTTATTCTATGGCTATGCAAATGTCAATGAATCTGCAATTGGTAACCTGAACCATGTTCGTATATTCCCGAATCCTGCCAACTCTGTTCTTCACCTTGATGCCGGCAAGGATTTTATTTCGGGAATTACCATAACAAACACATTGGGGCAAACCGTTTTAGCTCAAAAATTGACCCGTATGCCTCAAACAGATCTGGATGTTTCGCACCTGTCAGCCGGAACTTATTTTATGGATATTCAAACAGATAATGGTATAGCCAGAAGCAGGTTTGTAAAGAATTAATCCCTTCATCTTCTTTTCCTCTTTCCTTTAAGGGAATACCAGTGGTCTATTGGTATTCCCTTTTTTATTTGGTGCAAATCAGATTCCTCCTAAGGTCGGAATGACAGGACACAGGGCGACCGCAAGGGTGCGCTCCTACATTTATGCCCTCGAAACCGGGCGACCGCAAGGGTGCGCCCCTACAGAAATACTCACTTTTTACTCAATTATCCCTAAAATTGAAGAAATTGCAGCCTTAAGATTCACCTTTCGTTTTGAACTCCGGGAACAAAAAAATATTAGCCAATATCGCATGGGTATTATGCCTGCTTGCGGCTATTGTATTGGGTTTTAAAAACCTGCGTGAACCTGATATCTGGTGGCAATTGAGAACGGGAGAATGGATCATTCAGCATCATACAGTTCCGTTCAAAGATATTTTTTCATTTACATACGAAGGCACACCATGGATAAATGTAAAATGGGGATTTGAAGTGCTGATGCAATGTGTGGCCTATATCGGCGGGCCTGAATTTACACCTGTTTTACAATGCATTGCAAATGTTCTGATCCTCGTTTTTGTAATGAAAATCTACAGGACACTTAGACTTAATATGGATTCTGATTCCTCGTTGCATTTATCCGTGCCGTCTGTGAGCATCATTCTTTCCTCCGTGATTCTCCTTTTTATCTGTGCATTCAGGTTTATTGGAAGGCCGGAAATGGCAAGCCATGTGATGGTCGCTGTTTTCCTGCTTTTTATTCTTAAGAATTATAAAAATTCATCCAAAACGATCTATTGGCTTATTCCACTTGAAGCACTCTGGGCCAACCTGCATGAGGCTTATGGAACCGGAACTGTCATGGTGATTGTCGCAGCCATTGCCACCTGGCTGGAGTATTTTCTCCTCACCCCCTCCCCCATTGCATCACCTGAAAAGCCGAAGATGCCCACTGCCCTGTCCATCACAGCTATAGCTGTTATTCTTGCGCCTGCCATTCATCCTTATGGATTGTCAATGATCATACATCCCTTTGAGATTTTTTCCCAGGTCGGAAGCAATAAATTCACCTCTGAACTGGTAGGTTATATGGATCCGCTCTACTGGCATTGGGAAGCTTATGCAAACCTGGT
>JABDEJ010000040.1 GCA_013287095.1 Bacteroidota bacterium | reverse complement strand
GATCAAATGTGAAATAAGATATCAATCCGGTTTGGGTACCCGAAAGTTCACAGCTCATACTGTTTTGTATCTCTCCCTGGCACAATGCCCTGTTCCACACACGCACTTCATCAATAGTTCCTATAAATGGTCCGCCGGAGCTGGTTGAATACCGCCATCCTATTTCATAGGGCAACCCAGTGTTCGATATTGTCCCCGTAAGTGGCGTTGAAGTTATAAGAGCTCCATTTACATAAGCTTTCGTTACTGCACTATCATAGGTTACAGCTACATGCGACCAGGTATTTAATGGTAAACTCTCAACATCATATTCCAGCCAGCTATTTGAACCTGCTGTGCTGATGGCATATTTAAATACCCCATTATCTGTCCACATTTCCCAGTCAAACTCTTTATTAAGAATCTGGCGCCAGCCGTTGTTGTCAGTTGGGTAAACCCATGCTTCCATGGTCAGAGCCTTCGACACCACCAGATTTTTTTGGTGTGGGATTAGAACATAATTACTATTTCCATCAAAATTCAAAGCCCCGGCAGGTGACAATCCTGTTCCTGTCAAAGCGAAAGTATATGGATTGTTATAGCAATCATTGGTTCCAATGCTGATGGTTGCATTTTCAAAGGATGTTGTAGTTGGAGTGAAAGTAACTATAAAATTAGTTGATCCATTCACATCCACCGAAGATGCTGGTGCTGTAGTCACACTAAAGTCAGATGCATTTGTTCCTGAAAAACTAATATCCCCAATTGTAAGCAATCCATTTCCAGAATTTGTGATCGTATAAGTTTCAGTAGTAGCTACGCCCAGGCCAGTGCTGCCGAAATCTGTGGCATTTGAAGGATCGGTTGTATTACTGTTATTGGCAATTGATGTATTATTTCCTGAAACAGATGCGGCAGGATTCGTAAATGTGCCACATGTCCCTGAAACACTTCCTGCAACCCAGTTTGATGAACTACCGGACAAAGTGAAATTATTCAGGGTCCCGGTATTCCCATTCCCACTCGCGTCAATAACGCTGGTAACCGAAGTATTATCGCCATTTATAAATCCCTGATCGAATTGATAATAAGCAACCAGGCCTGTTTGTCCACTTGCCAGTTCGCAGCTTTGGTTGTTCGCTATTTCACCGGCACATAGTCCACGGCTCCAGAAGCGAACTTCATCCATATCACCGTTGTACGATACTGAAGGATTCTGGTATGTACATACGCTATAGCCCAGGGTGGTCACAGAAGGATTATTGATACTTGCAAGTGAATATCTGGTGAGTTCTACATTCCCATCAATGTATATTGTTATTGTGCCGTTATTCCGGGTCATTGTAACCTGGTGCCATTTCCCGTCATTTATCAAAGTAGTTCCGCCTCCGTTGGTTCCAAGGCCGTTGTCAGGATCATAAAACTCGAAACCTATTTGTCCGTTACCCACTTGCATTGAAAGGGTGTTAACCCCTCCACAGTAACCTCTTTTACTCAATAAGTACATTGAGGCGGTGCTGGTAAAACGGATATTCATTTGAATGGCGAAATCAGCGCCTCCAACGTTGCCGACTGTGCTGTTAAGTGAAACATAATTGTAGGCACTATTGAAATTCAATGCACCTGCTGGCGCCAAAATAGTTAAAACTGCCGGACTTGAAGTTGCATTACCGCATGTCCCTGAAACGACACACTCATATTGAAATGCATTCATAGAAACAGGTAGAGCAGTGAGATTCAAGGTAGCGGTAGTAACTGTAGAATATACTCCTGTATTTGAAAGAGTGTTCCAGGTATTTCCGCCATCCTGGCTTTCCTGCCATTGATAGGTTAAATCAGTACCAGTGGCGGCAACGGTAAATGAAGCATTGGCGCCAGAATTAACAGTGGTAGTTGAAGGTGAAGAGCTGATAACCGGCGCTGTATTCACAATTACTGTATATCCTGCTGAAGTAATTTGACATGTGCCATTGATAACGACTACGTAGTAAGTCCCTGCTCCAGTTACTACTAAAGTTGAACCTGTCGCTGCACTTATGGGGCCGTTTATATCATACCACTGAAAGCCAGTACCAATATCTGTATTTGCAGTCAGAGTGGTAAAGCTTCCTGCACAAAAAGATGTGTTTCCAGAAATGGAAGATGTTGGTGCCGCACTTACGTAAATTGGGAAAGTTGCAGTTGCTGCTGGACAAATACCGTTGGAAACTGTCATTGTTAAAGTAACAGTTTTTCCACCGTCACCTGCCGCTGCTGCATAGCTGGGTGTTAAAGTTGTCGCATTTGATAGTGTTCCAACTCCGTTACTCGTCCATAATATTGATCCGTTAGATGCACTTGCCGTAGTTATATTGGCTCCTCCATTTTGACAAGTGCTTATACCGCCGGTTACTGAAGCAGTCGGCTGCGGGTTCACTGTTACATTGGCGTGATTGGTGCTGACACAACCGTTGCCATCCGTAACTGTTAAAGCGTATGTTCCTGAGGCAGAAACGGTGATTGTCGAATTGGAACTTCCATTGCTCCACAAATAAATTCCACCACCATGTCCTGTAAGTGTACCACTACCACAAATAAGTGAAGGTACGTCGAAGTAACCTGTCGGATTTGTATTTACTGTAAGCCTGGCTGCCGTTGAAGTTGCTGCCGGAGAACAAGTACCTGAAACAATACATTGATAAGTATAAGCATTCATCGCAGCAGTTGCACCAGTTATATTTAAGGTAGCAGTAGTTGCGTTGGTATAAACCCCTGTATTTGAAATAGTAGTATATCCAGACCCTGTGCTCACCTGCCATTGATAGGCAAGTCCTGTTCCACTGGCAGTTGCTGAGAATGCAGTATTGCTTCCTGCACAAATGGTTGAAGGTGAAGGAGATGAGTTTATAGAAGGAGCGGTATTTATGGTCAGTGTACCTGGATTTGAGGTCAGAGAGCCACATGATCCGGAAATAATAACCTTATACTCGTAGCCATTTAAGGAAGCTGCCGGGGCAGAAACAGTATATGCTGCTGCTGTTGCACCCGCGATGCTGCTAAATGATGAACCACTGTTTGTACTTAACTGCCATTGATATGTAAGATTTGTTCCGGCCGCAGATACACTAAATATCGCATTATTCCCGGCACAAACTGTAGTACTTGCAGGTTGAGAACTTATAGTGGGCGCTACACAAGTATTTTGCGCAGATATGGCAAATGCAAAAGCAGAATGGTTGCAATCACCGTTATTAACTGTGACTGTCGCATTATAAGTAGCGGGAACCGAAGAACTAAAAGTAACTGTAAATGTAGTAGATCCACCTGCAACTACTGATGCTGGCAAAGTAATTCCACCAATTGCAAAATTGGAAGAATTGGTACCACTTAATGCAATTGAGGAAACAGTCAGACTTGCTGTCCCTGTATTTTTAATGGTATATGTTTCAGTAATATTTGCTCCAGTAGTAGTTCCGAAATTTGTTGTATTGGTTATAGAAGTTGTAACGCTACCTGCGGCAATGGTATTATTGTTACCTGATACAGATATAACAGGTGTATTAACCGTTACGACAGCAGCACCGGTGGCAACGTTCCCGCTGCCGTCTGTTACTGAAAGAATAACCGTATTTGCTCCGGCACTGGCACAAGCGAAACTGGTTTTGCTCAGGCTTTCGCTGGCAATACTGCAATTGTCGGTTGTTCCGTTATCTATCTGGGAAGTTGTTATGCTAGCTGTCGTATTGGCGTCTACATTTACAGAAATATTATTTGTTTTTACGCCGGTTGAGTTTCCTACCAGAATATACAAAGTACGTGTGGTATAGTTTCCTGCATTAGCCGCGAAAGTCCAATCAGGGTTACCAGATGGATCATTCCCGATACCTACATCATCAGTTCCACTTCCTGTAAAATCGTTCCAGGCCAATATGGTCTGTCCTGCGCCATAGTTATTTACCTGGAAGGAACCATAGCAGTTGGCATTAGACCTGCTATCGTTATAGTCGTATGTAGTCGCACTGCCGCCTATTCCGGCAAAGCCAAGGGCCTGCGTATAACAATCAGTCCACATTTCCACGTTCCCAGTGGTAATTCCTGTTCCGGTAGTCACCCCTGAAACATTGGAGTAAACGTTCATATTAGTTACCTTCTGTTGCCATACTACAGGATTTGCAGTAACATTGGGGATACCCAATTTGGTAAGGTTAGAGGTAAGTGTATCCATAGATACCCAAACCCAGTTGCCATCAAGTTGGTACATATAGGCCAGTCTGTTGAATTTCAGACCGGTTTTAGCGGCATTGTTCACCGCATAAGTAACTGCTGCTGTGCCATAATTCTGGTCTGTACCAATATTTACCTGGTATAGAACCCCGAAGTCTGCTGCCTCAGGTACATTTAAAAGCGCTGTCACAGGAGCTGCTCCTAAAACTGAAGAAAGAGTTGTGCCGCCACCCGGCGCGGTGTTATCATTCATGGTAATTGAGAACGAACATGCCGACGCCGATCCGCAGGTATTTGTGGCATTGATGGTTACGGTAGTTATACCTTTATTAAAAGTAGATCCTGTGCCGGTTCCGGAACCGCTGCCGGAAGTAGCGCCGCTGAAACTATATGTAATTGTTGGTGCAGGTGTGCCACTGGCAATAGCTGTATATGCTACCACTGCATTACATGTTGTAGTTGAAGTGCTTACAGTCATATTTGACGGGCATGTCGTAAAGACGGGCTTCGTATTTACAGTAAGGGTACCTGCATTTGTAGTTGCAACCGAAGAACATGCACCAGATACGACGCATTGATAAGTATATCCGGTCATCCCAGAGGTTGCATTAGTAATATTAAGAGTGGCTGTTGTTGCATTCGTATACACTGAATTATTTGTGATAATTGTATATCCTGAACCCGTATTCACCTGCCATTGGTAGATTGGTGAAGTAGTTGAAGTGCCAACTGTGAAGGATGTATTTGTTCCGGCACAAATAGTTACAGAGGCAGGTTGTGAACTGAATGTTGTTGTGGGTTCCGTATATGCAGAGCAGGTACCCGAAACCTCGCCTGCCACCCAGTTTGAGGTAGCACCGGTGAGACTGAAGTTTTTAAGTGTTCCGTTGTTGCCGAGCGGACTTGCATCAGTAGCTGTTGTAACTGTACCATTATTGCCATTAATAAAGCCCTGATCAAATTTAAAGTAGGATATCAATCCAGTTTGTATACCCGAAAGTTCGCAATTAATACTGTTTTGGATTTCTCCCTGGCACAATGCCCTGTTCCACACACGCACTTCATCAATGCTCCCGGCAAATGGCCCACCGGAACCGGTTGAATACCGCCATCCTATTTCATAGGGCAACTGAGAGTTCGATATTGTCCCGGTACGTGTCGTTGAAGTTATAAGAGTCCCGTTTACATAAGCTTTCGCTACTGTGCCATCATAGGTGACTGCTACGTGCGACCATGTATTTAATGGTAAACTCTCAACATCAGTTTCCGGCCAGCTGTTTGATCCCGCTGTGCTGATTGCATATTTAAATACGCCATCCGTTATAAACATTTCCCAGTCATACTCTTTATTAACAATCTGGTGCCAACCGCTGTTGTTAGTAGGGTAAACCCATGCTTCCATAGTCAGCGCGTTAGTTACTACAAGATTTGTTTGATGAGGGATAAGTACATAATTATTATTCGTGCTGTTAAAATTCAATGCGCCGGCACTTGAACAGCTATAGGCATACATGGCCCCGGAATAGTTACCTCCGGTATTGTTATTAAATGCGAGGTATAGCGAGCCTGTTGAATTAATTACCAATGAATTATAAGCAATAGGTGCCCCATTGAAATCTGCACTTCCAACAGCAACCCAACTCGTACCGTTGTATTCCATGACAGTCGCTAAATTGTTAGTGATATCATCAAAAGCTACATAAGGATTGCCGTTTGCATCAACCGCTACCGAGGTAAATTGGGATTCGACACTTGAAACTGCGCTACCACCAAGTACAGACCAGCTTGATCCATTGTATTTCATAACTGTTGCTTCAAAGTTATTCCCGTTATCCTGGTAAGCGACATAAAGATTGTTACTCGCGTCAATGGCCAGTGTAGGTGTGCCTGCAGCGCCTGAACCTCCTGTAAATCCGGAACTGCTTCCAACTGCAGTCCATGAACTGCCACTATATTTCATGGCAACTGCTTTGCCTCCTAAAGAAATATCACCATAAACAACGTAAATATTTCCACTTCCGTCAATATCCAAATCCATACTTTCAGCTTGACCTGCTGAAAACCCTGAACTGCCTATTGCTGACCATGAACCTCCACTGTATCTGGAAACAGCCGCCTTGCCATTTGATCCAAGTATATACGCTACAACGGGGTTTCCATTAGCGTCTATTCTAAGTTTGGTATAATTTGGGTCACCGGTCGAAAAAGACCCGCTTACCGTAGACCAGGTTGTTCCGTTATATTTCATAAGTGTTCCATTGCCTGTGCTGCCATCCACATAGGCAACATATAAATTGCCACTTTGGTCAATGGCTAAAGAAGGCGTGTATGCGGCACCGGCTGAAATACCGGCGCTCCCTACAACACTCCAGCTTGAGCCATTGTATTTCATCACAGTTAATTTATAAGAGTTGGCCTGGTCCTGATACGCTACATAAGGAACCCCGCTGCCATTTAATGCCATTGAGCAGTATTGAGCATTGCCTGCAGAAAAACCTGAACCTCCCGTTGATACATTGAAATCACTTGGTCCCATCGGCTGCCACGCTTGGGCGCCTGCATTAAAAAAGAATAATACCAATATGATTGTAAGAAATCCTGGTAAAATTCTGTTAATGAGATTACTGGTTACTGTTTTCAGGTTTTGTAGAAAGTGTTTCATAACTATAAGAATTGTTTATAAGTGGTCTCCCGATTTTTTCGCGCATGATTTTATCAAGCGTACGAAGGAAGTCATTCCAATATGTCCGGAACAATAAAGTCTATGAACCGCCCAATAAAGTCTATGAACGCCGTGAAAATGAAGGCGAATAATTTTATTTATTTTAAGGATGTTGACGTTTATCCGGGAAATTGTGGCTAAATATGCACAATGGTTTGGGGGGAACAATCCAGTGAATTGCGTAATCATTTATCATTCAATATTTTGTAATGAAGGGGGTTTTTTGCTGTCTGATTTTTCTGTTTTATTATCAGTTTTGCATGGCAGAAAATAAAGACAGCCTGAATGATTTGCTCAAAAAAGCAAAGACACCCCGGGAGACTTTAAAGATTTTAAGAAAAGAAGCAACTATAGTTAGTACCACATCAGTACAAAAAGGTTTAATGTACGCCCGTCAGGCTTATCAGGCGGTAAAAAATTCTAATGATAAAGAAACGATTGCAGAAGCCACCGATTTCCTTGGCCAGAATTTTTTAGATGCAGACAACTACGATTCTGCTTTTTACTATCTTAATCAGGCCGTTATAAAATCGGAACAATGTAGCGACAAAAAAGAATTAGGATCTGCTTATATCAACCTTGAAGGAGGGTACCAGGAAATCAATAATTATGCAAAAGCAGAAGAATACAATTCGAAAGCGTTTGCAACATACAAATCGATCCGGAGCAATAAAGGCATTTTGAAATGTCTCATCGGGCTTGGTGAGTTAAAAATGGCTCTGAAGCAATATGATTCGTGCCTTAAATATGACCTCGAAGCATTGGCCCTTAATAATGACTCTTCAGTTTACCTTACAGGGCTATTATATAATAACATCGGTACCGCTTATGAACGATTGAACAATTACACTAAATCACTTGAATACCAGAATAAATTATACCATCTCGCTATAAAAACAGGGGATAGTTTAAACATTGCCGCCGCTCTTGAAAGCAAAGGAGGGATATATATCGGCCTGAAGCAATTCGATACTGCTGAAACTTACCTTAAATCTGCTATTCTTATCGCTAAAAAAGTAAAAATGGATGCCCTCGTTCAATCGGCATACAGTGATATTGGTCTTTTGTATGATAAATGGGGAAAACCAAAACTTGCCCTGGAATGGGTAAGAAGATATTATAATCTTAAGGACAGTATTTTCACTAAAGACAATGCCGCACATGTTGCCGAAATGGAAGAGCAATATCAAAGCAATGAAAAACAGGCTAAAATAGACCTACAGGGGGCGCAGATACGAACAAGCAGGCAGAATTTTTATTTCATATCGGTATGTCTCCTTTTTATTGTCATTGTAGCACTTATCCTCTTTACGATACAGCAAAGAGTTCGATTTCTGAACAGGCAACTTACCCAACAGAAAAAAGAAGTTACCATTGAGAAAGAAAAATCAGAGCAGCTGAATATCGTAAAAGACAAAATTTTTTCGATAATCTCCCACGATTTGCGAAGCCCGTTAAATAATATAAACGCGTCATTGTCACTTTTGCGTAAAAAAGATCTTACCCGGGATGAGTTTGATACATTGACCGGCGGACTTGGATATTCTGTACAGGCTACTTCAAACCTTCTTGACAATCTCCTGGTTTGGAGCACCAACCAGTTGAATGGAATCCCCCTTCATCTCAGACCGATAAACCTTAAGGAAGTGGTTGACGAAAGCATCAGCCTTTATCAGAATATTGCATTACAAAAGAAGTTGATCATTTTGACAAAAGTAGGTGAAGACGTTTTTGCCAATGCTGATCTGCACGTGCTTCTGTTTGTATTAAGAAACCTTCTTGATAATGCCATCAAGTTCAGTAATCCGGGGAATGAAATTATTATTTCCACGGAAAGACAGGATCATGACATTGCCCTTATTATCAGGGACTACGGTATTGGAATGAATGAGGAACAATTACTCAATCTGTTTACCATCAATAACAAAATTCGTAGAAATACCGGTACGGCAAAAGAACAGGGAAGCGGCCTCGGACTTTCTCTTTGTTATGAACTGATCAAAAAAATGGATGGAGATATACGGGTAGAGAGCAAACAAGGAGAAGGTACTTCCATATTTGTTACTTTCCCGCCTGTGGCTATCGTTTGATAAGTTTATTTCCAATGATACGATCCATTACTAATTCTCTGTATGATTCGCCAATCGGTACTATTGAATCCCCCATCTTTATTTCCGTGCCGGCAATAGATTCAACAAATTGTGTATTTACAATATAGGACCTGTGCGTCCTGATGAAGATCTTCTGAGGCAAAGCACTCTCAATATTTTTTAAGTTTGACAAATGGACGTAAATTTCCGCAGGCGTGTGTATTTTTACGAAGTCGGAAAACGCCTCGATAAAAACAACTTCCTTGTATTTTATCTTTACATATTTTGAGTCGTTCCGGATTACAAAATATTCATGATCACTGTTCATGGAATCAATCATAGAATCAGTTATATCAGCTTTTCTTGTGGTTTCAATTTTTTTGATGGCTTTAGAAATGGCTCTGCCGAAAGCAGTTTCGCTGATAGGTTTGGTTAAATAGTCAATAGCTCCTACTTCATAACTGTTTATCGCGAATTCGGGATGCGAAGTAATATAAATAACCAGTGGGGGATCTTTGAGCTTTTTTACAAATTCTATCCCGGTTGTTTCCGGCATTTCCATATCAATGAATAGGATATCAATGTTCTCCTGGCCAAGATGCAATATCGCTTCTTCAGGAAGGGTATAGGCTCCTGAAAGGAACAGCTGAGACTGTTCGGAAATCATTTCAGTAATCAGATCGCAGTATATTGGATCATCGTCTAGTACTAAACAAGAAATTGATATCATTTACCTCCCTTCACCTGTTAAAAATAAAGACCAATACAGCCGCTAAATTAGGCATAATTTCTTCCGTATCGAATAGTTTTTCCAATACGGTAATAGAAAAAAATAATTTAAAAGTGTTTGAGAAAATCTAACCTGAGTTCCCCTATAGAGGTTAGGGCTTCTTGTTTTAAGAAGTCCCAATAACTCGTTGACTGTTGTAAAGGGCGGCATTCTATGAAAACCATAATGACAAATATGACGAAAACTGTAAAAAGGATGGTGGTTTTAATGACGAATGGAAATTCAGGCGTTTTTTTAGAAATGAAAAGGAGGGTTTTGCATTCCCTTGCTTGCATTGGCAATGCCCTTTGATAAAAATGATACGCAGTCATGTGCACTTCAAGCGAGGATCCTTTTTATTTTGTATTAAAAATTGAAAGATATACTTAGAAGCATTGGGTTGTTCCACTTGTCCAGTCCAGGGGTATTACCAAAAAAAAGTTTACGCCCCTTTTACGATCAAAAAACAAAGTCTGCCAGATTGGCGCTTACCTATAAAAAAATGCCGTGTGAAATATTGGCTATTCTGAGGGCATTTGTGCTACGGAACATTCTAGGTCTAAGTATAATTCACCAAAAACCGCATCGCCTTTATCTTGAAAGCCATAATATGAATTTTTATTACCAAATAATAAAATAATTTATTATATTTGATATAAAATTGTTGAAATGGGAAAGCTACAACTGCTAGGCGCTTTCGTTTTCACATTACCTTCTTTTTTGGCGCATGCTGAAAATCCAGCTAATGTAAAAAATTTTATCGATCATAAAGACTGGAGCTTTGTCGAAAACAAGGGACAGTTAACGGATCGAAACGGGACCTCCGAGCCTGACATTAAATTCTATGGCCATCAAGGCGGAATAAGTTTATATTGCAAGCCAGGCGCAATAAGTTTTGTTTTCTCCAAAAGCATAAATAGCGAAAATACTGCTTCTCAAGCAACTGAAGAAACGTCGTTTTACCGATTTGGTTCAGATAATATAGGTGTGGTTAAACCATCCACAGTTGCAATACAACAGGCCGACCTCGTCCTTCTCAATTCAAATCCCAATAGTCAGATTATCGCTGCCGAACAGCAAGGTCATTATGAAAACTTTTTCCTCTCACGCACACCCGAAACCGGCATTACCGGAGCCCGTACCTATAAGACCATAACCTATAAAGAGGTATATCCTCATATTGACCTGGTGCTTCATGCAAAAAGAGAAGGTATGAAGTATGAATTCATAATATACGCCGGAGGCAATGTTGGCGATATTCAGATACAATGGAATGGATTGCAAAACCTGGAATTAAACGAAAATGGAAGCATATCCTATGCACTTGAAGTCGGGACAATGGAAGAAAACAAACCAGTAAGTTACCTGGGTAAGAGGTTGATTACAAGCTATTTTGTAAAAAAAGATAACAATATTATTGGCTTTAATGTTGCGGGATATGATAAGTCTCAAACTCTTGTCATAGACCCATCATTATCCTGGGCAACATATTTTGGGGGTGGTAATATTGACGAGGGAACCGGTGTTGCAGTTGATGGCTTAGGGAATGTGTATATGTCAGGTTATACGGGAAGCACTTCCGGTATTGCTACGAGCGGAGCGTACCTGACTTCGAACCTGGGGGACGTTGCTTTTTTATCAAAATTCAGCAGCAGTGGGGCATTGATTTGGGCTACTTATTTTGGTGGCGGAGATGAAGTTAGTCAGGGATTAGCAACAGATAATTCTGGCGACGTATATATGACAGGATATACATACAGCACATCGGGAATAGCAACAACTGGGGCCTACCAGACTTCTTACGGTGGTGCTATTGATGTATTTCTGGTTAAATTTAATAGCAGCGGTTCGCGGTTATGGGGGACTTATTTTGGAGGAAGCGGTTTAGATCAGGGAAATGGTATTGCCACGGATAGTTCTGGAAATGTGTATATCACAGGTGAAACCAGCAGTACGGCAGGGGTAGCCAGCAGTGGCGCATATCAGACATCATATGGAGGTTCAGCCGATGCTTTTTTAGCTAAATTCAATAGCAGTGGAATTCGTCAGTGGTCCACCTATTATGGCGGCAGCAGCACTGATTACGCACATGGGATTGCCAGCTATGGTACCGACAACATTTATATCGAGGGTTCAACTGGAAGTAAAACTGCAATTGCAACTAATGGTGCATACCAGACCGCCCTGGCATCGTTTGGATCTAATGATGTATTTCTCGCTAAATTCAATGGCAATGGAACGCAGCAATGGGGTACCTACTTCGGCGGTCCCAGTGATGATGAAGGTTATGGTGTCGCCGTTGATGGTTCAGGGAACGTTTATATAACAGGCTATACGGGAAGCGCCACTGGTATTTCTACTAGTGGAACTTATCAGACTGCTCCTTTAGGGGGTGGTACAGATGGATTCCTTGCTGGGTTCAGCAGCGGTGGAATGCGAAAGTGGGGAACTTATTATGGAGGAATAAATGCTGATTATTGCTATGGCATTGGGACAGATAACAATGATAATATATATGTTACAGGCCTTACCTATAGTACAAAAGGAGGTATAGCCACCAGTGGTGCATATCAGAGTTCTTTTGGAGGCAATGGTGACGCATTTATATCAAAATTCAAAAACAACGGTACTATGCTCGTTGGATCCTATTATGGTGGCAGGCTATTGGATCAGGGTACAGGGGTAGCAGCATTTAATAACGGGAATGTCTTTATTACGGGCTACACTGCCAGTGATACCGGCATAGCAACAAGCGGCGCATTTCAGAGTTCGAATGCATCAACTAAAGTGGGCAAATATGACGCTTTCCTGGCCAGTTTCAACTTTGTTAACCATAATGATGCTGGCGTTGTTTCTATTTTGAGTCCCACGGGTTCTTTCTGTCCAGGGCCTCAATTTGTTAAAGTAAAAATAGAAAATTATGGTTTAGACACCTTGAAAAAGGCTAGTATCAACTGGTCTGTCAACAAAAAAAATCAAACCGTATTTAACTGGACTGGAAGCCTTGCTCCTGACAGCGCCGTTATCATGACCATTGGCACATTTAATTTCCTGACCGGCATAGAGATCATGCGTGCCTGGACCTCAAAACCAAATGGGGTTACCGATTCTACATCCGCTAATGATTCTGCCATGATAGCAGATACCGGATATGTCTTGCCACAGGCATCGGTCATTCCAAGTACCGCCATTTGTTCAGGAGGTTCCATATCTATCGGAAATGCTTCAGTTTCCGGTGACACTTATTCATGGTCAAGCATCCCATCTGGTTTTAGTTCTTCACTCGCAAATCCCTCTGTTAGCCCGACAGGGAATACTATTTATATATTGTCCGAAACCAATACAAGTGGCTGCATCAACACTCATTCGGATACCATTTCACTTCCTGTAGCAAATCCTGTTGCAAATACCAGTATCTGCATGGGGACATCAGTTTCGATAGGTGAGATTTCTTATAAAGGGAATAATTATTACTGGACAAGCGTGCCCATAGGTTTTACTTCCACTTTGGCAAATCCTGTCGCCACGCCTACGGTTAACACTACTTATTATTTAAAGGATTCTATTGCAGGAGGATGTAGTAAAACAGGTTCTGTTTTTATTACCGTGAATCCACTGCCTGGCGCACCAGTTATTCCGAGCACAGCTATATGCCCCGGAAATTCAATATCTATCGGTTCGGCTTCTGTGACAGGACACACCTATTCATGGACAAGCTCTCCTTTAGGTTTTAACTCCACATTATCAAATCCTTCCGTAAGTCCTGCCATAAACACTGTATATAACTTAAAAGAAACCATCACGGCCACTGGTTGTAGCAAAATTCATTCCGATACTATTTCTTTGCCATCCGCTTTAGTCATAGCCAATCGAGCAATCTGTTTGGGCAGTTCCATTTCAATAGGCAGTACTTCTTATCCAGGTCATTATTATTCCTGGACAAGCGTCCCTGTAGGATTTAGTTCCACTTTGGCAAATCCAAACGTTAGCCCTAACGATACTACAACTTATTATCTTAAAGACTCCGTTGTTACAGGGTGCGTGGGAACAGATTCTGTTTATATTATCGTAAACCCGCTTCCGACAGCTATTGTTCTTCCCAGTACTGCTATTTGTCCGGGAACTTCCATATCGATTGGCGGGCCGAAAGCAATATACTTCCAGATATACACCTATTTATGGACCACTTCTTCCGGAGGTGTTACTTCCACGGTTAGTTTTAGTGCCAATCCATTAGTGTCACCGAGTACTACTACTATTTATAACCTCAAAGTATCAATTCCCGCTACAACTTGTACAAGGAACTATTCTGATACCATTTCGCTGCCGGCGGCCAACATTATTTCTGATACAACCATTTGTCCAGGCACTTCAATTTCACTAGGAGGAGAAGCCTATAAAGGGGACTCTTATTTTTGGACAAGTAATCCCCCTGGATTCACTTCCACACTTGCCAATCCAACTGTCAAGCCTGGCGTTACCACCACATATTATCTTTCAGATAGCGTTAGCTTTGGGTCATCGGCCTGTAATGCCTATGATTCTGTGACTGTTATTGTAAATCCTGCTGCACCTGCCATAGTTCTTGCAAGTACAGCTATTTGTTCTGGTGCCATTTCTATAGGTGCTGTTTCCACAGCCGGTCACACTTATTCCTGGACAAGTTCACCCCCTGGTTTTACTTCCACTTCTTCGAACCCGACTGTAAGTCCATCAGTTACTACAGCCTATAGCCTTACTGAAACAATAACTGCAACTGGCTGCAGCATAACGCATTCTGATACCATTTCCATCCCATCTTCTGCCTCTATTATCGCCAATACTGCCATCTGTGCCGGGACTACAATATCCATTGGCGGTCAATCTAATTCAGGCAATATATATTCATGGAAAAGTTCTCCAAAAGGCTTTACTTCTTCAGAGGCAAATCCTAAAATAACTCCGTTAGCCTCCGCTACCTATTATTTTAAAGATACTGCTGCTGCCGGATGCAAGAAAACTGATTCTGTAACCGTTGTTGTTAACCCATTGCCTGCTTCAAAAACCATTGCAAATTCTACCATTTGTATGGGTACCCCAACGCCTATTGGAGCTGCTACAGTAGCAGGTAATCAATACAGTTGGACAAGTGAACCCAAAGGTTTTGTCTCTACAATCTCAAACCCGTACGCAAACCCAAATGATACCACAACTTATTACCTCAAAGAAACCATTCTGGCTACCGGATGTAGCAAAACTGATTCTTTAACATTAACAGTCAATCCGTTGCCCGCTGCATCAATTCTCGCAAATACAATCATTTGCCCTGGAGCTTCTGTCTCTATTGGTACCGCCCCCGTTAAAGGAAACTATTATTCCTGGACAAGTTCCAATTCGGTATTTACCTCTAATTTGGCAAGCCCATCAGTAAGCCCATCAAAAACTACTTATTATACCCTGATTGAAGAAGTAATTGCCACAGGATGTAGCAGAACAAATACAGATACCATCTCGGTAGCCACAGCCACAGTTGCTTCAAATACCGCAATATGTGCAGGCAGCTCGATCTCCATAGGCGGGCCGGCCTCCAAAGGAAGTAATTATACGTGGACAAGTATACCTCATGGCTTCTCTTCTATGATCTCAAATCCAACAGTCAGCCCAATAACAACTACCACTTATAGCTTAAAAGACTCGATTTCAGGATGTGTAAATACCAGTTCAATAATTGTTGCAGTAAACCCACTTCCTTCTGCCGAAACCATATCGAATACAACCATTTGCGCAGGAAATCCGGTATCTCTTGGGGCAACAGCAGTTTCAGGCAGCAAATACAATTGGACGAGTGTTCCGAAAGGATTCACTTCTACTTTACCAAATCCAACAGTTAACCCAAATATTACCACAACTTACTATCTTACTGAAACAGTGATGGCAACAGGTTGCAGCAAAACTGATTCGGTAATAATTAAGGTAAATCCGTTACCTTCAGCATCTGTTGTAACAAATACTGCTATCTGCTCAGGAAGTTCATTATCCATTGGGAATTTGGCTGTTACCGGGGATACGTATTCATGGATAAGCAATCCGTCCGGTTTTGCCTCTACTTTATCTAACCCCTCCGTCACCCCGGTTGCTACCACCATTTATTTGTTGACTGAGACAATCTCAGCAACAGGTTGTAGCAACACTCATGCAGTTACCATCTCTTTGCCATCTGCTTCAGTTATTGCGAATACTGCTGTTTGTCTTGGCAGTTCTATGGCAATAGGAGGACCATCTTACGTAGGAAACTACTATTCGTGGACAAGTTCGCCTGCTGGTTTTACTTCAACTTCTTCAAATCCGTTGATCAGCCCATCAGTTTCGACGACTTATTATTTAAAAGACAGTGTTAATGGTTGCAGTAAAACCAGTTCAGTTAATATATCTATTAACCCATTGCCATCAGCATCTGTTATTACTCCAATGTCAGTCTGCTCCGGCTCCTCAATTTCTCTTGGTGCTGCCCCTGTTTCCGGGGATACTTATTCATGGACAAGTGTTCCGTCAGGATTTGCTTCGACGTTATCAAACCCTTCAGCCTCTCAATCCAAGACCACAACTTATACCCTTACTGAGACTATATCGGCGACAGGCTGTAAAAATGCAAACTCTGTTAAGATATCTACTAATCCATTACCTTCAGCATCGGTAATTGCCAGTACAGTTATATGTCCGGCTACTTCAATTGCGATTGGGGCAGCTTCCGTAACAGGTAACGTCTATTCATGGATGAGTTTTCCATCTGGTTTTATCTCTCCTTCTTCAAACCCTTTGGTGAATCCGACCGTGACCACAGTTTATACACTTACCGAAACAATTGCCTCAACAGGATGTAGTGCAACCCATTCCGATACCATTTCAATGCCAAGTGCAAAAATTATTGCTGACACTGTAATATGTAGTGGTTCTCCAATTTCAATAGGAGGGGCATCTTATTATGGCATTAGTTATTCATGGACCAGCACTCCCCAGGGTTTTAATTCTACCTCAGCAAATCCATCCGTAACACCTAAAGTAACAACTACTTATTATCTGAATGAAATATTAACAGCGGGTTGTAAACTAACAGATTCTGTGATAGTGAGCGTCAACCAGCTTCCTGCGGCCAAAGTTATCGCAAACACCACCATTTGTTCAGGCTCTTCAATTTCCATAGGTGCCGCTTCTGTTTCCGGTAGCATTTATTCATGGACAAGTTCACCCTCTGGTTTTTCATCCACTTTATCAAACCCATCAGCTAGTCCAACTGTAAAAACCGCTTATATTCTCACCGAAACAAGTACCACCACAGGGTGCAACAACACACATTCTGATACCATTTTTATGCCTGCTGCAGTTGTCGCAGCCAATGCTACCATTTGTGCCGGCAAGCCAGTGTCGCTGGGAGGGCCATCTTTTGCCGGGGATACCTATTCCTGGACAAGTTCTCCGGCAGGCTTTACATCTACGTTGTCAAATCCAACAGTTAAACCAACTATTACCACTACTTATACACTTAAAGATTCGGTGCCAGGTTGCAAGAAAAGCGGTAATGTTACCATTACGGTCAACCCACTACCTGCTGCCAAAGTTATTGCCGGTACGGTCTTGTGCTCTGTGTCTTCTGTATCTCTCGGAGATGCAGCTGTGTCAGGAAACACATATTCATGGATAAGCTCTCCATCAGGTTTTACCTCAACTTCTTCAAATCCATCAGTAAGTCCTACTACTACCACAAAATATACTCTTACAGAAACCATAATTGCCACAGGATGCTCTAATACCCATTCTGATACCATATTGGTACCGTCGGCTTCAATAGTGGCAAGCACTACAATTTGCTCAGGCAATGCAATCTCAATTGGTGAAACCTCCTACCCGGGTAATCTATATTCATGGACGAGTAGTCCGGCCGGTTTTACATCTACTTTGGCCAACCCTGTAGTAAGTCCAAACACGACTATTACCTATAACTTTAAGGACAGTGTTGCTGGATGCAACAGCCAAACAGCCTCTGTCAAAATTACTGTGAACCCATCCCCGGCAGCAAAAACCATTAGCAATGCGACTACTTGTGCGGCAACAACAATTGCAATTGGTGGTATAATAGTCCCTGGTGATAAATACAACTGGACAAGTTCGCCGGCTGGTTTCACTTCCACTTCCCCTAATCCAATTGTCAACCCATCCATTAACACAAAATATTATCTTACAGAAACTATTCCAAATATCGGTTGCAGTAAAACGGATTCAGTAACTATTACAACAAATCCACTGCCTTCAGCTTTTGTTGCTGCCAATACTGTTATTTGCGGTGGAACATCAATTTCGGTTGGTGCGGCAGCAGTTATTGGTGATAGCTATTCATGGATAAGTTTCCCATCAGGATTTACTTCTACATCATCCAATCCTTCTGTGGACCCAACTGTAACTACAACTTATATCCTGACTGAAACCATTAAGGCAACAGGGTGTTCCAGAACCAATTACGATACTGTCCGAATGCCATTTGCGACGATTGTTGCCAGTTCCAGCATTTGCCAGGGTTCTTCAATTTCGATTGGTGGAACCGCTCATAATGGAAACTTTTATAACTGGACAAGCTCGCCCCCTGGATTCACTTCAACCCTGGCAAACCCTATGGTAAGTCCTGCCGTTGCTACAAAATATTATGCTACAGATTCAATTTCAGGCTGCAAAACAATCGATTCTGTTACTATAGGCATTAATCTTTTGCCAACTGTTGCCATTACACCGAATACGACTATCTGTGCCGGGTCAACTATTTCCATCGGCACATCTCCTTCAGGGTTATATAGATATTCGTGGACAAGTTCGCCACCGGGTATTAATAATTCTTCATCAGGCGCATCAGTTAGTCCGCTAGTCAACACAACATATACACTTACTGAGACTGTGGTTTCCACGGGGTGCAAAAACTCAGCTTCGGTCACAATCTATACCAATCCGTTGCCTTCCCGTAATTCTATTATTGCAAGTAACGCTATCTGTTCAGGAAGTTCTATCTCTATTGGCGCGGCAGCTGTTACAGGTGATAAATATTCATGGACAAGTTTTCCGTCTGGTTTTGCTTCCACTTCCTCAAATCCCTCCGTCAGTCCTACTACAACAACTCTATATATACTCAAAGAGACTATAATAGCAACAGGATGCACGCGGACAGATTCTGATACGATCTCGGTGCCAGTCGCCTCTATTGTTGCCAATACTGCCATTTGTGGAGGGACTCCGATTTCTATTGGCGAGGCTTATTATAAGGGGAACGTATATTCCTGGACAAGCTCGCCTCCAGGTTTTACTTCAACATTGGCAAACCCGACAGTAAGTCCGTATATTACCACCACTTATTATTTTAAAGATTCTGTTCTAAATGGCTGTAGCAAAACAGATTCGATTAAGATTATTGTTAGCCCCGAACCTAATGCCCAAACTATTGCCAATACAGCTATATGTCCTGGTTCTGCCATATCCATTGGGGCAAATGCTGTCACAGGAAGCAGCTATTTATGGTCAAGCTCTCAATTTGGTTTTAGCTCCTCATCATCAAATCCATCAGTGTCACCTACTAAAACGACATCCTATTACCTAACTGAAAAGATATTGGCAACAAGTTGCAGTAAAAGGGATACCGTAATCATTTCAGTTCCTTCCGCTGCAGTAGCTTCAAATGCCACCATTTGTGCCGGAGCTTCTATTGCACTGGGCAGTGCAACTTCTAATAAAGGGGATATTTATTCGTGGACAAGCATACCAAAAGGATTCACATCAACACTTGCAAATCCCATCGCGAATCCAACTACGACGACTACTTACACTCTCACAGATTCTATCCCCGGATGTAAAACAATGGGGGCAGTTACCATTACAACAAATCCTTTGCCTGCAGGCAATGTAATACCCAGTACTTCCAACTGCTCTGGAATTCCCATATCCATAGGTGCCACCGCCCTAACAGGAAATACTTATTCCTGGACAAGTTCTCCTGCGGGTTTCACTTCTACAAGTGCCAACCCTTCAGTAAACCCTTCATTAAGTACCATTTATACCCTCACAGAAAAAATCACAGCAACAGGGTGCTCCAAAACCAATTCTGATACAATCTTTTTACCAATTGTTATGGTTGCCAATGATACCATCGTTTGCGGAAGTACGGCAGTTTCCATTGGCAAGACCTTTACGCCTTTTATCGGAAATTATTATTCCTGGACAAGCTCTCCTGCTGGATTTACTTCTACTTTGATAAATCCTATAGCCAGGCCTGGTGTACCAACTACCTATTATTTTAAAGACAGTCTTAAGGGATGTATCAAAATTGATTCCGTTAAAATTTCAGTGAACCCACTGCCTGCCGCCCACGTCCTTGCAAGTACTTCGCTCTGTTCAGGTTCTTTATCCATTGGCGCTGCGGCAGTTGGAGGAGATACGTACTCATGGACAAGTTCACCGTCCGGTTTTACTTCAACTTCATCCAATCCGACTGTTATCCCATCGGGAACCACGGTATATTTCTTAATGGAGACAAACCCGATAACAGGCTGTAGTAAAATAAATTCCGACACAATTTCCTTCTCTACTTCAACTTCGGTAATTGCCAATACTGCGATTTGCCCGGGATCTTTCACTGCAATCGGGGGAATTTCTTATCCAGGCAATACTTATTCCTGGACAAGTTCACCAGCCGGTTTTACTTCTGCAGTAGCAAATCCATTGGTAAGCCCCACTGTAAAAACAACTTATTATTTAAAAGATTCCGTTTCACCGGGGTGCAAACAGATAGATTCCGTTACACTCACAATTAATTCATTACCGGTTGCACAAACTGCTTCTAATGCCACAGTTTGTTCTGGTTCTTCCATTGCAATTGGCTCTGTAGCTGTTCCCGGCAATGCATATAACTGGTCAAGCTCACCATCCGGGTTTGGTTCCACTTTGTCAAATCCAACAATCAATCCAAAGGTAAGCACGACATATTATCTTACTGAAACAATTGGCGCTACCGGTTGCAGCAAAACAGATTCAGTTATTATCTCAGCCAATCCTTTACCTGCTGCTTCTGTAGCTCCCGGTGCCTTCATCTGCAATAAATCTTTTATTTTAATTGGCACCAGCCCTGTGAATGGCAATAAGTACTCGTGGAAAAGCTCTCCTCCCGGATTTAATTCCGTGTTGGCCAACCCTATCGTATCCCCCGGAGTTAAAACAACATATACACTTACAGATACTGTCATTGCCACAGGGTGTAGCAATACAAATTCCGTTACTATTTCAGTAAACCCTCTACCTGCCGCCGCAGTTGTTCCAGATAATGCCATTTGTTATGGAAGTTTTATTCCTATTGGTGCAACTGTTGTAGCAGGTGACAAATACAATTGGATAAGTTCTCCATCCGGTTTTGCTGCATCCGGTTAAGGTAATTTTTTCGGTGAGCCTAAAAGTGGTTTTTACTATT
>JABDEJ010000039.1 GCA_013287095.1 Bacteroidota bacterium | reverse complement strand
TACTGGCTGTATCCACGTTCTTCAGATGCATAGCTCCAGGCGCCGCTGCTTTCCGACCCCGTGTATTTTTTATAATTGCTTCGGGTAACATTTATTTTAGAACGGCTCAAGTACCTGAAATCAAAACTATCGAACCCGCCCATTTTATTCAGGAAATGCAAACGGTACCATGTGTATTTCGTAATTTCTGTGTTGATCTTAAACGTAAATATTTCACTGATCACATTGCTGCCACTATCTTCAAGATGAAGGGTATAACTGCCAATAGTTCCATCCAGGGTAACACTAAAAGCAGCACCAGCATTAGCTGGTCCGGCGGGAACACGAAGAAAACGGTTTCCATCAACAGACATATCTGTATCGGGATTCGATAAATTGTAAGAAGACAATAAAGTGCCGCCACTATTATAGGTCTTCAAAACCAGTTTTGATACTATATTGGTATCTGTCATAAAATATAACCAGGAATTGGTTCCGGGTCTTAAACTTTGCGAAAGCGGTGCATTGGTCAGGAATTTTTTTGGGGTTGATGTCGCTATCAGCCAATCTGTTTGACTGTACCCGATAAAATCAGGAAAATCAAAAACAGCGTTCACGATATATCTCTTTGTATCTGCTACCAATGAAAGATATTGGGTTGGCCCGGAAGAGGATGAACCATACTCTTCCCCGAATTTGATCACATATCCAAAATAGCTTTTACCATTAGATGTAAAGCCGCTCGTAGAAGCATCAATATCATAACTGACATAGTTTTCCAATATCCTGTGCAGGTCGAACAATCCGTACCCATCGGGCTGGGGAATACGTTTTATCCTGGCGAGACGTGTTGTACCATCCGCCGCATATATGTCACAGATGTATTTGTAGTTAGGTTGGGTTTCGTTGGTGCTATTCACAACATAAACCAGTTCGTTATAAGCGGGGCTAAATTTCTGAGGGGTTTGGGTGATGGTCATGGGGAAACTATTTGAAAATTTGAAAATTACTGTTTGATGATAATTTATTGATCCAAAATCAAAGCAAGGACATCTTGTTTGAAAGCTTCGCTTAGGTTGTCATTCAACTCCTGAAAAGCACCGGGGCTGAGCGTATTTGAGTAAAAATTTGTTGCCGGAATCCCATCTCTTGCTATCTTTCTGCCGATGAGAAAACTCAGGCTTTTGAGCTGACTTTGTTGAGATAAAGCTGATAATGTTTTGGACCTGCTTTTTATACTTTTCAAGCTTGATTTTTGAATAATACTGAGTTGTTTGTTCTTGATCCAATTGGCAATCACTTCCGGTGGCGGGAATTTGCCCGGCCCACGACCGGAATCAATATATTTATAATAATCAGCCAATTGAAGTTCAAACACAATCGGGAAACCTGCATAATTTATGGTAAAACTAATGCTTTGTCCAAGCATTCCATTGGTGTCTTTCCCGGGCGGTAAAGCCGCTTTCAATGCATCCACAATTTTCTCACCCCATGCTTGGAGGGTGTTTTGTATATTTTCCATTAATTTGTTTTCTTTTTTACTACCCCCTGATTCCTGACCCCTGACTCCTAATTTTTAAAAAAGAAATCCTATTCATAAACTCAATCACATTCAAATCAGTGAAATATTCCCAAAGGTTTCCATTGCCATTGCTCAGTGCATCAAGGACTATGAGCCAGCCGTAGCGCTCATGATATCCTGCATCCCGACTTTGATCATATCCATCTTCTTCACTGTCTCGGTCTTCAAATAGTCCTGTATAGCTTGTGTTAAATGCTCCGAGAGATTGCAAAAAAAAACCAGGATTGGGTACGCAATCGAAACTGACATATTCTCATAGAAAAATGCGGCCCGTATTGCATGGGCTTCGCCATCATATTTGCTTTTAAAGAGCCCGAATTTTAGAGGCAATACTATCACAGCCAATATGTTATGGATATTTTGGTTTGTTGCTTCCGGGTCTTTCAGAAAGGTCATCAGGTCAATATACTGTCCACCTGTTAGTTCTGTGGCATTTAGCTTAATCTCGAACCTTTTGCCTTTGATAAAGAACCTGAAACTCTTTGCAGACTGTAGCGGTTTTATGGAATTCAGGTTGTTCAGAAATTCGATTTTTCGCAAATAACCATGCCTTACATTAAACGGCAGGGCTAATATTTCGCTTCTCGGCTTCTCTGAAAGCAGCGACAATATTTCTATGTCTTTATCAATTGTATTCAGATCATTATCTTTGATAATCCCATCGAGAAGACAATAGGTTTTGAGAGAAATTTCTTTCCAGGAGGTTGGGAGGGTCATGGTTTATTTTTTTAATCTTTAAATTTTTTAATCTTTTAATGCCTTTCATCGAATAGCATACTTCCCACTCGGCCTCAACCCATGCGTATGTACCGAGTATCTTATTGCATCCAGCGCATGGTCATTGGCCTTCACCGGTTCATCAACCAGGTTTCCGCTGGCATCTTCTTTCCATTTGTAGCCCTGGCGTTCCTTTAATATGTTGGCGCTTCGGCGGGTGATGTGTACCTTCATCCTTTTCAGTTTGTCAATGCCATCCTTCACACTTTTATTTGCTGCCCGGCAATTGAACCCCGCTTTCCTGATCTCTGCGATACGTTGCGGTTCTGCAGCATCAGCGTAGATGCTGGCATGTGGCGGCAAAATGTCCCGCATCAGCAAGATCAGGTCACTATTGGTGAGAAAACTCTGGTAAATCATTTCATCTACAAAAAGCTGGTTTCCATCTTTCAGGCAACATTTTACAAGGGCAGCAGGAACATTGTATCCAAAATCCAGCCCATAAAATATATCCCCGCCTTCTGGCAACGTATCTACAATTTCCCAGGGCGCATAAACTGTGCTTTTCAGTTGGCCTCTTTCACCCAATCCATATATCTTCCAAAGATTTTCATCGGTCTCTTTCAGCCTTTCTATTTCCTGTTGTATTTTCTTGTCCAAAAAGGGATTGTCTTTGTATGTGGACTTGATAAAAGTACAATCGTCTCTTGTTAAAATCTTTTCATATATCCAGTGATTTTCGTCCACCGGGTTGTAATCAATAAAAACCTGCTTCCGGGTTCGCAGCATCAATTGGTTGAAGGTTTCATAAGGAACCAGGTTGCACTCGTTCACAAACAATATATCCCTCCTTGGGCCGCGTGCCTTTCCGGGATCGTCGAGGCTGAAAAATTCAACGCGGCTTCTCCCGAATTTAAAAATATTGTCTGTTTTGTTATAAAATTTTTCATCAAATAATTCGCAGTTAGTCAATAGATTGGTAAAATCCAGTAAGGCTCCCTTTTTCAAATGTGGCAGGCTGATCGAACAGACAGAGATATGCAGCTTTTCTATCAAAGCTTTTATGATCAGAGTCTGCAAAACCGACCAGGTTTTTCCTGAAGAAGTACCGCCCTGGTTGGCGATGATTCGATCTTTTGATTTTACATTTTTTAAGACCAATTCCGCCCCTTCTATCGCAATCACTTTATTCGCCGGGCTCATCTGTGCACTTGTGTAGAATGGTGAGTTTTATTTCATTAATGTCGCTGCCGGGTGGCTCTTTTTTGGCTTTTTGTTCAGGACTAAAATGATCACTGATGGCTTTGATAAAAGCAAGCCGGTCTTTGGGGTTCAGGCTCTGGACATCTTCATTTAATGTATTGATGCATTTGTCAAAAACATTGCGAAGGGCTTCATCCCAATTGGGTTTTCCGCTTCCTTCGCCTGACTTTTCTTCCGCGTCTTTTTTGTCCCTTTTGGTTACCTGGCGGGAGGAGCTTTTCGCTTTGGGTTTGGGGCTGGTTTTCGGTTTTGTCATTTTCTTTTTGGTTTTTTATGTCTGATTCCTTCTGCGTATCACGTTCGTATTGATAGAATAAGGTCGTGATCATTTCTTCTACGCATACACTGCAATACAGACGCACAGGCGCGGGATGGAGCTCTTCCTGGTAGATAGCTGCAAGGGCTTCCAGGGTAGGCAGGTTTATGGGAGGAATACATTTGTTTGATTTGTAATATTCCCAGAAGGGAAGGTATTTGCGGAGTTTTTCTAAATTGTTTTGTGACATGATATGTTTGAAATTTGAAATTTTTCCTGCGGCAGACTATTTATGATCAGAGACTATTTTCAGAGATTTTTCAAATCTTTTCCGTTTGAAGTTAAGCCTGAGCTGTTCCATGTGAACCAGTGCATATCGCTGCCTGACTTCGTCTGTTTCCAACGTAATTTTACCCCCCCACATCAGATTATGAAATTCCCTGAAATCTTCTTTCATAAAATCCGGATCAATGGATTTCCCATGAGTGGAAATTGTCAATAAAAAAACGAAATAGGCCATGTGAAGTATCTGCTGCATCAGGAAAAAACGGGCAAGCTGGTATTCGCTTGCTTCCTTACCAAAATATCTTTTTAGAAAATCCATTTCCTGACCATCATTTGTCACTACAAAATTTGCGACAACAGCAAGGTCTAAATACCTGTCATTCAAAAATGCCCCTTCCCAGTCAACAAGCCATACCCGCTCTCCATCATAAAGGACATTTTCCGGTTTCAGATCATTGTGACATGACACCAGATCAGGGCCTGTACGAGGATAGATGTCCGAGATTTTTTCATACTCCGTAAATATATCCCTGGTAATGTGATCAGGAATTATCTGTGCTTCCTGAAATTTTACGATAGATTTATCTACAAAATCCAGGTAATTCAATCTAAATGGAAAAGCCGGTAGTGCGTGTAAACGCTTTATGATATCCGGCATTTTTATCCTTGCTGCATCCATCGGAAAAGGTTTGGCATCAATAAAATCTGTTATCGCAATCCGGTCCTCGATACCGGCATACCAAACATGTGGCGCGATGCCGGCATCTGCCCCAGCCTTCATACAAGCAAAGTGGATGGTAGGGTCTCCCATTGCGTCTGTTCGCATAATGATGCGCAGCAGGTACGGTTTTCCTGATATTAAAATCCGGTAGATCCGGGCTGATGAAAGTCCCGCTGTCATTTCCTGTATCTCTTCGAATTCGCTTACTCCAAATGCCATATTCAGAGCATGGTTTACGGCGGCCTTTTTTTCTTCTGGAATCATAATAGTTCTTATATAAGGTTATTTAAAAGAGCCAAATATATATAAGCTTTTATGCTTATTAACAACATTTTAAGTATATTTTTTGCAGGAACTTTCTTAAAAATATGCGTGTTTGACCTATAAGATAAACGATATTTGTGATTTGTGATTTGGCTTCCGCAAGACTGTTTATAACTTCCTTAATATTTTCGAGATACAAATAGCCAGCATTGAACTTGTTGCGGCGAATAATGGTGCAAACAAATAATGCTTTTCAATAATAAAAATAATCAAGGCCACCCACCAGGCCAGGCAAAGGGGACAGTCTAATGGCTTCAATCTGTTAATATTGAAAAAGAATTTTGTCAACTGAATTATTCCTGATGCTTCCGATAACAGAACCGCGAAACAGGAAATGGAAATAATCAATAGGATTGTGTTCATGTTAGTTTAATTTTTAATTCTTAAATCTTTTAATCCAATAATCTTCTGTATAAATCAGCTCTCGTTTTATTCACCAGATCAATATGGTATTTGGAGCTTACATCTTCATAAAGCTGTTCGGCGAGGTCTTCGGCGAGATTTGGATTTTTAATGAGCTTCTTCATACTCAGGTACCAGGCTGATGAATGGCCGCTCCCTTTTACGGTAAGGCAATTGATCCCCGGCTTTGCAATAATCTGATAAGGCATGACATCGCTGGTGATCACCGCTTTTTTCATAAAGCCGGCCTCAATCATTTTCAGCTCGCTTTTGCAGTTATTGAACAGGTTATGTGTGAGAGGGGCGAGTGCGACATCAAATAGGTTGTACCCCTGTGCATAGCTATATACATTGGCAGCATTTATCCTAAAATAAGTTTCGTGGTTTTCATCAAGGCCGGTGGTAAAAACCTTTTCATATTGATGGTATATCCCCGTGGTGTCTTCTTCATTAAAACCCATAAGGCAAAGCTGGTATTTGTCTTTCAAGCCTTCATCTGTATTCAGCTTCGCAAACCCGTTTTCCATCAGCTTTATATCTTCAAAATGACAAACGCCGCCCACCCAGCCAAAACGCATCCGGGAGGAAGGCATTGGATTGATTTCGAACTGGGGCTGGGTGGGGTCAATGGCGTTTGGCAGAACGGTAACTCGCGGGTTCACGCTCTGGATTACCGCTGCAAAGAGGGACGTGGTGGTGGTGACATGGTCGGCATATTTTAAGCTAACGATCGTTTGTTTGGCAATGTCTTTTTCGCGGTAAGCGTGGTGCATGATATGTGACGATGGCAGTATCCAATAGTCGTCCATATCCACCACAGACACAATTCCCAATTTGCGAAGCCGTTCCAGCATCTTTTGCGAATTTCCATTCCAGGATGCAACTCTGCTGAACTGAACCATACAAAACTGCATCAGGAATGCATCGCTCACTGATTCAATTTCATTGATCTGGTGCACTTCAAATTCATCTTTATAATGGCTGTTGAGATGATAATGCGGAATGAGTTGACGATGGTATTCCACCCCGGTCACAACAGGATTTACAACGATCAGGATTTTGGATTTCATCTGTAAAGGAATTGTGCGAATTGTGGGTTATTGCGGATACGTTCTTTCACTTTTTTAATGGTGTAGCGGATACTGTTCCGGTTGATCTTTGTTTTCTCAGCAAGTTTGCGCTCGCTGTTCAGTTTTACCAGGGCCCTAAAAAGTTCTCTGTCATACCAATCCATTTTGTCCAGTTCTTTATTGATAAACTTGAGTATATCTGTATTGTCTTCTTCCAATTGAACCGGGGTGTCATCCAAGACATCAGGAAAAGACTGCTGGTTTTTTACGGTTTTATCAATATGCCTGTACTTGAGGTAAAAAGTACTGGTTTGTGAGTGGTAAAGGTTGTTGATGATCTTCTTCGCGAATTGCCGGAACCATTCTTTCCGGTAAACTTCGGCAAGACTGTCATAGGTTAGCAAAGCAAAAATGAATTCCTGGTAAAGGTCATCGACCAGGTCTCTTCGGGCTATCTTGCGGCAAAGGTCTTTGTAGTATCGGCAGCGGTTTATTTCTATAATGATATGATTGTTAGTTTGCATTTTATTGGTGATTTGAAATTTGTGATTTGAAATTTGGACTTGGATTTGGATTTGGATTTGGGATTAGTTATTCATGCCCGGGGGCAATTCGTAATTCGTAATTTCTATGTATATATATAGCGAGATGGCAAAGTGGGTGGGTACTTTCAAAAAATATTTTTCAACCCGCATATATTCAATTCTTTACAGACGAAAAAAAATTTGATTTTGTCGTCACCTTTTCGAATTTGGGTTGAATCTATGCTTGCGCAAGTACTAACTCCTAACCCCTAATGCCAAACACCTATGATGTATTTACAAATTTTATTGGTATTTGCTTGCTAATTACAATAATAGTTGTACATTTGTGGCTCATTGTAGTGTTTTTTTAAAATATCAGGGCACAAATATACCACTTTAGTTGTAATTACAATGAAAATTGTGCAAAAATATTTGTAAAAAATTATGGATATAGCAAGTGATTCGAATTCAGACAGTTTCAGGGAGCGCATAGGATACTTCCACAAAGAATACCTGGGAATGCCGCAATATGTCTTCGCTGAAAGCATCGGTCTGGGACAGGAAAGGGTACGCAAAAGTCTCATGCCGGGCAAGCAACCTACGGCAGAATTTTTCGAAGCCATCTTTACCCAATATCCCAACCTGAACCCTGATTGGATATTCACAGGTCGCGGGGCCATGCTGCACTCCAAAGAGGAAAACCTGGCACCATATATAATCCCGGAGCCGCATAAAACAACCTCAGAACAAGTCTCTGGGAAAAATCTCCGTGTCCTTTGCATCACCAATGATTCATCAGGCAACGAAAACGTTGAAGTAGTAAATACCAAAGCAGCCGCCAGCTATATTGATAACATCCAGGAACCACAATTCCTTTCTACCCTTCCGAAGATAAGTCTGCCGGGAAACCAGTTTCGTGGCGGCACCTTCAGGGCATTTGAAGTGAAGGGAAACAGCATGGAGCCCACCATTCAGCAGGGCTCATGGGTGATAGGCCAGTACATACAGGATTGGCACACATTGAAGGATGATTATATCTATATCATCGTGATGCAGGATGCCATCCTTATCAAACGGGTATTGAACCGCATTGACAACAGGCAGGGCCTGGTACTAAAAAGCGATAACCGCGAATACGAAAACAAAAACATTGATATTGACGAAGTTCGTGAACTCTGGCTCCTGAAAGCCGAGATGCGGTATAATTTCAAAAATCCGAGCAAGGAAATGTATGTGCAGCTGCAGCATTTAATGGCAGATGTTGAAGATATAAAGAATCAGTTATCAATGACCAATAATCAGTGATCAATGATTTTGATTTGTCAATATATAAGTCCCTGAACGTAAATAATCTGCTACACAATTGGCACAACTTGTCCCGGCCTTTTCGGGATTAACACATCAGAAAATTATTTTCCTATTCTATCACTAATTTTTGGGTAAATGTTTGATTTACCCCAGTGAGTTTTATGAGGTATATGCCTTTGGGATAGTCGTTTGTTTGCAATTGCAGGTTTGGGTCCAGATTGTTTAATTCCCTGCTGTACAATAGCTTGCCAGCCATATCAGTCATGGTTAGAGTATGGAAACCGGTATGGCTTGCATCGAGATCAATATTCACTATATCGTTTGCCGGGTTTGGGAATATTTTGATGGCAGTAGATTCAGCATTGGTCACTTTAATACCAGTACCCGTGCCATTCGTAGATTCAGTACCGACGGAGTCAGTAGGTTCAATCTTTGAATATTTGCGCACACGTATCATGTTGGTCACAAAGGATCCACCACCTGAATAAAGAATGCCGGCACCAACGCGAAGATTGGCCGTTGGCATGTGACTCGAGATCGCTCCTGTGAGATTTCCTCCTGGCCAGGAACTGTATTGTACACCCGAAGAAGGCCATGAAAGTGACCACAAACCGGTAATGGTTCCTGGATTGATATTTACATTCTGGTTGCTACAGCCATAGGTGGCATTTGCCTGGTCGGCAGAGCCAAGCAACATGCAATAGGCACCGTGATAATTGCCATAAGTGAGGGCAACCCCACTTGCCGAGTCCGATCTTAACAAGGCTATATGATGCGCATAACCTGCCGTAACATTTGCGGATATAATATTGCTTTCCAGTACAATTGGTGATGGAAACGAGGCTTTAGACCTGATAGCACCATCCAAATCAGAGGAAATGGTGAGCGCCCCTGAGGAAACAGTAAAACTGGCCGAGCCGCTGTGAAATATCTGCCATTTATTGGTGTCCAGGTCTTTCCCTTGAAAATTGTCAAAGAAAATAAAAGTGCTATCGCCATTGGAGGTAGTAAGTAAACTAGGATTGCCATAATACATTTTGATAGCGGTACCAGTGGTAGGTATTGTTGGCACTTTTACCCATATAAGTGTAGAGTCAGTATTAATACCATTCTCGATCCAGAAAGGAAGATTGTTGCAAAAAGTATCGGTAAAACGGACATCATCGCAGGTGGGGCTCATCTTGCCGGCCAATGTCGGAACGGCCGTGTTGACGTAAATTTTTACCTGGTAATTGGTAAGAGTGCCTGAAGTGCTGTTGGTTATAGCTATAGGAACAAAATATTGCCAGCTCTTGAGGCATTGCGCGCGGGCGACAAGTGTAGCCAGCACCAATGACCCCGTAAAAAGAATTTGTAAAATATTCTTCATGGTATTTGCTTGTTTTTCATTCCCAAATTTTCAAACTCCCAAATTGCCCCTATATCTCCTTCCGCAACCTCGCTACAGGAATGTTCAGTTGTTCTCTGTATTTGGCCACGGTGCGGCGGGCAATGTTGTAGCCTTTTTCATTAAGCATACTGGTAAGTTTTTCATCCGTTAGGGGACGCTTTTTGCTTTCTTTGCCAATATACTCTTTCAAAAATTCTTTCACCTCACGATTAGAAACTTCATCGCCTGATTCGGTCTGGATTCCTTCTGAGAAAAACTCTTTTAATGAAAAAATACCAAAATCCGTTTGCACATATTTGCTATTGGCCACACGGCTCACGGTAGAAATATCCATCCCGATCCTGTCGGCTATATCTTTCAGGATCATTGGATTCAGCTTTTCAATATCACCCGTTAAAAAGAAATCCTTTTGGAATTCCACAATACACTTCATGGTTTGGAGCAGGGTATTCTGACGCTGTTTTATGGCATCAATAAACCATTTGGCGCTATCAAGCTTCTGTTTGATAAACTGCACCTGGTTTTTAAGGGTTTTATTTTTGATCGTGCTGTCATTATAGCCTTTCAATGTTTCCTGGTAGCCACGGTTTACCCGTAGTTCGGGGGCGTTTTTGGAGTTGAGGCTTACATGAAGTTCGTTGTCCTGGGTAGTGACAATAAAATCAGGGATTATATATTGCGCCTTGGTATTAATCTGACTTTCACCGGGTTTTGGGTTCAGGTGGGTAATGGTGTCTATCACGCCTTTCAGGTCATCCCGGTCTATTTTCAACGCCTTCATCAGCTTGTCGTAGTGCTTTTTGGCAAGGTCGTCCATGTGGTGGTGGATGATCTTTTTGGCCTGCTGCACCTCATGGGTCTGCTCCATTTTGCTGAGTTGGATACTAAGGCATTCTTCAAGACTACGTGCCCCTATCCCCGGCGGGTCGAAACTCTGTATGATATGCAATATCCTTTCAAGCTCATGTTCATCGGTTTGTACCTGGTTCAGGAATGCAAGATCATTAGCGATACTTTTCAAGGGCCTCCGCAGGTATCCGTCTTCCTCAATCATCCCGATGAGGTGCCCAGCGAGAAGTTTTTCTCTTTCGTTGAGGTCCACGGCGCTTAGCTGCTCGTTGAGTACATCATACAACGTGTTTACATTGGCAATCGGCAACTCGCGCTTTTCTTCGTTCGGGTCTGTTTGTCCGCCATAGGCATAGTCACCATCGTCGTCGCCGATATACTCATCAAGGCCGGTTTCATAATCATCATAATCATTGTCTTCGTTTTCGTCGCTGTCATCAAAATCCGATTCAGCTTCAAACTTTTCCTCCTCGTTGCTGTCCACATCCGTGGATTCATTTTTCTCGGTTTCAAGCGCCGGGTTTTCTGTGATCTCTTCATCCACCCTTTTCTCCAGTTCCTGCGTATTGAGCTGGAGCAATTGGATAAACTGTATCTGCTGGGGTGACAGTTTTTGAAGCAGTTTCTGACTAAGTCCTTGTTTTAACATTTATATACCCCTAATTTTGCAATCTATTTCTAACGGTAAATTAAGTTACGCAAATATAATAACAATTAACCAGCCTGATCGCTCAAAGAGAAACGTTATGCCTGAATTGATAAAAAATTTTACCTATATTTCTGATCTTCAACAGCATGAAGACAAACATGTCGTCCTTCAAGGCTGGGTACAAAACCGCCGCGACAGCAAAGGTATCGTATTCATTGTGTTACGTGATGGAACGGGGTTCATTCAATGCGTGATCCTGGAAGAAACCGTAGGCGCAGAACTCTTTGACCGGATCAAACGCCTGGGTTTAGAGAGCGCGGTGCGAGTGAGCGGGAGCGTGAAAAAGGATGAAAAACAAGCAGGGGGATATGAAATACAAGCTGATGCAGTGGAAATATTCTCAGAAGCAGAGGAATATCCCATCGGCAAAAAAGACCATGGTATTGATTTTCTACTCAGCCGCAGGCATTTATGGCTCAGGTCCAAAAAGCAATGGGCCATTATGCGCATCCGGAACCAGATCATTTATTCCATTCACAATTTCTTCCAGAACAGGGGTTTTGTGCAGATGGATTCGCCTATATTTACCGGCAATGCGGTAGAAGGAACGACCAATCTTTTTGAAACGGAATTTTTTGATCAACCCGCCTACCTGAGCCAGAGCGGGCAGCTCTACGGCGAAGCGATGGCTATGGCTATGGGCAAGATATATACTTTCGGGCCGACCTTCAGAGCTGAGAAATCAAAGACACGCAGGCATCTCTCCGAATTCTGGATGATAGAACCTGAAATGGCATTCTATGACCTGGAAATGGATATGGATGTGATCGAGGATTTTATAAGAACCATTGTTAAAGATGTCCTCGAAAAATGCCAGAACGAGTTGGCCATTATTGAACGTGATGTGACAAAACTGGAAACCGTTGTAAAACCTTTTCCAAGAATATTATATGACGATGCGGTTTCCATTATCCGAGGCGAAAAAGATGTGGATGGAAAAAACGCCATCAAGAGCCTGGAGCAAGACCTTGAAAACATCAGGACCCGCATCAAAGAAATCCAAACCGATATTGAAACCCGCGAACAATCTTTGAAACAGGCCGGGTTAAAAAAAGGTGTGATCGCTTTTAATGAAGAGAAAGTCCGCCAGCTGAAACTGGAACTCAAAGACCTCGAGGAAGATGAGCGAAATATCCCCAACTGGCTTGAATCAGCCAAGAATTTCAAGCGCGGCGAAGATTTCGGTGGCAGCGATGAAACGGTGATTACCAGGATGTTCGACACGCCCATTATGGTATATAACTGGCCGAAAGCTATCAAGGCTTTCTACATGAAAGAAGACGCCAATACGCCCGGCATTGCCAAAGGTGTTGACGTCCTGGCACCAGAAGGTTATGGCGAAATAGTAGGTGGCGGAGAGCGCGAAACAGACATTAATAAACTCCTTGAAGCCATCAACCACCATCAGCTCCCTATGGAAGCCTTTGAATGGTACCTGGACCTGAGGCGCTTTGGTTCCGTGCCACATAGCGGCTTCGGTCTTGGGCTGGAACGTATTATATGTTGGGTATGTAAGTTGCCCCATGTCAGGGAGTCTATTCCTTTCCCGAGGTTTGTAGGGAATTTGTTTCCGTGATGAACAAGGCGAAAGGGGTTAGGCATTAGGCGTTAGTGGCTGGCGCGGGATGGTTTAGATATAATTAAAAAGAGATTATAGAAGCATGCCATTGCGGACCTAGTTTTTTCGTGCCTCAAAAACTAGGTCCGCAATCTTATGAATGACCGCCTAAGTGACTAAAAATCACTCAACACTTAAGGATTTCTAACAAGTTGAACCAGCCACAAATTGTGACCAGTTCCGGGCTACCCTGCGCCGATTGATGTCGCAAGAAAAGCCCAGCCTGGAGGCTAAATACTTTAAGATATAAGCGAAGGAACTAAGGAGATAAGTAAACTTAGCTTTTTTAAGTTTACTTTTAGCCAATAAACTAAACTTAAATAATTTTTAGTTTACTTTGCGGGAGAATTAGAAACTTGCTGCATTTGATACTTAAAATATCGAACAGATGAAAGAATTAGAAACATATAAGGCTGGACATTTTGAAAAGGGTACCGGGTACAGCTATTTTGTACCCGGGAAAATTAATGAGCAATGGATATGGAAAGATGCCCCATTAAATACACTTCTTGAAAAAGCATCAAAAGCTCTTGGAGAATTAAATTCTTATGCTAAGCTCGTTCCAAATATTGAGCTTTTTATTCACCTTCACGTTACCAAAGAAGCTGTTATTTCAAATAGAATAGAAGGGACACAAACGAATATCAATGAAGCATTACTTCCTGAAGACGAAATTAGTCCCGAACGAAAAGATGATTGGATGGAAGTCAAAAATTACACCGAAGGGCTGAATTTTGCAATAAATGAACTTGAAAACCTTCCATTATCATCGAGACTGCTGCGCAAAACGCATGAAATCTTATTGCAAGGTGTAAGAGGTAAATTCAAAACGCCGGGAGAATATAGAACAAGTCAAAACTGGATTGGTGGCGCATCACTTGCAGACGCCAAATTCATACCACCAGCGGTTCATTATGTTGACGACTTAATGAGTGACCTTGAAAAATTTCTACATAATGACCATATTCAAGTTCCAATCCTTGTAAAAGCTGCCATCGCCCATTATCAATTTGAAACAATCCATCCTTTCCTTGACGGGAATGGCCGAATTGGTAGATTATTGATTACACTTTACCTCGTTGATCAAAAGGTCCTGGAAAAACCACTACTATATTTATCTGCCTTTTTTGAAAAAAACAAAAGCCTTTATTATGACAACCTTACGTATGTGCGGGAAAAAAATGATCTCTTGCGTTGGATTAAGTATTTTCTGATTGGTATTGAAGAAACATCAATTCAGGCAGTTAAGACCTTATCAGAGATCATTCAAATGAAGCAACAAAAAGAAAACCTGATAAGGGAAAATCTTAAAAGAAGAACCCACACCGGCCTCCAATTATTAGAACACTTATTTATAGAGCCTGCAATAACTGTTTCTCAAGTCGAAATAATATGTAATGTCAGCAAGAAACCTGCACATGAACTTGTCAGGCAATTTCTTGAACTAGGCATCCTTAAAGAGCTCACCGGAAAAAAAAGATACCGGATATTCTTGTTTAAAGACTATCTGGATAAGTTTGATAGCCACTAAACGAAACCTGAGTCAGTAAACCGCTATAAATCGTCTCTTTTCACCAATCTGCCGTGAGACCATGGGAGGCAGGAACTTCAACTACCGAGTTTTTCCCGGTAGTTGAAATTAAAGGGAATGATAAAGTTTGAGGTTCCAAATTGGAACCTCAAACAGAGGTGGGAACTTTTTCGGCTCATAACAAAACAAGTTTTGAGCCGAATAGGAATTTTATTCGGCTCAGGCTGGAGTTGTAGAAGGTCTATAGACCTTTATCTATTCTTTACTCGCAAGTCATCCTGCGGAAGACTGGCGAGAACTGGGGGGCAAAAAATGCACACTGCAAATTCTGACCACCCATTGGCAAATACAACACTAAACTTGAACTTTCAACCTAATTATCACTTAGATTTGGAATTCAAAATGTAATCGCTACAAGATGAGTAAGATTAGTGTGAGTGTAAATAATTTCCCGTCTCTGTTTAAATTGAGACAACCTATGACCATTCCAGATTACCAGAGGCCTTATGTTTGGGGAAAGGAAAAATCCGAGGAGCTATTAATCGATTTGGAAGAGTTTTTCTTAAAAGATCGTAACGTGTCATCGTACTATATGGGTAGTATCCTTTTATACCGGAATAAAGAAGAAGAAACGCTAGAGATCATAGATGGGCAACAAAGAATTACTACTCTTTTATTGATGAAATATCAGTTGGATCAAAACCTAGACTTAAAACACAATTTAAAATTTAACTCGCACCTTTCCTTTAAAAGTATCCGAGAAACAAAAGCATTTTTTGAGACACAAGCAGATATGCTCCAAAAACTAGCCAAGGAGAACTTTTTTAATCATCTTGAATTTACTATCATTATTACTACTACAGAGGATGAAGCTTTTACATTTTTCGATACTCAGAACAACAGAGGAATAAAATTAAGTGCAACGGACTTTTTAAAAGCATACCATCTGCGAGCTGTGAATTCTGAAAATTTGCAAGAAATAAGCGCAAAGCATTGGGAAAATGCTCAATCAAATAACAAAACTGGTACTTTTATGGACTTCATGTTTGATGAAATTCTATGGAGAGCAAGAAATTGGCGAGGTAATAAAAGCCGATTATATGACAACAAGGACAAACAAATAAAAGAAACATTTCAAAAAGATACGCTGCAATGGCATGAAGAAGATAGCTATCCTGTATACTCTAATTTTTCAAACAAAAGAATTGAAAAAATATCTTGGAATGCCAGTGGCACCAGTTCTGCAATTGAAGCAAAAGAACAAACGAAAAATCCGGTAAACTTCCCATTTAGTATCCGACAACCAATTTATAAAGGGATTAATTTTTTTAAGTATACCGAAAAATATATAGCGGTTTATGAAACATTGTTTGTTTCTAAAAATTCTTCAATCGAAATTAATAAACTTAGGGACTTTACCAACGAAGTCTATAATGATGACATGTCAGAATATTTAAGGCACTTTATTCAACTTTGTCTTGTATTCTATTTTGACAACTTTGGCGAAAACAGGATTTATGAAGCAGTTCTGTGTTTTGATTTTGCATTAGGCTCCATTAGACTTTCAAAGCAACAGGTAAAACGAGAGGCACCATATAAATTTTTAAATGAAAACACAATTAACCTTTTCGATTTGATTAGTGGTTCATTCCTACCTGATGAAGTTTTTAATTACATTTATCATAATCAATTTATACAGGAAATATACTCTAATGAGGACATTGAGGATAATATAGGGGTGCAAGGCCGGTATAAACATAGGATAAAAAATTACTTTGGAAAAAAGGACAAGAAATTAAGTTTTAGAAAAGAATGGAAAATATAGATAATGCCGTAGCATCCGAGCTAGTTTCAATTGATGACATCATTAAGATTGACAATCAATATAATATACCTCGTTACCAACGGCTTTATGTATGGGAAAATAGCCAGGTATTGACTATGTTTGAAGATTTATATGATGCCTTTAGTTCAAAAAAGGCTTTTTATTACTTGGGCGGTGTGCTTATTGTAAAAAGAAAAAACACCCCAAAAACTTATGATCTAATTGATGGGCAGCAAAGATTTACAACTTTATGGTTGCTGAGTGTTGAGCTTGGCGGTTCTTTAATTGATTTTGCCAAGCATAAAAATCAATTAAGGCTGCTATTTTCCATTCGAGAAGATGTAAAGCAATATTTTGAATTTGCGATAAAAGGAGAATCTTTACTTGAAGCAGACGAAGTGAAAGCGAACTCAAGTCTTGAAAAAATAATAAATGCAAGGAATTTGATACAGGGTCAAATTCAAAAAAAATTGGATAATGATCGAATTAAAACCCAAGAATTTGCTTCTTATATAAGAAATAATGTACAGATCATAATTACTGAAATAGCACAGAAAGCGGATTTAAACAAGCTCTTTGAAGTCATTAATAACCGAGGCTTGCAACTTCAGCAACATGACATTCTTAAGGCAAGATTCTTAAACAATATTAAATCCAAGAGAACTAAATTTGGGAAAATTTGGAATGCATGTGCCGACATGAACAATTATATTGAAAGAGCCTTGCGTAGCGAAGTTAGAAAAAGCATTTCTTCCGCTTATCACGATGATTATGAAACTTTGAATTTGCAAGAGATATTTAGGCAAATGGAATTAAGCGATGAAGATGGTAAGAGAGATGCTATTGATATCATTAGTATTCTTGAAAAACGGATACGGTCATCTAATGAAGATGATTCCGAAGATAATGATGATCAGATGGAAGATATGCATCCTGAGGCTGAAGATTCATCTGAGTTTGAACCTGTAAGGAGTATTTTAACATTCCCACAATTGCTACTTCACGCCCTACGGATTTTTCTTTATAAAAAAGGAGCCAATGACATTGCTAAAATAGATGAAAAGGAACTCTTGCAGACGTTTGAAAAGTACTTCTTTCCAGTTGAAGAGAATGATTCCATGGATTTTATTAAATTATTATTGGATGTAAGATTCTGTTTTGATCTGTTTGTAATTAAATGGGTAGCAGTTAGTGAGAATGAAGAAGTTCACTTAATAAAAAAGTTATCTCTACAAAATCAGTATCGGAAACAAACCTACTATTTCCGAAGAGAAAAGCCAGAATCAAATGACGGATTTGCCTTGCTACAAAGTATGCTATATCATTCTCAACAAATAACAACTCAATATTGGTTAACACCTTTATTGTTAAAGGCAACTGAAATTAGGGACAAGCAAGAATTATATGAATATTTAAGGCATATTGACAATCAGCTTTTTTGTACATCTATGGTTGCGGATAATCTGCCGCAACGTACTTGGAAAAGTATGACAGGAGAACTCGATAAACTCGAATTGAAGTATGATATAAGTATTTTGGATCAAAGCTTAGGTGTTTCCTACCCACACTATTGGTTTTATAAACTGGATTTTGTCTTGTGGTTTCTATTAAAGGATAAAAAAAATAAAAAATGGAAAGAATACAGAATGACCGCTAAAAATTCGGTTGAACATATTTCACCCCAAAATCCACGGGACTATGAAAAGTATCCAATAAGTAAAAAATTGATGAATGATTTTGGTAACTTGGTGCTTGTGTCAAGAGGAATTAATTCAGAATACGCAAACAAAATATTTACAACCAAGCGAAGCGAATTTGTTGCTAAGCCAAATCTTGATTCTTTAAAATCAGCCTTAATTTTTGAAAACGAAGAGTGGAATAATGAATTATGTAATCAGCATAGAGAGAGAATGAAGCACTACCTTAATAGATATTTTGAAACTGATTAATTAATTACTTCAAACTCATACCCCCGCCTTGGCTCACACTTCCCGCGAACCTGAGTATCCCTTGCCTCCGGCCAATTATCAGCACAGTCCTCTTCAAAGCTAACAAAATCCTGTTTTTACAATTTCGTCAGCCTAAACCCTGACAAATATTTATACTTTGTAAGGGTATAACCTGACATTTTATTTGGTTTTGAGTGAGGTATGGGCTATCTCTCTGTTTAAAATGACATTTTCATGGTATGGTATCGCAAAATGCGATACCATTATTATTATACGGACCACCTCTCAATTTTTCAGCAGTTCAAAAAGTTCTGTGTTAATATATATGGTCTCTTTCCAGATTTTTTTGGATTGCAGTATCCCTGATTTTTCCATTTCTTTCAGGTATTTGGACGCTGTGATCCTTGAAATTTTAAGCCTGTCCACAAGGTATTCAATTTTGCTGTAAGGATGCTCAAACAAAAGTTCCAGAAGTTCTTTATTATAAGGCATATCCGCACGCTCTTTTATCATCGCCTGGGTCTTTAAGAAAATTTTATTTATGTCATGCACTTGTTTAATGGTTTGCTTTGCAGTGTGTTCAACACCTTTCAGGATATACAAGATCCATTCTTCCCAATTGTTTTTTAACCGTACTTCCTGCAACAGGCGGTAGTAGTCGGCCTTGTTATCAATAATAAATTCACTGAGATAAAGTATCGGGCTTTCCAGCAAATGATGCATAATAAGGTATAGGACATTTATGATCCTGCCCGTCCTGCCATTGCCGTCATAAAAAGGGTGAATGCTTTCGAACTGGTAATGCTGAACTGCCAGTTTTATTAACGGGGAAATATCATCTTCTTGGTTCAGGTATTCTTCCAGGTTTTTCATGAGTTTGAGGATGGTATCATAATCATCCGGTGGCGTATAGATAACCTTTCCGGTTGCAGCGTTCCGTAAGGCCGTACCCGGCAGTTTCCGGATCCCGGCATTGTTTTCTTCGAGTGCCTTTTGAATTTTAATAATGGCATTAGTATTCAGAAACCCTCTTTCCCGAACAAAATGAAATCCAAGTAAAGTAGCTTCCCGATATCTGAGAACCTCCTTTGTGGCAGAATCTGCCTGGGCGCTTTTTGCAGATAGCGCCTGATATAGTTTATCCTGAGTGGTAATAACATTTTCTATTTCAGAACTGGCGCGTGCTTCTTTAAGAATGACCGCATTTAATAATATGTTGGGATTGGGAAGTGTGTTGGCAAGCCCTTTTAATTCGGCAAGGGCTACAGATGAAGCTACCAATTGGCGCAATAGCTTTACCGTTTCAATTTCATCTCTTGCAGGTGGCAAAAAAGGCAGCTCATTAAATGGCTTGTCAGTATCAGCTTTTGTGGCCTTTTTCATGAATAATATCTATATATGATACCTTTGTCATGCAAAGATAAACCAATTTTTTATACATGATAACGCTCTCATGTATAAAATTTATACATGAGGCAGGCACATGTACACATTTTGCGCAAAACGTGTACATGTTCTTGGCATGTCTTTATTTAATCGACATATTAGCCATGTATAAAATAATCCAGTTTCTATACATGACAACCTCCTCGTGTATAAATTTTGTACATGAGGAGGCTATACGTTCACATTTTAAACATGAATTCAGAACATGTTTACATTTCCCGCAAGATGGTTGCCTTACCACTATTCACTTCCCGTGAATAGCGTACGTAACTCCTGTGGAAAGAAAAATTGGCAATGAAGGCAACCAGCTCGCTTTATTTTGGGCTATCACCGGGTCAAGGATAAAGCCCGTAGTATTAAAAGAAAAGCCAAGCATAATATTAAACTTCATATCTCCTGTGCCAAAACTGGTTACGATGCCCGGTTCTATACAAAATGTGTTTACCTGTAATTTGTATTTGTCATCCGTTAATTGGTGATCAAACCCGGAATTTATATTCTGATAACTCTCATAATTTCCAATATAATATCTGTCGCTTAATCTCATTCCGAGGCCCAAGCTAAACCCACGATTTACAATACCACCATCTGCCTGGATAAAACCATGTACGATATTGCCATTAAAGTAAGTATTATAATAAGAGTCGCCCGCCAGGTCAATATTTTCGTATGAAGAAGAATAGTTCATAGAGCTCCATCCCAGTCCTCCTATAATTTCAAACCTTGAATTATCAAACGGTTCAAAAAAATATCCTGCGCCTATATCTTCCTGCCACTCATTATGAAATATCGTTATTGGCCCTCCATCGTTATCGGCCCCATTTTGCGGAAAAAAATTGTACTTCGTACTCGATGTCAGTACCAAATGACTGTCAACAGCATAAGAAGCCTGGAGCGCCAGTCCTCCTGTGCCGATATTAAGACTGGCTTTTGTATCGCCCTTATAGCCAGCCAAAGGCATGTTAAGTGCATTCGGTACTTCCTGAAGACTGGAACAGGAAGATAAAATCAGCACTAAAAGGCCACTAAAACCGAATCTGAACTTTGACAAGAATATCATAATCTAAAGACGATGAAAAGGTTGAAAGAGTGAGGTAAAAAAGCCGGAATATTCAAAACAAATACTAATCTTAAATCTGGCATCGTTCTTGACAAAAGGGTAATTTCGTACCGTGTAACATTTTAATTCTCTATCCAACTGTTACTGCCAAATGATTATCAAAAAACATTTTATAAAATTCAGGAATCTGGTAATTTGTCTGTGCTTATTTCCATCCGGAATTTTTGCACAGTCGGTACCCTTCCCGCATCATACCAAATATATTCCCGGAACAATAAAACCGGATACCAGTAGTCAGGGGGAAATGGACGATGCTGTGGAGCAATTTTATACTTCCTGGAAAAAGCACTACATCCGATATACCAAGGATAAAAAAGGCGCTTACGTCTATTGCAATGCTGATGGATTGTGGCGGGGCGGTAATAAAGCGGCCAATAGTATATCCCTTTCGGAAGGGCATGGATATGGAATGATGATCGTGGCTTTGATGGCCGGCTATGACCCT
>JABDEJ010000038.1:1722-21891 GCA_013287095.1 Bacteroidota bacterium | reverse complement strand
CCCCTATTACAATTGGGTATCCTTGATAATCGTGTCTTTAAACAGCGTTATCGCCAGCCCTACATTAAAGAAAAAAGGTTCTGATAACCCGTAACCAGAATTGATTGTATTTACTTGTGAGTTTGTAATTGAAAGTCCGGCCTGGGCCTGGAACCTAAGGTATTTGCCACCCAGCCTGTATGTAAAACAGGGCTCAATAATAATAGCGGGACTTGAATTATAATCAGACGCCCGCTGAACGAGTCTGCCTGTAGTGTCCGTGATCACGTAAGAAAAATGATCATATTTCAACATGCCAATTTTCATAGACAGGCCGAAACAATGATGCCCCGAATTGTGAAGCCCTAAATCTAATTGCACAAAGGGTTTGGTACAATAGGTACTGAAAGAGTTTGTTAGTAAAGGAAATAAGTAAACTTCCGAGGTTTCAGAAAAACTCCTGTAGTATCTTTCTACACTGCAATAAGCCTCAATAATACTGTGATTGCCAATGGGTTTAAAATACCCCAAAGCAAATTCACCACTTATCCGGGCCCCATTATCAAAACCATCATCGCCAAAGAATGGTGACGGAAATTCATCAAGTCCGCCAGAATAACCGGCCATCACCGCAAATGAATTTGAAAAAGCATAAGCGCCCTGGATGCCAATGGCTTCGTTGCCCGTGGAAACCGAAAACCGGGTTTCATTTTTTTCAGTGAGCAGCGGCACATTTTGCGCCACCGAATAATGCATCGAAGGATATACGATGCAGGAATTGAGGGAGATACAGATTATGGGCGCCAGGATCCATTTCATGCCGGGGGTTATTAATTTTTGTATTTGTCCGGTATAAAGGTAGTTAAATTGAGTAAACAACAATTAAAAAAGGCGTTGTTGCAGTGGCTATAAAGCCTGCCTGTGCACACAGGGGAACTATCTACTCCCCTACTCCCTGGCCTGTCTCCTGACAGACCAGTTGTCTTTTAACTCCTTGTTAGATTTCGGTCTGTCAGGAGACAGACCGAGGAATTGAGTATTGCCCTGACCATAAAGGGGACTATCGTTGAGTTTTCTATGCTTGTTTCCTTCGTAAACTCATCCGGGATAAATTCAAAATAGAACTATCAGAGATTCCCTTTGCGCCACCGCTAAAGCTAATGCGGCACGCGGTAGGGTCAGGGCTTGGCTAAATAAAAACTCATTCTTGTTGTTACCCGGTATCTTAATTCCACGGGATTCCGGGTCAAGCCCGGAATGACGGCTTTTCACATCGTTCCTCCAATGCTTGCCGGAATGACGCTTCTAATTATTATTCGAAATGATCCTAAAAACAGAATAATACCATCAACTTTTTCCGTCCCCGATTGTCTTTATGTAATACCAAAAGACATAAAAATGAAACCTTATTTGTTCGTTGTAATGATACTTTTGTTTGGGAACAATGTCGGTTATTCTCAAACCTCAAAAGTGGATACTACCTCTCCAGAGGCCAGGGCTACCGCGCTTACCGCCAGTATGACATGCGAACTGCAGCTTGATGACCCGGAGCAGGACGTGGTACAAGGCATCAACCTGGAGGCATACCAGGAAATGGATAAAGTGGCCAAACTATATGCGTCCAATCCAAAGCGTGTGGACGATGAACAGGCACAAATTGAAACTGACCGCAATGCCAAACTCAAGAACAATCTAAGTCCCAAACAATGGTCCACTTATGAAAGGCTTTCCAATGGGCAGAGCCGACTTTTAAAATTAACCAAAGCCTGCCGCAAGCCTGATCAGGATGCGTATGGGTTTTAGAAATTAATTAAGGATTAGGAATTAAGAATTGGGAATTCCTCAGCCTGCCAAAAGGCCCAGGGATTGGGAAACGTGAAAAGGTTTATTGACCCTCTAAAAGGCCACAATCTATCAATTCCGAAATTTATTTATATTTGCCATTGTTAAGTGAACTACCATGCTTACTACTATAAAAGGATATTATGATAAGGGCAAGATTACCCTTACTGAGCAGCCTTCCGTTGATGAAAAAACGGAGGTGATTGTTACTTTCCTGGCTCATAAAGCCAAATCAAGGCTAAAAAAGAAGAGGGTTTTGGGCATTTTGAAGGGAAAAATAGTGGTTCCTGAAGATTTTGATGCCCCGCTCGAAGACATGAAAGACTACATGTAGGCGACTGTGGATTATCTGATTGATACACATGTATGCCTTTGGGCGATTGCAGATAAAGAGAAATTATCCGCTAAAGTTCGGTCTATTCTTGAAGACATGCGAACGAAAATATTGGTGAGTCAGGTTAGCCTTTTGGAGGTTGCGATAAAAATCAAAGTTGGAAAACTTAATGAATTTGAAGTTTCAATGCCCGAATTTGTAGATGCAATCCTTGCTACAGGATTTGAACTGTTGCTTTTGAAAAATGAACACTTTTTTACATATTCGAATTTTGATTTCCCTGAGCAACATCGCGATCCTTTTGACCGTATGCTTATTTCTATAGCACAGTTTGAAAATGCAACTCTCATATCAAAAGATGAACATTTCCGATTATATTCTGACAAGGTAAAAATTGTGTGGTAAACCATTTCAATTCCGCCCCGAAACCCAAATCCGTATCCCATCAGAAAAAATATAAATTATTTATCATTTTGGCATAATTTTTGTCACTAAAAACCCCGCCATATCTTTTGGCATAACGCTCTTTTTTTATTGCAAGTACATAAGATAGCTGTTAACCAGGTAAATACATTGGTATTTTGTGATCGGGGGTTTACATTTTTTACAGGATGTCAACCCAAAGTGAATATTTATTATCCTCACTATGAGAGTAATAATACTTATTAGGTTTGGAAAATCATAGAAATGTAAACCCAGTCCTTGAACTTAGTTTAATCAGAATAAGCGAAATATCTGAAAAGGACTTTTAGAGGGAATGACTAAAATGTAAAACAGATTTAGCTTCGCTGAGCCTTCGGGTTCTCCTGTCGTCGAAATGAAAGGTCTATTGCAGCTTAATGTTAAAAGCCCCATTCGTGATATTGACACTGTCAGAACCTCCGGTCACATTCTTTGCCCAGCCTTGAAACGTGCCGGTGAGCGTTTTATTTGAATAGGATTTGATGACCAGAGTGCCACCAGGAGAACTCCTGTACGCTGTATTGCCATCTTTAGAATATTCAAATCCGTTGATGCTGGTGGAAGTAACTGTATAGGTAGCAGGAGCTGTGGAGTCAGTGGATATTTCAAGGGAACCGGCTGTAGAAATAGCACCTTCCGCTTGTAAAATGCCGTTGGCATAAGCGGCTGCCACGGTGGTAGATGTTACAGACGTACCATTAACAGTGGCAGAAATAAACGGATTGGTGTTGGTATTGCCGGGGGTAGTATTCGGTTTGGCGCAGGAACTCGATAAAACAATACCTGGGATTGAGATTACCCATAGACGAAATATGCTTCTCATATATGCTTAAATTTAATTGGTTAATAAATGTCAAATCTATTAATAATCAAATATAATGCAAAAAATTATTTATAGAATGGTTGTTGGCCGAAAGTCAAACTTACCTCATATCGCGGTCAAGGATTTTCTTTCGCTCTTCGTATTCTTCCCTGGTAATTTCCCCGGAAGCAAAGCGTCTTTTCAGGATTTCTTCAGGGGAATCATATCCATATCTCCGCCAATGACGATAACCCCAAAACCCGTAACGACGTGAGGCAAATAAAAAGATAATGACAATAGGCCAGATAAGCCACCCGATAAAATGCATTCCCCAAAAAGGTCCGAAATAAAACATGGTTTCCATTTTTTTAAGTTCCTGAATCACCAACAGGTTGAATCGCAATATCGTTCCGAATTTGGGAGTAGTAAGTAAAAAGTGGTAAGTGATTACTGATCATTGGTTATTGATCATTGTCCTCAGCTCATTTCCTGGAACAACAGTTCGATACCTGTGATGATAAACTGGACACCAACAGTCATTGCAATAAAGCCCATAATTTTGGTGATGGCTTCAAGGCCGGCCTTGCCAAGAATTGGAAGTAGTTTGTTAGAAACGCTGAGAATAATAAAACTGATAACTCCAATTGTCAATATAGAAGCGAGTATCATAAGGGTATGAATACCAATGCCATTGGTATGGGTAGACAAGGATATCACCGTCGCAATACTTCCCGGACCGGATAAGAGAGGCAGTGCGAGCGGCGTAAGAGATATATCAGCTTTTGCTATTGCCTCCTGCTTGCCCTGGTCGCTGAGATTACCGGATTTATCAGTTCCGTTTAGCAAGTGAAAACCTGAGCGCATAACAATAAGCCCCCCAGCAATACGGAGACTGATGAGGCTGAACCCAAAGAACGACATCAGGTATGTGCCCGCGAAAAGAAAGAAAGCCAGGATACAAATAACATAAATACAAGCCTTCCTTGCCATGAGCCTACGATATTCAACCGGATGGGCTGATGTAAGAGCAAGGAAGACCGGCATCATACCAAGTGGATTTACAACTGAAAATAATGAGGTAAACGAGCCGAGGAAATAGTTAAGGAGGGGCTGTTCAAGTAGTTTTATATGGATTAGAAGTGGCAAAGGGTAAGCGTATTGATATTGACCGCAAAGATAACCATATACCGCATAAAATAGATTTTTTACTACGCTTAGTAGTCCCTTTCACTCTTTTCTAACGAGGCTTCTACGTTTTCAAAAAAATGAATATTCCTTTACAAATGACAGAAATCTGCTATATTGCACATGTTTTTGGTGAAAATACGTGATCGCACTCCATTTGTACCAACTCTAACACATGACTGAATCATTATTAAAATTCAGGGACAGGATAACCCGCAAAGCCATTAAAAACTTTGATCAAGATCAGGATGTTACCCTGAAGGAATTTATTGATTTTATCAATTACAAAATGGGTACTGAAATGCAGGAAAGTTACATGACCGAATGCTACGACCATTTTCTCAAAACCCGTGAAGAGCTTAAAAATGCTCCTCCGGCAGAAGAAGTTTAAAACTTTTCAATCATCCTCATTCCCAATAGTCTGTCAGCATTTCATCCACCCACTGTGGCTGTTTTATTAATGATTCTCGGATTACAAACTGGCGCATCACCGGCTTTATATCAATGATCGGAGTTCCATTTATGGCGTCAAGATGTTTTACAATTAGTTTTCCTGGCTCATGTTTTATCAGTTCTGCGACCGTCACACCCAATCTGTTTGGTCTGTCTTTATTTCTCTGTGCAAAAATGCCAACTTCAGGCCAATCCGGATTGCCACGTGGATGGCGACAATATACAACTGGATTATCTGCCAGGTGGAAGTAGAAAGTGATCTCAATATGAGAAAACAACTCAATCCCGGTTAGTGATTCTGATGGGATGTCTTCAGCCAGTTCAATTTCTGAAACAATATCACCCCAGAAATCGTCTGAGAGATTTTCACGTGTATTTCTGACAAAAGCAACAGGTTTGATGATGATTTCCATAACATTGAAATATATAAGATTGACTCTTCAAAGATAACTGAGTAATCTCATTCCTGATCGAGGAAAAAGTTAATTGCCAATATTGCTGAATATTCAGAACTATGAACACTAAGAAGTTGCAGTATGTATTATCAAATCATGAATAAATAGTTATCAAATATTTAAATTACCACTATCAAAACGTGAAGTCTGTTTTATATTATTGTTAATATAACTTTAAGGGCCTTACTGTTCGCTTTAGTCTGACTTACTTTGCGCAAAAATTAAAAAGTTTACGCTTGAGACAGACTTATACTAAGCATATATCGTTATTTTTCAATGTATTACTCATTACTTCATTTCTTTTTAAGTTCACAGGAACGAATGCGGCAAGTCTTAAAGGTACTGTCATAGACGCCAATACAAAAGAGCAAATAATTGGTGCCGTCATTCGGATTAATGAGCTGAATATTTCAACGGCAACAAATCTCGAAGGTATATACTTATTTAAAAATCTTGCTGCCGGGGATTATACTTTAGAGTGCAAATTCCTCGGGTTAAAGACCATGACTCAAAAGGTCAGCATTACTTCGGGCGGGCCGGATGTGCACCTTGATTTCAAAATGGAAAGTGAAGACGCTATCATGCAGGTAAATGTGGTAGGCAAATTGAATAATGAAACTGACGTGAGCGCCCGAAATTCTGAACAAAAAGCTGACTATGCTCAAAACATATTATCATCCCAATCCATCCTGCTTTTACCTGATATAACCATTGCCAACAGTCTCCAGCGTATTTCGGGTGTGAATGTTCAACGCAACAGTACAGGAGATGGAAAATATGCCGTGGTACGCGGTATGGAAAAACGATATAACTATACCACGATTAACAGTGTAAAAATAGCAACTCCAGATAACAAAAACAGGTACATTCCCCTTGATCTTTTCCCAAATGACATTGTAGAAAGGCTAGAAGTAATAAAATCACTTTTGCCAAGTATGGAAGCAGATGCCATTGGAGGGGTTATCAATTTGCAATTACGTACAGCCCCTGATTATCTAATGGTTAGGGCGACTGTATCTGCCGGTTATAGTGAAATTTTTGCAGATAATCCCTTTCAGACTTATAATGCCAATGCAATAAATCCAAAATCTCCAGAACAAATACACGGGCCTGATTACCTGGCCTCTTTAACTACTGATTTTCCAAAAGCTGACCACGATTATACAAGCATAAATAATCCTATAAATACAACTGCCAATGTGATTCTTGGAAACAGGTTTTTAAAGGATCATAAATTGGGGATTTTATTCGTAGGAAGTTATCAAAACATCTTTAGGGGATCAAGAGAAGATTTTTTTGAGCCTAGTAACAAGCCTACCGCAGACCAGGTGCCTGGTACACCCAATATCTATCAGAATTTAAGAGGTGATGCCCCCCAATTCGACTACATGGATATCAGGAGGTATTATACCCAGGAAACGCGCTATGCCGCCCATTTAAATGTTGATTACAGGTTTAATGAACTTAACAGCATTAATTTTTATAGCGTTTATGTTCGTTCTGCTCAGCAGCAGGTAAGGATTGGTTCAGATTCAGTTTTGGATATCCAAAGAACGGGGATAGGATCAGGTAACGTTGAAAATGAATACCGCTCTATTTTAACTTTACAATCCATTTACAATGCTACACTTCAGGGTAAACATATTCTTTTTGATGGATTCAAACTTGATTGGACAGTTGCCTATGACCTTGCCGCCAATGATCAGCCCGATTATTCCACTTTTACCACACTTGCCCAGGCAAACAGGAGCAATACAGGAGTAGAGTCCACCACCCTATGGACTGTAGAAAGTTTATCAAGCAAATGGATTAGTAATACAGACCAGGATGAGCAGGCTTTCCTGAATCTGACATACGACAGAAACTTATTCGGCAACGAATTTGAAATCCAGGGCGGTGGCATGGCGAGGCACAAGACCCGGGATAACTATGAAATAGAATACAGCATAACCCCATCCATACCCAACGGTCAGCAAACAGAACTTTATACAACTTACGACAATACCCAATTCTCCTGGATACCTTCGGGGGCTGCAGCAGGTAACCTTGTGAATACCAATAATTATACCTTGGAAGAAGATATAACTGCTGGATATATCCAGGCTAAATATATGTTTTTTGGTCGGTTACAGGTTCTTGCAGGTTTCAGGGCAGAAGCAACTGACGAAAGTTATATTGAGACATACGAACCAAATACGTTCGTTGGGCAAACAGGATCTAAAAGCTACTATGATATTCTACCGGGAATCCACTTAAAATATATCCTTGACAGCAAACAAAATCTCCGGTTTTCATACTACGAATCGCTCACGCGTCCAAGCTTTTATGAAATTACACCTTATTCATTGCCAGGTGATTATTTCACAGAACAAGGCAACCCATATCTTAAACATACCACTGCCGATAATTACGACCTGCGATATGAATGGTTTCCGGGAGGAATAGATGAGGTTCTTGTAGGTGCCTTTTATAAGAATATTTATAACCCGATTGAGTTTGGACTTGTGGCGACAGGTACTTCAGCACAGGCCATTGAACCTGAAAATTTTGGTATTGCCACAAATTACGGCGCGGAAGCTCAGATTGTTAAATATTTCGGCGTTTTTGGTATCAGTGCCAATTATACCTATACCAATTCTCAGATCACAACCGCAAAAGATTTATACTATAGAACGCCTCCCAATTCAAGTGGCAATACATCTCTTGCAACAATATCAGTTGACGAAACAAGACCATTACAGGGGCAGGCAGCCAATATTGGCAATCTATCACTTATATATAAAGATACAAAACAAGGGTTAAGCGCCCAGGTCGCATTTGTATACACCGGCAGAAATATCGCTTATGTTTCAGCATATTATGGTCTCGACTATTGGCAGCGTGCCAATTGGCAGCTCGATTTTTCGGCCGAAAAAACAATATCAAGAAACTTTTCAATTTATGTGAAGCTAACCAACCTGTTGAATACGCCAACTATTCTTGAAATTGAGCAAACCAATACTTTTCAACCGGCATGGGTCCAATCTCACCTTAATACGCCCGGGCTGTCTCAGACCGAGAGATCCTTTTTGCTTAACTCCGTATTACCGGATCAGGACAGGTCGAGTGCGATAACGGTTCAAAAGTCCTATTACGACCCGAGTTACCTTATTGGACTCAGGTACAAATTTTAACAAACAACTTACTTATAACAATCAACAATTTAACAAAAAAGCAAACAAAATGAAAAACAAATTATTCTTGGGATGCCTTCTGACCGGAATGGCATTCATGTTTTCCTGTACCAAACCAGGAGGCGAAAATAACAACATATCAACACCGCCTTTGCAACTTGGACAGCCAATCACCACAGCGACACATTCCGGAGCTGTAAAAGGTACGATGCTCTCAGGGAACACTTATACCATCACAGGTAATTTGGTTGTACCGCAAGGAGATACATTACTTATGCAACCAGGAGTAAGATTGAATATGGGGCCAAATACCTGGATCATTGTTCACGGAACCTTTATTTCACAAGGTACACAGGCAAATCCAAATTATATAACTTCTTCAAGCGGTTCGTATATCTGCGATCCAAGTCAGAATCCCGCTTCAGATCCTGCATACGCCGGCCTATGGGGTGGTATCATGTGCGACAGCCTTTGCCCGGCGTTGGTATTGAAATGGACTCACCTTGAATTTGGAGGAGCTGCAGTGATAACACCACAGGTACTGGGAAGCAAAGCTGGTGACGCTTATACGCTGTATTTTGTAAACCCTAAAGGTTATGTAATTCTGGAAGATGACTGGTTCTATGGTGGTGTTGATGACTTCTTCCGTTTTCAGGGCGGATTGGTTGCAGCTTACAGGAATACATGGGAGAAAAACAGTTTAGTAAGCGGGGATAACCTGAATGCTAAAAATGGCACACAAGGGGATATGGCTTTCAATTTCTTTATTGGAACATGCACCAACGGAACCAAAGCTTCAGATAAGGGTTCGGGCGGTCCACAATGCTGGATAGATATGTATAACAATACCTATGTTAACGGCGGATACAGGCAATCATCTACGGGTCGTAGTGGCGCAATTGACTATGAGCAAGGAGCTAAGGGTATGTATTATAACAACCTTATGGTTGACTGCAAATTCGGACCACGCGTTGTAAACAACCCGGTAGCTGATACAGCCAACATGAAGTACGGATATTCATTCCAATATGGTGATGATACTGCTGTAACAAACCAATTTTATCCAACTTCATATATTACACGGCCACAATCAAGTGATATTCCTGCCCCATCTTCGTTTTTACCTTCTGGCTACCAGCTTGGGGATAAATACGATGGTACAGAATTGGTTGGCAAAAACGATCCTCAGTTTGTAAATTATACTTTGCCGCAGCCAAACCACATTCTTGTAACATCTTCATGCCCTCAAGGAGGATATGATTTTCATTTGAAATCAACTTCTCCTTGTATTGGGAAAGGGTTTACAGGTTTCACCCCTTTAGCTCAGACGTTGGGAATACCATTATCGACCGCAACTAATCCTGTTGGTGTAACCTCGTACCAAATGCCAGGCAAAGACATAGGTTGCTATCAGTCTGATGGTACAGGTAACCTGCATACCACCTGGTAGAAAAAGTCTCGTAATCAGTTTTGAATAGAAAATCCCGGCTCTGATTGTTGAGCCGGGATTTTTTTTGTTCTCTTGAGATAACATTTTCATAAGCGGGACGTTTGCAACCCTGAAACAGTTGAACTCAAAAAAATCACCTTTTTATGAAAGTTATCTTCTCAATCACAATTTTTTGCCTGGCTTGCTTATCTGTATCAGCTTCTGGTTTAGACAGTTCTAGCAGGCCCAAAAATGCACAGGATATTATTTCAGCTATGGCGTAGAAGGAGACATCTTTCAAATGGACAATATAAACAAGCAGCTATTCGGGAATGACAATTATGCATATTTAGGGCCGATAATACCTGCACTTGTTTTTAACTACGGCACACAGTTTAAAGAGTTTTCATACGGTATAGGGGTTGGCATTGGTGGTGATGAGAACGAAACCGATGAACACGCATCAAAAATGATTTTTACACGGTTCAATTTCCATTTAGGCTATCATTCCAACGAAGACAAGCGGGTTTCTTTTTATTCTCAAATAGCTTTGGGTGCTTCCTTTTTTGAGTTAACCGGGACCTCATTTAATAATGCAATTACATTTGATTCCCTATTGAGCCAGGCAAAGACGTCCGGAACAGTAACACGCTCGATAAACCTCGTTTCAAACTATAACGGATATATAGAACCCGAGATCGGGATTGTTTTTCATACTAAAAGAAACCCCTTTAAACGCGCTTTAGGAAGTATTGGAATAAATATCGGCTATATGTACTATGGTTCAGTAGATTGGCGTACAACTGGCGGTCAGAAAATAAGCAATTTCCCACTTACCATAACCGGCATTCCAGATTGTTCGATAACCTTTCGTTTTCAAGGCGCTTACCGGCAAGTGAGAAATGGTTAATGAGAAGTATTTACCTAACCAGGTATGGCCGCTAATTTTGCCTTATAGTTCTTTGCATTAATACCCCTTAAAGCCATTTTCCCGGTACGGCTTTTTAAAAGTGCTATGGCTTCACCTTCATTGGAAAAACTGTGATCTATGTTCACGATATGGGAGGCGAGCGCCTTGTAATTTTTGGTCATTAAATAAAACCAGATATGGAGATAGTGAACTCCATCAAATACAAGAGCTTTGTTTCTGGCAAATTCCATAATATTGGTCTTAAAGTGCTCAGGGTATTGGGTATAATGCATTGTCGGTTTCAGGTGATGGTCAATATGGTAGCCATCATTGAAACACATGTTGTTATAAGATGTATTGGTGCAGGTGATGCTGTTTTTGTAACAATTCCCGGGCTCATCAAAATCCACAAAAGAATGTTGGGCCCAGTTCCCGATCATCATAATAAAACGTGTCAATAACAGTGGGGCAATAAACACAACAAGAACGGCAGGTAAATTCACGAACATGAGCCCAATGCATAGAACCACAAAGAAGATCTCACCTTTCAGGACTTTATTCCTCATTTTCAGTCGTTTCCTGATGTGATGATAATTAGTCAGGGATACAATGATCCCAAAGAAAAATGAGCCGAAATATTTCAAAAAATCCACTAGGCTATCCCGCTTATACATCATGGTACTGCTCAGGTCATCTTCCAGGTTGTTTTCTGCATGGTGCATCCCCAAATGATGACTGAAATAGGTACCTGGACTTTGCCCGAAAAAGGGGCCTAAAACCCACGGAATAAACTCATTTAGTAACTTATAATCATTCTTGAATAATTGCCTATGACTTGTGCAATGCAACATCAACGTATAAGGCCCGCTCAAAAAAAACAGGTTGTAAACAAAATAGATCCCCGCAATAACCCACCAATACAAATGAGGCAATGGAAGAAACAACAACACAGCTAAAGGAACAAGTGTAAAAATCATTTTGAAAATGAGATGGATAAATGGAAGGTCCCTTTCATCAGCGATAAATTTGATCCAAAACCTGTCAAAAAAATTATAATGTGCGGGCTTTATAAAAACCGGATCATTTATTTCGCCATAAGTTATCATAGGCTCTCTTTATTAATTTTAAACCAACACGTTATAACAGTATTTCATTCAAATGAAATACATTCATATCAGTCTAAAAAAGTATAAATGAATCGCCCAGGGTTATGGCCAGACAAATAAATAATTTCCCCGATCTTGTGTGATATTGTTACATACCCAAATCAAAGATATGCAAACTTCTTAAATAAACAAGGAAGAGGGGATATTCGTTCGTTGGGGATGTGGAGACAAGGCAATGCATTGTCTTAATAGGCTGAAACTGTAAAATGTATAAATCAATACGGAAATAACTAATTTTGTCTTCAATAGAAGCCTAAAGGTTATGGAAAATATCATTCAGTCAGTATCCATCAAGAACTTCAAATCCATTAAAGAGCTGGACTTTGAGTGCAAGAAGGTCAATGTTTTTATTGGAAAACCTAATGTGGGCAAATCTAATATTCTTGAAGCTTTGTCACTGTTTGCTTTTCCTATTGCTAATAGTTTCGATATAAACAAATTTCTCAGGCTTAAAACCATGAAAAATCTATTTAATGACAACATTACAAAGCAAAATATTGAAGTAAAATTGAAAGGTGGGGTGGTAGATTTTCAGGCAGCATATATTATAGAGCATAATCCATTTCATTATGAGTTTTACATCGGTGATCCGGGGTATCCAAATGAACTACAGATAATAAGGAATGATGGGGCGCCTAATGGAAGGTATCAAATTCCAAATGAATTGCTTCCTAAATTAAAAGCAAGATTCTTTTTAAAGCAGGACGGAACCGGTGATCCAACTACTTCAACTGTTGCACAATATGATATTCTCATAAGAAACTATCAATTCGCCAACAATATCAACTTCAGCCAAAATTTCCGTCCATTCCTGCTTCCTCCTGATGGAAGAAATTTAGCTACTATTTTACAAGATAACAATAATCTATTCAACGAAATACAGGGTTTTTTCGAGGAGTATGGCTTTGAACTTCTCGTTGATGTTGACAAAAACGAGTTCGAGATACAAAAGCGAGTAGAAAAGAGGGTTTACAAATACCCATTTGAACTGATGGCTGATACTTTGCAGCGCATTATTTTTTATCTCGCTGCAATCGAATCCAATTCATCGGCAGCTATCATATTTGAAGAACCTGAAACACATTCCTTTCCGCCATATATAAGTACCATTGCCAGAAGGATTAATATGGATCAGACTAACCAGTTTTTCATTTCCACTCACAGTCCATATTTGCTTAACACACTCATCGAGGAAACAAACTTTGATAACCTCAATGTCTTTATAACCTATTTTGAAAATTACCAAACGAAACTAAGAGCGCTTGAAAATGAGGAACTCAGGGAAATCCTTGATGATAGTATTGACGCTTTTTTTAACCTAGACCGGTTTATTTCCACACTTAAATAGTCCCAATGAGTGTAACTGAGTTTATACCGGAATGTAATGCCGATACGGCGCTTCTTTTGGCTTTAGGTATACAAAGAAGGCATATAGCTAAAGCAGATAACAACAGTAAGGTTGCAAAAGCTCTTCAGGCCAAAGGAAAAAACTATCATGCTGTGCTGATTGGCTTGACCGATTTTGATAAGCAAAATGTGCCCCATTATTTTGATGAATTTGAGGAAATCAATTCTGAAAACCATGTCTTTCACAAGCAGAAACCAAATACCAACCAGCATATCATTTTAATAAAGCCTGCGGTGGAAAAATGGCTCTTGCAACAAGCAAGTTCAGTTGGGGTTAAAATCAGCAATTATGGATTCCCAGAAGATTTAAGGGAGTTAAAAAAGATTACCACCCATGATAGCATCCAGAGAGACAGAAAATTCGAGGCTTTTATAAGAGATATGAAAGATAGAAATGCTCCTGGGATTTTGTCTCTTTTGAAAATTATTGTATCTCACTATACTCCGCCACAACAATTCAGCATATAATTTTACATAGATTCCATCCTCACCTTCACGCCCAACATGTCCTGAACGACATTCACAATCCCCTCAGGATGTAAGCCAATTTCATGGTATTGTTCATTGGGTTCGCCTTGCTCAATGAATTGATCCGGGATACCCATGCGGTGGATTTCTGTATTCTGATAACCATTGTCCATGGCCCACTCTAATACGGCGCTGCCAAAGCCACCCATGAGGCAGCCATCCTCTATCGTGATTATTTTTTTGAACCTGTTAAAAACGTTGCGCAGCAATTCTTCATCCAATGGTTTCACAAAGCGCATGTCATAGTGTGCGGCGCTTATTTCATTCAGGTCTAATATTTCACAGGCTTTTACAACATGGTTTCCTATGGTTCCTATACTGAGAATAGCAATATCATTTCCATTACAGATCATCCGGCCCTTGCCAACTTCCAATGCCTTCATGGGTTGTTTCCAGTCAACCATCACGCCTTCACCACGTGGATACCTGATTGAGAATGGTCCCATATCATCCTGCTGGGCTGTAAACATCAGGTCCCTGAGTTCTTCTTCATTCATAGGAGCTGATACGATCATGTTGGGCAACAATCGCATATAAGCCAAATCGAATGCACCCTGATGTGTAGGGCCATCTGCCCCTACAAGTCCTCCCCTATCCATGGTAAATACCACGTTCAGGTTCTGGATGCATACATCATGGATCACCTGGTCGTATGCCCGCTGCATGAATGTTGAGTAAATATTGCAAAAAGGTATAAAACCCTGTGTGGCCATACCTGCTGAGAAGGTCACGGCATGTTGTTCTGCGATACCCACATCAAAAGCCCTGTCAGGCATTTCTTTCATCATGATATTCATAGATGAACCTGAAGGCATAGCGGGTGTAACCCCAACAATTTTAGGATTTTGCTTTGCCAATTCTACAATGGTATTTCCGAAAACATCCTGGTATTTAGGTGGCTTGGGTGCCGCATTGGTTTTCTTAAAAATCTCACCTGTAATCTTATCAAAAAGGCCGGGTGAATGCCATTTGGTCTGGTCTTCTTCGGCTTGTTTAAAGCCTTTGCCTTTAACGGTGCGAACATGCAATAATTTAGGTCCTGGAATATGTTTCAGGTCTTCGAAAATACCAACCAAACGTACCACATCATGTCCATCGGTAGGACCGAAATATCTGAAATTAAGGCTTTCGAAAAAATTACTTTTTGAAAGGAACAATGATTTAATGCTGTGCTCTATCTTCGATGCCAGTTTCTGGCCATTGTTACCGATCTTCCCGATTTTACCCAATGCCCTCCAGCACTCATCCCTGAAACGGTTATATGCTGCTGAAGTCGTAATATCCATCAAATAGTCTTTCAATGCGCCCACATTGGGGTCAATAGACATTGCATTGTCATTGAGTACCACAATCAGGTTCGTTTTTGATGCCCCAGCATTGTTAAGCCCCTCAAAAGCAATTCCGGCTGTCATGGCCCCATCACCGATGACCGCAATATGCTGCCTGTCTTTTTCACCCTTCATTAAAGATGCCTGAGCCATGCCCAACGCAGCTGAAATAGAGGTAGAAGAATGGCCTACGCCAAAAGTATCATATTCGCTTTCGCTGCGTTTAGGGAAGCCTGCTATACCATTGTATTTACGGTTCGTATAAAAATCATCGCGCCTGCCGGTCAATATCTTATGTCCATAAGCCTGGTGCCCTACATCCCATACCAATTGGTCATACGGCGTATCGAACACATAATGCATGGCCACAGTCATTTCCACTACGCCCAGACTGGCCCCGAAATGCCCGCCATAAACCGACACCACATCAATGATATACTGCCTGAGTTCCTGGCAAACCTGCGGCAATTGCTCTATGGAGAGCTTTTTAAGGTCTTCAGGAGAATTTATTTTTCCGAGGAGTTTTCCCGGCTTTATTTTAAAGGACATTCAGGATTCTAATATTTTTCGACTAAGATTTAAACTTACAAAGATAAACATAATGAATAATCAGGTTCAAATTTATTTATATGACAGTTATCAGGGGTTAGGATTTAGGGGTTAGTGGGTAAACCACGATTATAATGCGTTGTCCTTAGCAAATACGATATTTGAACCATCTTAGTTTTACAATGCCGAAATTAATAAATCAGGATGGCTTCTCTACTGCTTTCAGTTTGCTGAATGCAAAAACGATGAATACATTGCCCGTGGAATTGCAACCTGCCGCGGCATTGATCATTGATTGGCTTGAAGGTACGCCCTTTTTTGAAATTCAAACCTCTGGTTCCACAGGAAAACCCAAACGTATTACCCTTGAACAGGACAAGATAGAATACAGTGCCTTGCAAACGGCAAATAGCTTTGGTTTGATGCCAGGTGATACACTTTTGTGCTGCCTGGGACTGCATTATATAGCGGGGTTCATGATGGTGATGCGGGCCATTGTAAATGATTGCAACCTTGTGATGGCCCCTCAAATTTCTAATCCTTTGGCAGATATTTCCGATCATGTGAAAATAGATTTCGCAGCCTTTGTCCCGATTCAAATGGAAACAATGCTAAATGACTCTCATGCTGTTAAAATGATGAATAAAATGAAGGCAATCCTTGTCGGTGGGGCTGCTTTATCGGCATCATTGGAAGAAAAATTGCAAGTGCTGGATGTTCCTGTTTTTCACACCTATTCCATGACAGAAACCTATACCCATGTGGCTACGAGACGTATAAACGGTGATCTTAAATCTGCATCTTACACACCTATGCCCAGAGTTGCCATTTCATTGGATCCGCGAGGATGCCTGATCATTAGCTCTTACTTAACAAATAATAAGCCTCTCATTACCAATGATCTTGCAGAAATTCAATCAGATGGGGCTTTTATATTGATAGGCAGGGCAGATAATATTATCAATTCTGGCGGCGTCAAGATCCAATTGGAAAAGATTGAAGCTATTTGCGGTCAGGTCTTTTCATCACTTGATCTGAACCCTCTTTTTTTTGCTGTGGGAATACCGGATGAAAAACTTGGCGAAAAACTGGTTCTGATTATTGAGGGCGATCGTTGGAAGAAAGAAATGATCAATTATTTTAATGATCAATTATCAATGCTCTTGGACAAGTATGAAGTGCCGAAAAAGATAATGTTTTTGGATAAAATTCTGTTGACCAGAACAGGCAAAATTGACAGAAAGGGGACGCTAACAATTTAAAATTTTAGTGCTTAGCCCTGAAAGGGCGGAATACATCAGCGAGGGGTGTAGCCCCTCGAACTGAGATGAATTCTTCGACATATACCCAAAGAATTTATTACGGCCTTTCAGGCCTTAGTAGACTAGGTTTTGGTTAATGCACAGGGCTTTACCCTGTGCTGATATATTCCGGCCCTTCAGGCCTTCCCTTACCTATATCCTCTCCAAAACCACAATATTCTCCACATGCCAGGTATGCGGAAACATGTCCACTGGCTGAACAGATTTTATCTCATATTGCCCCTTCATGAGTTCCAGGTCCCGTGCCTGGGTGGCAGGGTTGCAACTTATATAAACGATTTTTTGAGGAGCTATTTCAAGAATTTTATTCACGACCGGAAGATCCATCCCATTCCTTGGCGGATCGGTGATAATAACATCCGGGCGACCATGATGCGCAATAAATTCATCATTCAAAACATCTCTTACATCGCCGGCAAAAAAATCCACATTATTTATTGCATTGCCAATGGCATTTTGTTTTGCAAAGTCAATAGCTTCCGCAACTGTTTCTATACCAATCACTTTCTTGCAATGACGTGAAGCCTGAAGCGCGATACTGCCAACCCCCGTATATAGGTCATACACAACGTCATCTTTCTTAAGGTCAGCCATTTCTAAAACTGTATTGTACAAGACCCCCGCCTGCTCTGAATTGGTCTGAAAAAATGATTTTGGGCCCGCGCTGAATACCAGTCCACCATAGTTTTCCCTCAAATGCGCGCTGCCATAATAAAGGAAATGCTCCTGGTCATAAACGGTGTCATTTGCCTTAGGATTTACCACATAGTAGAGGGAAGAAATAGATGGGAAGATTGATTTAATGAAATCCATCATTTGATTGATCCGGCCTTGTTCTTCCTTGTAAAAAATGAGAATGACCATGATATCCCCTGAAGACGAAGTTCTGATAATAAGCGAACGAAGTGACCCTGACTGATTTCGCAGATCAAAAAAAGAATAATCGTTTGCAAGGGCAAACTCCTTAATGGCCAGCCTGATCTGGTTTGACGGATCTGCCTGCAAATAGCATCTTTTAATATCCAGAACCTTATCAAACCTGCCCGAAATATGAAACCCCAGACCCGGTTCTTCAGTCCGGTTTTCCTTATTCATTTCATCCTGCGAAAGCCATCTTTTGGATGAAAAGGCATAATCGAGCCTGTTCCTGTAATATTCCGTTTTAACGGAACCAATGATCGGGTTTATTTTAGGGAATGTCAATTTCCCTATCCGGGTCAGAGCATCTTCGACGGATTTCTGTTTGAAAAAAAGCTGCTTTTGATAATTGATGTTTTGCCTGGAACAACCACCGCAACTGTCAAAGTGACTGCAAACCGGCTCAATCCTGTCTTCGGAATATTTATGAAAATGGACAGCTTTGCCTTCTGCAAGGCCTTTCTTCTTTTTATAAACCTGGATGTCACAAATATCTCCGGGAACTGCATTGTCTACCAGGATAACAAGTGCGCCTTTTTTTGCGATATTTTTCCCCTTTGCACCTACATCAACCACTTCAACCTGTTCGAGCAGGGGATAATTTTTTTGATGGCGCAAAAGCTGTTTAAATTAAGGAATTGAGTTAAAATCGATAATAAACCACCGTCAATTTGTTTGATACGGCAATTGAAAACTATCCAGACCAGAAATCCGGATTAGTTATCCTTCTTTACATCCTTGGCCGCAACCACATTTTCAAGCGTTTGCTTGAACTGCACTGCAGTTTGATAGCCGGCTTGTGATAAAAGAACTGTATTCTTTTTGGGATATAAAACAACAATAGTCGGATAACCGCTTGGCTGATAATTTGTAAGAAGATTCAGCAATTGCGGACCATTGAGGCTATTGGTATCTACTTTGTAAACGATATTCTTTTCTTCCGGATTGAATTTTACAGGAATAAAATCCTTGTTAATCTGATTCAGGATTCCGGCATCGGAATAGGTATCATGGTCCATTCTCTTGCACCAACTGCACCAGCTTGTATAGATATCCACCAGAACGAGTTTGTTCTTTTTTGCCGCTAATTTATAGCCTTCGTTCCAGTCATACCATTTAAGCTCTGCATCTTTAGGCTTAATTTTAAACGAAGTAAAACTAGCTTCGATGAGCAAGATCAGGAGGAAAAAGGCATATTTTTTCATAGCGAAACGAAATTTATTTTGATCCATAAAACTGTTCAAATTTACATGGATTTAACAAACGGAATACCAATAATGCTTCAAAAATTATGCCAATGACCGGGCATTCGTTTGAAATATATGGTTAGGCGACCCTGTTAGCCATGACCTGGTGATCAGGCAACCTCACAGAATTGGCCCAGAAATTCCAGAACGACCGGATGGTTTCTTTGTAGATATTCAGGCTCAAGGGCTTTACAATATAACTGTTCACGTTATGACTATATGCCTTTTTCACATCCATTTCTGAACTTGAATTGGTAAACATAACGAATGGAATGGATTTAAAAGTGTCGTCAATTTTCAGAGCCGCAAGTAGTTCATTGCCTGACATCTTGGGCAGGATAAGGTCGCTTATGATAATATCGGGAAGCGAATCATTATTTTCTTCTTTAAGAACCTGTAAGTACGATAAAGCCTTTTCAGCATCATCAAATTCCGTAAATGAGCAATCAGCATTAAGATTGAAAAAAGTCTTTTTCAATACCATTACATCAATCGGGTTATCGTCTATTAGAAGTATTTGAAACTTCCTGCTCATTGTTTTGTCCCTTTTTATTTTAATCCAGCCACGAAATTACCCTAGCTATAAATGCCTTTGAAATTATTGTGACGAACATGGCTTTATAAATGACGAAATGATAATTTTGTATTGGTTTGCTTCCTTTTGGAGGCTGGATATTGTC
>JABDEJ010000038.1:0-1712 GCA_013287095.1 Bacteroidota bacterium | reverse complement strand
TCAAACGAATGCCCGGTCATTGGCATAATTTTTGAAGCATTATTGGTATTCCGTTTGTTAAATCCATGTAAATTTGAACTATTTAAGTAATGGATAATCAAGCGCTTTTTAAAAAAATGAGGATACTGGAAGGGAATCAGATCCTTGTACTTAACGCTCCTCCAGGCTTCCTTGAAAACCTCAAACCTTACCCCCCTAAAGCTTCAGTTCATACTAAAAACGATGGAGTTTCAAAATTGTTCAATGTGGTTCTTCTTTTTGTCGAAAATAGCAAGGAACTTCATTTATTTGGGGATGAAGCCATTAATTCCATGGGAGAGAAGGGAATATTATGGATTGCCTATCCCAAGAAAAGCTCAGGCATTAAAAGTGATCTTACAAGAGATGAAGGATGGACTTTTCTTGACCCGTATTTCTTAAGCGGCGTATCAAATGTCGCTATAGACGATATCTGGTCAGGTCTTCGATTTAAAAAGAACGAGGAAGGCAAAAGCCACAACCAGATCATGACGGAATTTAAAAACAGGGACAGATCACCTGAAAGCAAGGTTGTCGTCGTCCCTCCTGATTTCCAGGTTGCTTTGAATGGCAACCCGGCAGCTTTGCATGTTTTTAACAATTTCGCCTATACCCATCGCAAAGAATACGTGCGCTGGATAGAAGAGGCTAAAAAACAGGAAACCAGGGAGAACCGCATCCAAAAAGCTGTTGAGCGGATAGCGCAGAATATCAAATTTAGTTGAGGGGGGTGATTTGTGATTCCCTGGTTCCTGCTCCTCGGTCTGTGGCACACAGACCGGAATGAACACAAGGATAATGAATTTTCAAGTATCAGTGTATTGTTTGTCAGAGTATTCCGGTCTGTGGGCCACAGACCGGGGAAGCGAATCCTCGATGTTGAAGGGGACTCTGATGGTTTGCGCCAAATAGACCTCAGTGTCCTCTGCGAGAGACACTGAGTTGGAAAAAAAGAAATCTCATGCGATAGCCAATTATCACTCCAACACATTAGCACATCATCACATTTATTCTTACTTTTGCCCCGTTCTAAACAAAAACTTAAAAGCACGATAAGATTATGTGGATGTGTTATGTAATAGCCGGATTATTTATCCTTGGAGGTTTGATCACTGTTGGAGCCATGAAAACCACTCATTTTCCAGGCAGGGAAGACGCATATTAGTCCCTTTTAAGTTGACAACTTTTAAAGAAGTTGCCAACTTTACTCGCTCTTGTTGGGATATCACTCGAAAGTCATTCCATTTAAACTGCAAAGATTCAGTTGTTCTTTAACTGAGCCTAATGAACCGAAGAGGCCGCAAAGGAAAAACGCGCAAAGTTTTCTTTTAATGTTGGTATGGTCCGCATGAAGCAAAATATCTAATTTCCTATTACCAATTCCAAACCTTATTTTTGTCTGAGATTTACCCACTGAATGGCGAAAACTGAAAATACGTTCCGGAACGAGATAAAGGAAACCCTTATTGAGGAGGAACCGAAAAAAAAGAAAAACAAGAAGAAAAAGAAAGCGGAAGCTGAATCTGAATCCAAAGGCTTTTCTTTTGGATTAGATGCCCGCGTTGTTAGGATTGCCGGGCTCTTGGTTCTTAGTTTCTCTGTCTTTCTTGCCTTATCCATGGTGTCCTTTTTGTTTTCATGGCAAACAGATCAAAGCGCTGTAAACAGTCTGGATTGGAATGCCTTTATAGCAG
>JABDEJ010000037.1 GCA_013287095.1 Bacteroidota bacterium | reverse complement strand
TACGTCGAGGCCGGTTAATTTCCTGAATGCCGAAGCACGTTGAATGGCCTCGGGGAAATTGGGATCTAATTCGAGAGCCGTATTATAATAATATGATGCAAGTTTCTGCCGCGGAAGGTTACTATTCCCGGTGTTTTCATAAATGGCGCCAAGGTTAACATAGCTTATTACGTAATCTGGCGCTGTTTCTACAGCCTTTTTGAAATATTTTATGGCGGAATCATTAACCTTATAGGCAGCCTGGAAAGAATAGCCAATCTGACAATATGCTTGTCCGAATAAAGAATCAATGGAAATGGCTTTATGCAATTCAATAAGTCCTTTTTCGTCTATTGCTCTTTTCTTTGTGGTATCCTTTTCGGCCACTGCTGCGTCAATAAGTGAATTGCCATATAAATAGTGTATCTGGGCGCTGTTAGGAGAATGATTTGCATCTGTTCCGAATAGGGTTATGTTATCTTTCCATGCAGGATTTCTCTGAATGGTGGCAATACTGTAAAAGGAACATAAAGCGAGAATGACACCGGTCGCAATTGCATTTCTTTTAATCCATTCTAATAGTTTTACAAACCTGTCCTTTTTTTGATCTGCAATAAGGCTCACCGCGTACACCAGGATCATGGCGAAGCCCAGGCAAGGGGCATACAAGAACCTTTCTGCAAAGATTCCTCCCCTTAATAAAACAAAACCAAGCAAGGGCGAAATGGTGACAAAAAAAACAGCCAATCCCAGGCTCCAGATGGATCTTTTTAAAATCCCGCTAAGGCAAAGAAAGGCTAAAGCAAAAAATGATATCAGGCCAAATATGCTACCGATGTCAAACCAATGAGAAGCAGGGATCTGGTTGTAAGAATAATCAAAACTTAATGGCAAAGGCCATATCAGCTTTTGGACAGATATCCAAAAAATGTGAAATAAACTTGGCAGCCTAACCCCGGAGCCAGAATAAGGATAGTTTATAATGTCAATGCCATAAGAAATGCTCCCATTTGGACCCAGGAAATAACGTTTTTGTAAAAAAAACAATATTGCAATTCCCACATAAGGGATTGATCTTTTTAATGCCGCCGGAATTTTTAATCCTGAATAAAACAAAAAAAGTGGAATGAGTACAAGACCTGTTACAGCCGTTTCTTTGGATAATAAAGCCAGGTAAAAGAAAACGGCGCTCCAAATAAGGGTTTTTCTGCTTTTTGTGATACTATACCTGAAAACTAAATTAAGCGTAATGAATGTGTTCAGAAAGCTGAGAATTTCATCACGGCTTTTAATATTAGCCACAACCTCTGTGTGGATTGGATGTGCCAAAAAAAACCAGGCTTATTAAGAAAGCAAATGCCGGATTCCGGGCAGGAAAAAGCTTCATGAGGAACATAAATAACATAAAGCCGGACAGTCCGTAAAGCAGTGCATTATCAAAATGGTTTACTGCCGTATTTTCTCCGAAAAAGGAATTCTCAATGGCAAAAGTGATCAGCGAAAGCGGGCGATAGTAGCCCAGTTTTGAATTTAAAAGATACCAGAAATCAATAGTCATTAGCTTGGGTATACCATTGATGCCCTGCATGACAAACTCGTTTTTCGGAATTGCATAGAAATCATCAAGTGCGTAGCCATTTTTCATGGTATTTAAATACAATGAAAACCCAATTATTGCGATGGTAATCGCGTAAAGCCTCAATAAACTGGCTGGGTTTTTCAAAATGGCATCAACGGGAGCATTTTTTATATCTTTTTTCAAGTCCGAACTTATTAACCCTTGCAAATTAACAAAAATCTATTTGGCATGAGAAATACGGGATGAGAGGATGAGGAATTGTTATGTAATAAAGTCTATGCCAGGCTTCTATTTTATTTTTTAGCCCCATAATGCAATTTTTTTTTAGTTTGCCAGAGGTGAAAAAATGCGGATTGCAAATCCATATACTCACCACATCCGGATTGCAAATCCTAAAGAGCGGGTATTGTAGAAATTGATTTACTAAAGTAGGTATAGGCAGCCAGGTTTTAGGGAAATATAGGTACAAGTGGTGCGACAAACATTCCAATGAAATCCTTTTTATCCTTTTATCCTAAAAATCCTGACACAGAAAAAAAATGACAACAAATCCAAAAAAATATTGCCTCGTAATTCATTGGATAAGTATGAGTTAGAAAATATTTTTATGGAGTACCCACCCACTTGGCTACTTTGCTATATATGTAATTAAACAATTATGAATTACGAATGGAATGGCACGTGATGGAATGCATCACCAAACATTAAATCATGTTATATCAGATGAATTTCATATATCAAACCTGTCCGGACTTATTCGGGAGTTCATACATTTTAATACTTAAACGGTTGACAGTAAATATATTAATTTTCAAAAACGGTAACTGGGTTTACAATTTTAACAGAATGCCAACCCAAAAATTCATTCAATATATTGTTAGTCAGTTGTTTAAATATAATAGTTTGAAGAAATCAGAAAATGTAAACCTACATATCATACTCAACTTGTTATGTATGAAATATTTGAAATTTTTTCAGTAGCCATTCAAACTAATTTCAGATTCTGTGAACATATAATCATTCCCGGCTGTTGTATGTATAGAACACAAAGTGAGGAGAGGTTAAACCAATGTATTATTTATTGGTCTAAAACCAAAACTAACAATCTAAAAAAACTAGCCATGGAAGAAGCGGAATTCAGAAGCTCGGTCACCAAGTATGCTTATTCGTTGAAGCCTTTTGCTCTTTCCCTTACAAGAGACGTACAGGATTCACACGATCTTATCCAGGAAACACTTCTCAGGGCTCTATCGAGCCGGGAAAAATTTGCCGAAGGCACCAACCTCAAGGCCTGGCTTTATACCATAATGAAGAACATATTTATCAATAATTATCGCAGAAACAAAAAGCGGAATACCATTATTGATGTAACTGAAGATATGTACCTTATAAACTCAACCGGTGCTAAAATTGTGAACCAGGGGGAAGCAAATATCTCTATGGAAAATGTAACCCAGGCGGTCAACCTGCTTCAGGAAGAATTCAAAGTTCCGTTTATGATGCACTTCGATGGATTTAAATACCATGAGATCGCTGAAAAGCTGGTTCTTCCTATCGGTACTGTTAAAAGCAGGATACATTTTGCCCGAAAAGAACTGAAAACAAAGTTAAACAGGTTTTAGGGCTTCTTTTCATTAGTCTTTTCCCTCTATTTTTGATTGCACTAATATTCGTCGTAATTTAGCGGCTTTAAATTGATAGCTTATAATATAGCACGATGGCTAAAGAGGTAGAATTGATCATGCCCAAAATGGGTGAAAGTATCGCAGAAGCGACCATTCTCAAATGGTTAAAAAGTGAAGGTGATGCTATCGAAATGGATGAAACAGTCCTTGAAATCGCCACAGACAAGGTAGATTCCGAGGTGCCATCTTCCATATCGGGAATTCTTTCAAAAAGGCTTTTTAAAGAAGGCGATGTCGTACCCGTAGGCAAGGCTGTAGCACTAATCACCGTTCAAGGTGCTGATGCATCAGTTACGGCAAATAGCGCCGGTAATGGACAAATCAAAGAAACCAAGGCTGCGGAACAGGTTCCTTATGTTCCTGCATCCACAAATACAGAAGCACAACCAGCCCAGCAACTACACAATACGGGCGAAGGAAGATTTTATTCGCCTCTTGTATTGAATATAGCCCGAAGTGAAAATATTTCGATGGCGGAATTAGAAACTGTTGCCGGTACGGGCAAAGAAGGTCGTGTGACTAAAAAGGACATTCTTGAATATGTTGAGGCCAGGAAATCTGCTCCTCAACCACAAAAGTCCACGTCAGCTTCAGAACCTCAAAAACTTTCTGCAGAACAACCCACTAAATCATATAATGTTGATGTACCTGTATATCCTGGTGATGAGATTGTGGAAATGGACCGGATGCGCAAGCTTATAGCAGATCATATGGTGATGAGTAAGCATGTTTCGCCGCATGTCACTTCATTTGTAGAAGCCGATGTAACCAACATTGTAAAATGGAGGGAACGCATAAAGGTGGCATTTGAGAAGAGAGAAGGGGAGAAGCTGACTTATACCCCTATTTTCATAGAAGCAATTGTGAAAGCTATCAAGGATTTCCCGGGTGTGAATGTTTCAGTTTCCGGAGATAAGATCATTAAACGCAAAAATATAAATATAGGTATGGCTGCCGCGCTGCCAAGCGGCAACCTTATTGTACCAGTTATAAAAAATGCTGATACCAAAAACCTGATAGGTATCACAAAAGAGGTAAACGACTTTGCGAACCGCGCCCGCAATAATGCCCTAAAGCCTGATGAAATACAGGGTGCTACATTTACACTTACCAATGTTGGTACTTTTGGCAATCTGATGGGCACTCCAATTATTTCTCAACCCCAGGTTGCCATACTTGCTGTAGGAGCTATTAAAAAGAAACCTGTCGTCATGGAAACGGAATACGGGGACATTATTGCCATCCGTCACATGATGTTTTTGTCACTGTCTTATGACCACAGGGTGGTTGATGGCATGCTGGGTGGTAGCTTTTTGAGAAAAATAGCAGATTATCTGGAAGCCTTTGACGGAAAAAGAGAATACTGATGTAGTTTTCAGTTAGCAGTCCATGGTCATCAGTAACTGAGAGGTAACTGCATCACATATTATTTCTATGTGATTTTTATACAATTCAACGGACGATAGCATATTCAACAATCACTACTATTGACTGCTAACTGATGACTGATGACTGCCACTACCAGTCCTGCTTTTCGATGGTTTTATCCCCGAGCATTCCATTTTTAATCTCACCGATTCTTTTTTGAATGTCGGAATAAAGATAGTTAAGGCTCTCAGGAATATGGTCGTCTTTACTATAAAAGTGGTCGCCGGGGACATTATGCTCGATCCATTTTTCGATATGATTAACTGTGCCTGCACGGTTCTGAACAAAATCTGTAAATTCATACCTATATTTTCCGTTTTTAAAAGATAAGGTGAGTTTATAAAGAACCAGATCAGAATAAGGTTCCATAACACCAGACTTCAATTTTAGCATCAGCTGGGTATATCCGTTCACGACTATAATACCGTTATCTTTATCTTTTACAGATATTTTGGTATCAGCTTCTTTATACATACGGTGCAAAACCACCAGGGCCCTGTCAAAGCCGGAGCTCTTGGTATAGCTTGGTGCCGGAACTACCCCTACAAAATCAATTTTTTGGGTCAAACTGTCCCTTGGGAAGTCCTGCGCTACAGCTTTAAATGTTAAGCAAGCAGTAAATATGACCAATACGGCTACAAATTTCTTCATGTGTATTTCAAATTTTATGTTTTTCAATAGGATTCGCAATCTACAAATATTCGGTAAAATATTCTATTGTTTACTCATTCTTTCGCGCCATCACTCCGCAAGGATTAGATAATAATCTTTCTTGCCTTTTTGTACCAGTATAAAGCGGTCATTGATCAGATTCCCATCGTTTAGAGTCATCCCCCCATCGGCCACTTTCTCTTTATTAATACTAAGGCCACCGTTCTGTATCAATTTGCGGATCTCACCTTTGGAAGAGAAAATGGTCGTTTGTACGGCAAGCAGGTCGCCGATATTTATTCCTGCTTCCAGTTCTATTTTATCAATTCTAAACTGAGGGACACCTTCAAAATCAGAAAGAAGACTGGCGTGAGATATTTTCTTTAGCGATTCAGTAGTACCTTTCCCGAAAAGGATTTCAGTTGTTTCCAATGCATTTTCCAGCGCGGTCAGCCCATGCACTCTTTCGGTAACGTCTTTTGCCAATGCTTTTTGAAGTGCCCTTGTATGCGGTGCCAGGTTATGCTCCGTTTCAAGGGCTTCAATTTCTTCTTTTTGCATCAAGGTAAACACCCGTATATATTTTGCAGCATCTTCGTCAGTAGTATTCAGCCAGAACTGGTAAAACTTGTAAGGAGAAGTCCTGGCAGCATCAAGCCAAACCGTTCCTTCTTCGGTTTTTCCAAATTTGGAACCATCTGCTTTGGTTACCAATGGGCTGGTTAAAGCAAAAGCCTCGCCGCCACTCATCCTGCGGATAAGTTCGGTACCAGTAACGATATTGCCCCACTGGTCGCTGCCTCCCATTTGCAGCCTGCAGTTTTTATTGGCGTATAACCAGTAGAAATCGTAACCCTGTATGAGCTGATAACTAAATTCAGTAAATGATATCCCGGTTTCGAGGCGTTTTTGAACACTGTCTTTGGCCATCATGTAGTTTACCGTGATATGCTTGCCAACCTCACGCAAAAAATCAAGGGCATTGTAATTTTTAAACCAGTCATAATTGTTGACGATCTCGGCCGAGTTGGCGCCACAATCAAAATCAAGGAATTGCTCTAATTGCTTTTTCTGAGCGTTGATATTATGTTCAAGTGTTTCCTGGTCAAGCAGGTTTCGTTCAGCAGATTTTCCCGATGGGTCACCTATCATACCTGTAGCGCCACCCACCAGTACCAATGGTTTGTGACCTGCCAACTGGAAGTTCTTCAGTATCATGATCTGGAACAAGTTGCCCACATGTAGCGAATCTGCCGTAGGATCAAAGCCAATATAGCCTGTGGTAACTTCTTTTTTAAGTTGTGCCTCTGCGCCTGGAGTCATGTCATGAAGCATGCCGCGCCAGCGGAGTTCGGAGATAAAATCTTTTACTTGTGCCATTGTTTAAATAGAAGGGCGAAGATAAGAAAAGAGAGCGGAAAGAAGTGCGGGAGCAAGAGAGCGAAGAGTGGAAAAGAGTCTCAAATAACGAGCCAATATCAAAAAAATACAATGACCCACATAATAGGATCTTTAATAAGCCGTTTAGTGATTTAAATTAACAAACCAAAGAATGAAAACACCAGCTTTTAAAACCCTATCCATTGTATGTTTTTGCGTATTATCTATGATAGTTTTGTCTTGCAAAAAACCTGATACTCCTGCATCGTCATCCGTCACATACGCTTCACTAATTGATTTTTATGCGAAGAATGGGGTTCAATCGCAGTTTTATAAAATTAATAGTGTAACAGGCGGGAGTTTTATTACTTCGCAAGGTACCAAGGTTACCATAAGTCCAAATAGTTTTGTTGATTTTAACAACAAACCGGTTTCGGGTACTGTAACTATCGAATTCAAAGATATTTACAAAAAGAGTGACATGCTGGTGTCGGCTATACCGCCCATGCTGGGCAATGGAGCCCCATTGGTTTCAGGGGGGAGTTTTTTATCAGGGCTGAACAAATTAATACACCCGATACTCTTATCCTTAATCTTGCAAGTAAAAAATCAATTGCAGTGCAGCAGCCTTCTAACGGACAGGATTCGGCCATGCAAGCATTTGTGATGGATTCTACCACTAATAACTGGGTCACACCTGTAGCGACCCATGCGGATTCGCTCGTAAATTTTTCATCTTCATACCTTTTTACGCTATATAGTTTTGCCCATCCTGTACAAAGAGGATCTTGGTGCAACAGTGATGATCCCAATTATTTTTCAACTTTCAAACAGACAACTTTAACAGTGTACCCTGGTTTCAATTTGTCGGATTACAATCAAAACATGGATGTGTACCTCATATTCAAAGGGATAAATTCAATGGTTCATGTGTATTCTAATGGAAACCTGTTTCCATATAATTATGCCCCTCTTGGGCTACCTTGTACCGTTGTGGCAATAGGAGTGAAGGATAATAACCTATGGGCATCTTTCACACCAGTCTCCATATTATCAAATCAATCCGTTACCATTTCAGTTGCACAAACTAACATAAATGATTTTAAGAAGGCTTTAGTGGCGCTGGATAATTAAATACTGAAGGAATTCTTTCAATCCGGCTCCTTTATATTTTCAAGATCATCAAGGTCTTTGTGTCTGGCTGAGGCTTTCTTTGTTATTATAAGATCTTTAAAATCAATAACTTTCACAGGTACATCGTCCCATGTGGCGCTTACAGCATTCAAAAGGGCATCTTCAAATTCAAGGCCCTTTACTTCTGTCAGTATATCAATAGAAACAGGCGACCTTCCAAAAGAGAAAACATCCATTTGGTCTGAAAGAAAGTTTTCAAAGGTCATATCAAAAACAGACAGGCCAAATTTATAGAAAGCAGACTTTATTTTTAAATAATTGGCTTCTGATTTCCTGACCCAGATATCAATGTCGCCAGTTGTTCGGGAATGTCCGTAATAAATAACTGCATATCCTCCTACAATCAGGTAATCTACACCAGAAGAATTAAGGCAGCGAAGAATATCCTGAAAATCTTCGTTCAGATTTACACTCATTTTATCTTATGCTTTCGGCAACTGAAAATTGTTTTATCCATCCGGGGAGGGTTGTTGATGTCGAAATTATAGGCGATGCTGTTGAGGTACATTGCCGCTGCGAGCCTTTCATCCACGGTTTTTGTTTTCCAATACGCAGAATCCTTTTCCGCATTTTCATGCTTATGGCCTTTACCGTAAGATCTATCTAAACGAAACATGGTTCAAAAATAGGAAGAAAAGGGCAAGAAGTGGGAAGTATGAGGTAAGAAATGAAAAGCAAGAAGTGAGAGGTAGCTGAAGCTGAAAATTCTTAATTGTAATTGCGAGCCTTCGGGTTCCTAATTCTTAATTCGTAATTGATCAGTTCCTTCCAAAAAACCAACCGATTCTTCCCATTACATAAAAGCCATTAAAACTGGCATTTGGGATACCCGATACAGTCGTGGCGGAATATGGGTTGCTTTTTGAATATCCGTATGTCCAATCGCTTTGAGAAAATGCGAGGTTGAACCCTGCTTCAATGCCCGCGCCAATAGCATTTATGTGGCCGGGACGTGCCGAAAGGTTTTTAGTAGCGTTCCTGTAAATTAGAATATGAGGGTTAACAAGCCAGGCATCCTGCTCAAAATAAGAACCAGATGGCTGGTTATATTTTCCAAAATCACCTATCGTTGTTTGGTTTGGATACAGGTAAAAAGAATTTACACCGAAATTAAGTCCCCCATATACACTGAAAAACTTTGTATTAAAAATATAGTGCCCGGCGCCAATTGAAAAATTTCCCATTGAAGCAGCATTTCCAAATCCGTGGTTTTCGAGTCCGATATACGCACCTTCCCACATCCATTTGGCAGAGAAAAATGTTTCGGTAAAGCCATAAATGGACTGATTGCCGCCCGTAGGCACATACCCTTCATGAGTTAGCCAATTGTTTAAGCCCGGTGAAGAATTTGTCCAGCTTACCCCATAATCCAGACTGTAGAAACCGTAAAATGGACGATTTTTTTTCTGTATCGAAGCACTGTCTTTTCCAAATAATTGACCGGATTCGGCGTGGGAAATGTTTGCCCAAAACAAGGATATTGTCAGCACAAACGCAAGTGATTTAAATAGATTACACATAAGTTATTAGCTTAGTTTTAACTTAAAAACCAACGATAAAGTTAAGGCTTTGTTTTAAATTACAAACAATTTTGGAAATATTTTTTGCTTAATAGCGTTCATGATTAAATGAATTACCTCACGCATTTCCTGATTGACCATAAAAAAGACAATCCAAATTACAATTTCGGGTTGGCATTGCCAGACCTGGTAAATATTTCAAAACGCGGCTGGCGGGCTGAAAGTCAATTATTTCCGGTAGAAAACGAAAATGTTAATCAGATTTGGGAAGGATATCAGCAGCATTTCGCGGCAGATGCACAATTTCATAATTCGGAATTGTTTGTAAAACATTCCAAAAGACTTAGAAAGGAATTTGAAGTACACGGACTTAATCAACCAGGGATCCGGTTGTTTTTTGTAGGCCATGTTTTGTTGGAAATGTTATTGGACCGTCATATTATTAAGACAAGAAGAGAAATAGCAGACCAGTTTTATGAACAGCTAAATCTGGTTAATGAAAGCGATATCGAATCCTTTTTTGAATTCACCGGGGATAAAATACCCTACAGTTTCCTGGAGTTTTTTGGGAAGTTTAAAAATTCACGCTATTTGTACAGTTATGCTGAAGACAACGGGATGTTTTTTGCCCTGAACAGGCTTTTGCGCCGCACCGGCCAACCTGAATTTGAACTGGACCATGAGGCAGCATTTAATGAACTCATCAGGCGAGAAGAAATTGGAATGGCTAAAGAAATTGAGGATTTTTTCGGAAAAGGCAATTAAAAGATTGAAGATTAAAAAATTGGCTGACGAAGGAGTCATTGCCCAATTGTCTTATTGCCTCATTTTCAAATTTTCCTTAACTTTGAAGTATAATAAAAATAACATTTTGCCTTTAAGCGTATCCATAGATAAGAAAAGCGGGTTTTGTTTCGGGGTAGTATATGCCATTGAAATGGCAGAAGACATCCTTGACGAAGACGGAATCCTTTATTGCCTTGGGGATATTGTGCATAATGATGAGGAAGTAGAACGTCTTAAAAAGAAGGGCCTGGTAACGATCAGTCATGATGAATTGCCTGAACTTCATGGAAAAAAGGTTTTGATCCGTGCGCATGGCGAACCACCTGAAACCTATAAAATGGCGCTGGAAAATGATATTGAGCTTATTGACGCCTCATGCCCAGTGGTATTAAAACTACAGAACCGTGTAAAGGAATCTTACGATAAAGATGGGATTGAATCTCCGGTATATATCTACGGGAAACATGGCCATGCAGAAGTAAAGGCTCTAATGGGACAGACAAAAGGCGATGCTGTGGTTTTTCAGGATATTGCAGAACTTGATCTGGACACGATGCCTAAACGCATTACCCTTTTCAGCCAGACAACAAAAGATACCCGAAATCTCTATAAAATAAGGGATAGGATGCTTGAAAAAGGCATACAAGTAGATTTTAACGATACTATTTGCAGGCAGGTTTCCAGCCGTGACCTTGAATTGCGTGAGTACGTAAAGAATTTCGATAAGATCATATTTGTATCAGGCACCAAATCCTCAAACGGGAAGGTGCTTTATGGTGTTTGCAAAGAATTCAACCCCAATTCTTATTTCATTTCTTCACCCGGTGAGATTCAGAAGGAATGGTTTGGTGAAAACGATACCGTTGGCATCTGCGGAGCCACTTCCACACCATTATGGTTGATGGAAGAAGTGAAGGAAACTATCGAGGCGTTAGTCGTTAGGGATTAGGCAGGAGTACCCAGCATGCTTCAAAATAAATTTGGCTGGTTTTCAGGAATGTTTAATTTTGGCTTAGAAACTGCTGCAAAAGCAGTTATTTTTAACCATTTAAAAAACATACATCATGAACTGGAAACTTATTTTTCTGCTTTCCTTATTTGGATTGGCAATGGCGATAGCAACAGTTTTTTGGATCCCTGAAAATATTGAATGGGTTTTTTGGCTTGTTATATTCCTTATTAACGCGTATTTCATCGCAAAAAATGCCAGTGGTAAGTATTTTTTAACAGGATTCATGGTAAGCCTTGTTAATTGTGTGTATATCGTAGGGTTTCATGTTATGTTTTACGCTGCCTATATCGATAATCATCCAATGATGGCAAATATGAAAAATAACCCCTTTCATAATCATCCCAGGATTGGAATGATCGTAATTGGGCCTGTGTTTGGCATTGCATTTGGCCTTGTGCAAGGCTTGTTTGCCTGGATAGCCAGCAAAATCATGAAGGAGCCTGAAGCGATTGCTTAAGATTCATAGGCAAGGTTCGGTCAATTTATTTTAGTTTTGCGGGAGTTTTGGACTTTATGAAATCATTGTTTTCGTATCGTAAAGCGTCACTCAATAACTCAAAAAATCAAAACTTAATTTTAATGGACCGACTTATAAGCATAGCCACATCAGATGACATACCGCCAGAGTACAGGGACACCCCGATAGGTTTATTATTGGAGTATCATAATGAAATTAAGCCATTGGATACATACAAGAATGCGAAACTTCTTATCGGGATGTGTATGGACAATCGTAAGCATCTTCATATACCGGATAATTTTGCATTTATTATACGATCAGGCGGGGCAAATCTCAGATATAGTGAATTCAAAGTTTCCTACGCCATTGCGATTGGTCAATTAGGGCATATCGCCCTCATCGGACACAATAACTGTGGGATGGTAAACCTTCAGGACCGCAAGGATATATTTATCAAGGGACTGGTAGATATGGCCGGCTGGGATGCCGATCGCGCTGAATCACAGTTTATGCGTTTTGAACCTATGTATGAAATCCATAATGAGATTGACTTTATTCTGAGTGAAGTGGAGAGGCTGCGGAAAGAATACCCGAAAATTCAGGTGGCTCCAATGCTTTATCTGGTTGAAGACAATAAGTTGTATCTGATAAAAGAGGAATAAAGCTATTCCTAATACCTTTTGCGAAACAGTGGTGATATCAGCACGATTAATCCAATTACTGCGCAGATGATACATGCTACCAGGATTAATTTTAAAAAGTAGCCCAAAATACCGGCCGCTATAAAAATAAAACCGGCCTTATTGATCTGCGGGTAGCCTTTATCAGTAGTATATTTTTGAGATAAAATCGGATTGTCAGACTGCTTTAATGCCAATGATACAATAGTTTGTGTGCCTTTTTTCAGGATTTTATTAATACCTGGCTTCCTGGTTAAAGCCACAAGTTTAGCTACTACCAATGTTTTAGTTGATGCGCCAGAAGTCCTAGTGAGATTTTTAGGGTTTTCATTAGGCTCAGAATGGATATAACTCTGGTTTACTGTAACGGGTTTAGTTGCAGGCAAAGACACCGTCTTAAGCTGCGAAGATGAATTCAGGCTTGTAACCTGGCGGCTGCATGAGCAAACCAGGCCCAACAGCAGTACCAATGAAATGTATAAGTAGTTTGTTTTCATGGTTTATTTTAAAACAAGCATTGGCGCAAAAACCATGCAATTTAGCTCACTTTCGGTTTAAATATTTCAACACAAAATATTAATAGATAAAAATGATGGAATTTTACACCAATCGGAACTAAATAGGATGTGTATTGACTAATTTCGTAAGACGATAATTGAGAAACATGACCGACAATTTTGAACCGGATATTTCGTTTTTAAATGCTTTGTTCACTGACGAGGTTTACAGGATCAGGCAAAAAAAATACGGATTGAAATCATCAGACGACGCAAATCGTATTAGTGAAGAGGCTATTGCTTATCAAAAAAATGCTGATCTTGTATTTAGTGGTATTCAGTCGTCCACCCTCCTGGTCTTTAATTATATCGGTGACGACGCCATCCCCGAGGCAGACAAAGTTTTTCTTGACCAGGTATTAAAGGCCGCAGGACTTTCATTTGATAATCTCTCCCGCTTACATCTTGGCGGCCAGCAAAATGTAAATTGGGCAGATATTGCCGCACAATCTGCTTCTGATTTTGTTATAGCATTCGGAGTTGACCGAAATTATCTCCCTCATGGAATTTCTGAAGGAGAGATTTATAATATTAACAGCAAAAGAGTCCTTTGTAACACTTCCTTAACAAAAATTTCGGCCGATAGTGCAAAGAAAAAACTGCTCTGGCAGGGACTAAAAGAAATATATGGATTATGATAAAACATAAACTCGCATTTGCCACACATAATAATCATAAGGCTGAAGAGATCAAATCTTTGATGCCCGATTGGCTGGAGATTAAAAGCCTGAACGAGATAGGATACGAAACCGAGATCCCGGAAACAGGTACTACCCTTGAGCAAAATGCTACCCAAAAAGCCTATACTATCTTTAGAAAAACCGGGTTGGATTGCTTTGCCGATGATACCGGGCTGGAAGTGGAAGCCTTAAACGGTGCGCCAGGTGTTTATTCAGCAAGATATGCAGGTGAAGGAGCCACTTTTGATGACAATGTGAACCTGTTGCTTAAAAATATGACTTCAGCAGAAAACCGAAAAGCCCGGTTTCGAACTGTGATTTATCTCATATTTTTAGGAAAGAAATGGTTGTTTGAAGGCGTCGTTAACGGTACCATTACAAAAGAAAAAAGAGGTTCCTCCGGTTTTGGGTATGACCCTGTTTTTCAACCCGAAGGATACGATAAAACCTTTGCTGAAATGTCTTTAGATGAAAAGAACAAAATCAGTCACCGGGGATTGGCTTTTGTGAAGATGCTGAATTATTTACAGGCCCAGGAAGCCGGGTTGAGTTTGGCAGGGCAGGGGGAGTTTGCGTGAGGGCGATGTGATGATGTGTTAATCCCGATTAAGTCGGGACAAGTTGCGATGATGTGATAATTGGCTGGCGCAAAATAGTTTTCGGTGGGACACGGATCGAGGATGCGTAAACTCCTGATAGTTTGCCAGTATTAGATTTCTCGCTCTGTTCCTCCGCTCGAAATGACAGCCTCTGCCACTTCTCACATCTTACCTCTCACTTCTCACTCTTACAAGTGAATCACTTCTCCATACGCTGCCGCTGCGGCTTCCATGATCGCTTCGCTCATCGTAGGGTGTGGATGTACGGATTTAATGATCTCGTGGCCTGTGGTTTCTAATTTGCGTGCTACTACGGCTTCAGCTATGAGTTCGGTAACGCCGGCGCCTACAAAATGCGCACCCAGCCATTCGCCGTATTTCGCATCGAAAATGACTTTGATAAATCCATCAGGTGTTCCGGCAGCTTTGGCTTTTCCGGAGGCTGAGAATGGGAATTTTCCGATTTTTAATTCGTATCCTGCTTCTTTCGCTTGCTTTTCAGTCATGCCCACAGAGGCTACTTCCGGCTGGCAATAGGTACAAGATGGAAGATTGCCATAGTCAAGCGGTTCCGGGTTGATGCCCGCAATATTTTCAACACAAATGATCCCTTCAGCTGATGCAACGTGTGCTAAAGCAGGTCCTTTCACGATATCACCAATGGCATAGATGCCTTCCACATTGGTGCGGTAAAAATCATCTACTGTTACAATTCCTTTTTCGGTTTTGATTCCCAGGTCTTCAAGGCCAAGGTTTTCCGTATTTGGCATAATACCGGTAGCGGATAAAACGATATCGCATTCAACTACTTCAGTTCCTTTTTTAGTTTTGATGGTTACTTTACAAATATCACCTTTTGTATCAACAGATTCTACAGATGAATCTGTCATCACTGTGATGCCTTGTTTTTTAAAGGATCTGGCCATTTGTTTGGAAACTTCTTCATCTTCCCTTGGAAGGATATCCGGCAAAAATTCTACTAAAGTTACTTTTGTGCCAATAGCATTGTAGAAATATGCAAATTCAGAACCAATAGCACCGGAACCGATGACGAGCATGGTTTTCGGCTGGTTTGGCAATACCATCGCTTCGCGGTAGCCTATGATCTTTTTACCATCTGCTTTGATATTTGGAAGGTCGCGGCTTCGTGCTCCTGTAGCCAGGATAATGCTTTTGGCTTCGTAGGTTTGTTTCTTGCCATCTGGGTCGCTTACTTCTACTTTTTTATCTTTGGTGAGCTTTGCCACGCCCATGATCACATCAATTTTATTTTTTTTCATGAGGAAAGCTACGCCCTTGCTCATGGCATCGGCCACGCCACGGGAACGCTGAACCACGCTGTTAAAATCTGCGCTGTATTCGGCGACGTTTATCCCGTAATCCTTGGCATGGGTGATATATTCAAAAACCTGGGCTGATTTTAAAAGAGCTTTTGTAGGGATACAACCCCAGTTGAGGCAAATACCACCCAGCGATTCACGCTCAATAATGGCCACTTTTAAACCCATTTGAGATGCCCTGATAGCTGCAACATAACCACCCGGGCCGCTGCCAATAATTATAAGATCGTAGTTCATAATAATCTATAAAATTTAAAGGTGCAAAGATAGGAGAAAACAGTCAACAGTTAGCAGTCAACAGTCAACAGTAACGAAAGCGAATAGCAAGTAAGCTAATGAGAACTTTGCTGCTTTGCGATACCGTTGCGCCCTTTGCGGTAAAAACTAAACTAAGTAGTAATATTGCAGTCTTTTTTTAAGTATCCCTGAAATTTTGTCGCAAACAGAACCTAAAGCAATCCCCAAACTGGCCATTGTAGTATTGAGCTATAACGGGAAGGACCTGCTTGAAAAATTCCTGCCACCTATCCTGGAAACAAAGACTTCTTATTCGCAGGTTTATGTAGTTGACAATGCATCAACGGATGGGACTTACGAATTTTTGCAGGAGCGGTTCAAAGAAGTTAATATTATCAGGTTGCCTGTAAATAAGGGGTTCACGAACGGATATGTGGAATCGCTGCCTTTTATAGAGGCAAAATATTATGTGCTGATCAGTTCCGATGTGGAAGTGTCCCCAGGATGGATTGATCCGATCATAAACCTCATGGATAGCGATAAATCTATCGGCATCTGCCAGCCGAAGATCAAATCTTACAACCAAAAAACCCATTTCGAATATTCCGGTGCCGCAGGGGCATATATTGATCGATATGGATATCCTTTCTGCCGTGGCAGGATCTTTTTTACTGTAGAGGAAGATACGGGCCAGTATGACGATATTCGTGAGGTGTTCTGGTGTTCAGGTGCGTGCATGTTTATCAGGTCCGAGATATATCACGGCATCGGTGGGTTTGACAATGAATATTATGCCCACATGGAGGATATTGACCTGAGCTGGCGTGTAAAAAATGCCGGACACAAGGTTATGGTTTGTCCGGAAGCAGTAGTCTATCATGTCGGCGGGCACATTATCTCTTATGGAAGCCCTGCAAAAGTGTTCCGTAATTACAAAAACGGCCTGATCATGATGGTAAAAAACATGACCACCGGAAATATCTGGGGCAGGATCATTTTCAGGATTTTATTAGATAATATTGCATCTATCCGTGCCTTAATGACAGGGAATACCAAAGAATACAAAGCTATTTTTAAAGCGCATATCGAGTTTTATGGCGGGTTGAGACATTGGTTCCGCAAACGCAAGGAAGCCAGACTCAAAGTCCACAATCCAAACCGGACGGGTGTTTACAACCATAGTATTGTCTGGCAGTATTTTATCCAGAAGAAGGACAAATTTGACAAATTAGGTTGGTAGGAAGCCCTTTGTGTTCTTTGCGAAGTTATTTGCGGTTTGCTTTGTTTTCAGAGTATTTGCTTTAGACATTTCACGCAGAGAACGCAAAGGGGAAAACACGCAAAGATTGCATCGGCTAAAAGAGCAAAATGGCATCAACCTGCCCAAAATGTTTTATTTTTGGCGTTCCTCTAAAGGGGAACCATGAAAAATCCAATCCTTATTTCTGCGTTTTTGTTGTTCGTTTTCTACTCTTATGCGGATAACCAATTGCCGCGTACCGGCATTGCATCTTATTATGGAAGAAAAGCAAACCATCGCCGCACTGCCTGTGGAGAAAGGTTATGTAACGATAGTTTTACTGCGGCCTTCAGAACCTATCCCTTTGGTACTTATCTGAAGGTGACCAACCTGAAAAACGACAGGATTGCAATAGTCAGGATTAATGACCGTGGCCCGCATCGTAAAAGGCGTATCATTGACCTCTCTTATGCTGCTGCAAGAAAGATCAGGCTTATGAATTGCGGGATTGCACAGGTAAAAGTGGAATTGGCAACACCTGAAGAAATAAAGAATAAGGATGGACTAAACACGGATTCTCTTACGAAGGATAGCGCAGCATGTGCCAAACCAATTAAAATCTTAGATGGCACTAAGGCCACCAATAAAGAATTCATGATTCAGGCAGGGATTTTCCGTCTTAAAAACAGTGCCTATAACCTTGAAAAATATCTGAACCACAATAAGGTTCCGGGCGTTTCTATACTGAAACTGAACTTCAAAGGGCATGAATGTTATAAGGTAACATTGGGGCCTTTAGATGTGAGTGAAAAAGATAAGGCATTAGGGCTATTGAGGGGCAAACGTATTAAAGGACTGGTTTCAAAGATCAAAACAAACACACATAAACATAAAAGAAGATCAGGCAATGAATAGAAGGGGATCAATAATATTCGGATTGATATTCATGCTTTTATATAGCTGTACGGGTGGAATAAAAGAAGAGAGGGTAAAACAGGAATCCCAAAGGTCACTGCAAATTGCCCTTGATTACATCAAACAACAAAGGGAAATACACAAGTTTGACCTGAACCGGAAGATCAGGATCGTTACAGATAAATTAAAGCATTTGCAGGGCAAGCCTTCATTGGAGGCTGCTTCCAAGAGCACAATAGATTCTTTAAATGCCGAAAAAGCTGATTACGAATTAAAACTCAAAATATTGGTTGCCAATACCGAAGCCTCCACCAGGAGAATCAAGGAGCGCTGGACGCATTACAACCAAAGCGTGGACGCCATGCTCCGTAACATGGACGACTATCTGAAAGGCATTCCTATTGATATGGATACCATACCAAGGAAGGATAGTGTGAAGGTAAAAAATTAGACAATTAGGCAATGTGATGATCCCGAAAAGCTCGGGACAAGTTGTGATAATTGGCTGACGCACATGTCATTTCAGTTCCCATCTTCGTCATTTCGATTCCCCCCCTTTGTCATTTCAGTTTCCCTCTTTGTCCATTTCGATCCTCCTCTTTGTCATTTCGATTCCCCCCTTTGTCATTTCGACGATAGGAGAAATCTCCTTAACTGTCATTTCGAGCGCAGCGAGAAATCTGATTGAGGCAGTAGCGAGAACCCGAATGCGCAGCGAGAAATCTGATTGAGGCAGTAGCGAGAACCCGAATGCGCAGCGAGAAATCTGATTGAGGCAGTAGCGAAAACCCGAATGCTCAGCGAGAAATCTGATTGAGGCCTTTAGAAAAAATCGTTTTGAAGAGCCAGATACCATCATCAAACTTCACTATTCAAAAATTTCCATTCGGGGTTTAATGCTCTAATCAAGTCTTCCTTCTTTTTTCTATTCCATTTTTTAATTTCCTTTTCACGGGCAATGGCAATATTTACATCGCTTGTTAATTCATAATATATCAGGTTATAGCAATGATAACGTCCAGCAAAAGTTTCTGGCTGTCCTGCATTATCAAAATGTTCTGATAATCTCCTTAACAGATTATTGGTAACACCGATATAAAGTGTTGTTTTCCCAGGGTTGGTGGTGATATATGTATAATAGTTATGGCCTGTCATAAAGCAAAAATAGATATTCTTTAAATGATAATATTGGCTCTTTTATCAGATTTCTCGCTGCGCTCGAAATGATAGTGAAAAAGATTTCTCCTATCGTCGAAATGACAAGGAGGGTCGAAATGACAAGGAGGGAGATTTCTCCTATCGTCGAAATGACAAGGAGGGTCGAAATGACAAAGAGGGAGATTTCTCCTATCGTCGAAATGACAAGGAGGGTCGAAATGACAAAGAGGGTCGAAATGACAAAGAGGGAGATTTCTCCTATCGTCGAAATGACAAGGAGGGTCGAAATGACAAGGAGGGGGATTTCTCCTATCGTCGAAATGACAAGGAGGGTCGAAATGACAAGGAGGGGGATTTCTCCTATCGTCGAAATGACAAGGAGGGTCGAAATGACAAGGAGGGGGATTTCTCCTATCGTCGAAATGACAAGGAGGGTCGAAATGACAAGGAGGGTCGAAATGACGAGGACACAAAAAAAGCCCCCTGTTTCCAGAGGGCTTTTTTAACAAATTTAAAATCTAAAAAATGAAACTTCTTATTTCTGGATCATCAGTTGTTTTGTGGTTTTTGAGCCATTGCTGATAAAGGTTACAAAGTAAAGCCCATTGCTTAAGTGACTTGCATCCATGCTGATGGTATGAAGACCTGCAACCTGGTTGCCTGACAATACTGTCTGTACTTTCTGGCCCATCACATTATATACTTCAATGGTAAGGTCTGTTGACTTAGTCAAAGTGTATTCAATGTTTGTGCTGCTTGATGCTGGATTTGGGTACATGCTGATCTTATCAATATTTACATTATATTTTGCCACACCCGCGCTCCAGCCAAATAGTGGTTGTTGGGTAGCATTCAATATTTCATTATAAGTAGGATCGGTAGCGTTGTAGCACGAAACAAAAGCTACAAGATAAGTCATATCAGGTTTGTTATTACCTCTTCCTGGTACTGTTGAATAAAAATCATCAATAGCTGCCTTTTCTCCTGGATATTTTACCTTGGTTTCCTTAGGCATGGTGTAGGTAAAGGTTTTGGTAAAAGTCTGGTTTGGCGTTGCAATGGCAGGGTTGGTACCTGTTAATGGAACTCCCCATGAACCGGTCAATGCTTTGCGGACCACGTGGTTGTGTTTGTATCCTATCATACTTGCCGGTTCGTTATATAATGGGCTGGTAGGAGCATTGATAACTGCAGGTGTCCAGAGTTTACTGTAGTAGTTGTGTTGGTTCCATCCAAACTGGTTTGTATAAGGTTCAGAATTAGAGCCCCTTAAACTATCTTCACATACATAAGCATTCAACATGAGGTTGCCGCCTGCATAATCCTTGAAACTACCAGTAACCGTAAAAGTTATTGTCCTTGTTGTAGAATCCCATGTCTTGGTTGGTATTTCAAGTGAAACAGGTATGCTTGAAGTATTGAGCTGATCATTAACGCCTTCTGACCAATAAGAACGATCAAACGCAAGAGAAGCCTGAGCAGCCTGAATGGTGGCATCATCGGTATAATAATGCCTGTCTATGGTAGCAAAAGGCGCGGCTTCCAATCCTTGCCCAAAGAAATTGGCAAAATCAGCACTGTTGCTTGTCATCATGGAATCAGTGGTATGCTGGGTCACCACAATCACTTGAGGGTTTTCATTAATAATTGCAGTGGCATCTAAGTGCCCGTCAGGGCAAAATCCACACCAGGCCCCAGTAATTTCCTCGATAAGTGGTTGTTTTGTAATGTTAAATGTTCCACCATTTATAACAAATATTTGCTGTGATAAGGAATCTTTGCCTGTTTCGTGATTTACGAGTGAGTCATTGAAATTACTTATCCAGATATTAACGTTATGAAATTGACCAGGTCCTGTAGCAGTGTAAAACTTGCTGTTATAAAAACTTGCTGTTCCTCCGCTGCGTTGCGCATTTATACCCGTTAATTTATCAGTTTGAATTGGGCCTCCATCTACAGTATAGTTAAATGTGACACTGGTTATGGGTACAGCTCCATTATTGACAATGGATCCTGATATTACCACCGAATTGTCATTATTTACAAATGTAGGCACCGTTCTCCTGAAATAACTATTTTGTGAGGTTACATTAGCTGTGAGAGCCGCATCAAGTACTGGTTGAACGCCATATTTAAATGTATATACAATGTCAGCAGCATTTGCACCTGAGCCTGTTGGATTAATAGCCCCTAAATATGGGCTTCCGTCTACCATTTTACCTAAAGTGCCATCTCCATTTTGAACACCTATCACGGCATTATTGATAGCTCCAATGTCAAGAGTGTGGACGATATCAAACCCCCCGCCTTCATATAGTTGGATACAAAAGATAAATTCATTTGATCCACTTAAGGCCACGCCTTGTTTGCCAGCATAAGCCCACTCAATGACATGTACCCTGTTAGGAGCTGTACCATAAGTCCAGGATAATACTGCTGGGCCAATAGCTGTTTCACCTGCCGGAATTGAAGGGATACTTAGATCAGTCCATAATGCAAAAATAGCGCTTTTGGGTGCTGCTGAGGCTGTATCTGGCAATGCAACACTGTTTGGATAGCTTTTTGTTGCATTTGGGTCAAATGTAATATATCCATTGTCACTTGCTTTGTAACTGGTTACAGTCTGACCATAAAATGACCAGCTAAAAGGGATGGTTTGAGCGCTTGAAAGCACATCGTTTGCCGGCGCAGCAATAAGAGTAGCCGCGGTAGCAGTTTTACTATTCTCTTCCCAGTTAAAAGGTGGAGTGGAACCTGGACTGGTATAGTAATAATAATTTTGGCTGAAAGCCTGTCCTACACCTAATATAATCAGGCTGAGGATTAGTAAACTTTGTTTCATTTTTTTTGTTAATTTCTTTGATAGTGGGTGCAATTTAAGACATTCCTATAAAACAACAAAATGTCAAGCAATTATTAAGGTCTTT
>JABDEJ010000036.1 GCA_013287095.1 Bacteroidota bacterium | reverse complement strand
TTGCTTTTGAATATCCCTGATATCGGGAATATTATGAACAGTGACGGTTTCATCGGTCATCAATACCGCAGCTAATATCTGAAGGGCTTCATTTTTAGCCCCTTGCGGGGTAATTTCACCTTTGAGCTTTACGGGGCCGTTTATCTCGAAAGCTTCCATGATCATTAATTATTTCTACGGAAGGGTTTCTTCTTTTTATGTTTCCCGCCACCACTATTTTGCTGGTTTTGCTTCGGCTTGGGATTGAAGTTTTCATTATGGGCCGCAAATTCGTTGATCTCAGTGACTACAATAGCTCCCCTGGTAAACTCCTTAATATGCTGAATGATAATCTCATCAGGCACTTTGTCCTCATTCCAGACCCTATGAGCCATTTTCATATAGGAAGCCAGGGCATTTACGAAAGCCTTTTTATCGGGGCCTTCTTCCATTTCTATGGCCTTATTAATCATTCGCTCCACGTTCTTACCATAAAAGCGATACTTGATATGATTGCTGGAATAGGCTGGTTTTGTGGGTTTTGAAACAAGTTCCGGTGGGGGTGGAGGCGGAAAAGGCGCTTCAATATCCAGGTCAAAATCAGCGATAAAATAGAGGTGGTCCCAGAGTTTATGCTTGTATTCTGACTGCTCCTTGAGCACAGGATTGAGTGTAACGATAATATTGACAATGGTACTGGCTGCCTTGGTTCTTTGTTCACGGTCGGGCAGGGTTTTCATGTGGTCCACCATTTTTTGCACGACACGGCCATATTCGGGATATTTTAATTCTTCACGTGCGGTATTGTATTTCATATAATGTTAGGAATGTATTAAAGAACAGAGCGAAATTAACTTAATATTTTCATTTTGGCATATTTTATCAGGATTTGCTTCTCGCCAATCCCATCGAAAAAGATCAATGCTTTCTTATCTTCTCCTTTACCTTCAACCGATACAACCTTTCCCATACCGAACCTGTTATGCTCCACCTTCATATCAATCTGGAGCCCGCTTACATCTCCCGGAGCAAAATCTGAAGCCGGTTGATAGGCAACGGGTTTGGGGGCAACCTTTAAAGGTTTTGGTGAAGTATAAGCTACCATAGGTTCGTGATCTTCTTTCGCGGTTTTGACCTGGTAATCCAGGAATTTGGGGTTTATTTCATCAATAAAGCGACTTGCTTCTGAATGAACCATGCTTCCCCATCTGAAGCGCTGCATGGCAAAGGATAAAAATACGGCCTGCCTGGCGCGGGTGAGTGCGACATAAAACAAACGTCTTTCTTCTTCGAGATCTTCCCTGTTTTGCATGCTCATCTGGGACGGGAAAAGGTTTTCTTCCAATCCAACGATATATACAAACGGAAATTCAAGTCCTTTTGCCTGGTGGATGGTCATCAGGGTTATTTTATCTTCGTCATTGTCTTTTTCATCCGCATCTGTCAGGAGTGCCACATCCTGCATAAATACGCCCAAATGTTTGTCCTCCACATCTGTGCGTTCTGTGAACTCCTTTACGGCACCAAGGAGTTCCTGTACGTTTTCATAACGGTTAATGCCCTCAATAGTTTTATCTTCAAATAAATGTTTGAGAATATTGGAGCGTTTGGCGATCTCCATGGCTGCATCGTAAGCAGGCCTGGTTTCAGTTTCTTTTTGAAAGAGTTGGATCATTTCACTCCAGGCAGTAAGAGCGGCTCTTACCCTTGAATCAAAACCAAACAATTCAGGCGTTTGTACAATATCCCAAAGACTCAGCCCTTCCTGTTTGGACATGAGAAGTACCTTATTAACTGTAGTATCTCCAATACCTCTTGCCGGGTAGTTAATTACCCTTTTAAAGGCTTCCTCGTCCCGGGGATTGATCGCAAGCCTGAAATAGGCGAGGAGGTCTTTTATTTCTTTACGCTGATAAAAAGAAACGCCACCAACAATCTTATAGGGTAAGTTTAATCTTCGCAGGGATTCTTCAAATGCACGGGACTGGTAATTGGTACGGTACAGGATCACAAAATCGCTGTTGGTATTTTTGGCCTGCATCTTTTCCTGATAGATAGATTGCGAAACCAAAGCGCCTTCTTCATTGTCAGTCATCGCTTTAAATACCTTGATCTTATTCCCGGATTCATTGTCAGTCCATATCTGCTTATTGATCTGGTATTTGTTCTTTTTTATGACATCAGAAGCAGCTTCTACGATGTTTTTGGTGGACCTGTAGTTTTGCTCAAGTTTAAAAACTTTCAATTCAGGATAGTCCTTTTCAAAATTCAGGATGTTCTTGATATTGGCACCCCGAAAGGCATAAATACTCTGGGCATCATCTCCAACCACTGCTATATTTCTATTGGCGGCGGCAAGTTTGCGAATGATCAAATACTGGATATGATTGGTATCCTGGTACTCATCTACCATAATGTATTTGAATTTCTGCTGGTATTTGTTGAGTATATCAGGGTTGTCATTGAAAAGCTGGTAGGTTTTCAACAGCAGGTCATCAAAATCCATCGCTCCTGATGTAAAACATCTTTTTACGTACAATTCATAAAGCAAGCCCAGTTTGGGTTTGCCATTGGCTATATCATTTGCCTGGATTTCCATGCTGCTCTGGTACGCTGCTACCGTAATGAAATTATTTTTGGCAAGTGATATCTGGGACAATACCGTACCTGCTTTGTAAATATCCGGGTTCAGGCCTTCTTCTTTGATGATGGTTTTCAGAAGACTTTTTGAATCCTCACTGTCATATATCGTAAAATTGTTGGGATAATTGATCCTGGCGGCTTCAAACCTTAAAATCCTTGCAAAAATGCTGTGAAAAGTACCCATCCAGAGGTTTCTGGCATCAGATCCGGCAATTTTTTCAATCCTTTTCCGCATTTCCCTTGCGGCCTTGTTTGTAAACGTAAGGGAAAGAATATGAAACGGATCAACACCTTTATTTATGAGGTGTGCAACCCTATAAGTGAGTACACGTGTTTTCCCCGAACCTGCACCGGCAACGATCATCACAGGCCCTTCCGTTTGTTCTACGGCCTCTCGTTGTACATCATTAAGTTCTGACAGGTAATTTTCAGTCATCAGGTTTCAGTCAACAGTTAGCAGTCAACAGTCATCAGTACAGATGGTTGACATGAAGAAAAGTCTTGTAAATTTTGATTGGATAATTCAATATATCCTATTGCAAAGATATAACGTTTTGCAGGCTTAAATCATTCAGCTTTCAAAACATTTTAATCAAATAACCATAACGAAAAAAGGCCGTACCCGGCCTTTTTCTGCAAAATTATTGAACAACTTAACACTAAACTCTTTTTTCCTTGATACGGGATTTTTTGCCTTGCAGGCCACGCAGATAGAAAATGCGTGCACGACGTACAGCGCCTCTTTTATTCACGATGATTTTTTCAATGTTAGGGGAGAACAAAGGGAAAACCCTTTCTACGCCAATTCCATCTGATATTTTACGAACGGTAAATGTTTTGGTATTTCCTGAACCCTTTACTTGTAAAACAACGCCCTGAAAAGGCTGAACCCTTTCTTTATTACCTTCCCTGATTCTATAGTGAACGGTAACCGTATCGCCGCCCTTAAAATCAGGAACGGTTGTATTTAAATGCTCTTCTTGTATTTCTTTGATAAGATCTTGCATGGTATTTCTTTTAAAAGAGGCGCAAAGATAGGCACAAGTTTTGAAAAATTAAAGGTGCCCGTCAGATTTTTATATCGAAATCCTGCATTCTTATTTCAAAACAGTTACTGTTCCGCTCAAATAATGATGTTGCAACAATATATCGGTTACATTTACCTGGTATAGATATACCCCTTCAGGCACTATCTGGCCCCTAAAGCTGCCATCCCAGGCACCTGACCCTTTAAAGATGCATTCACCCCATCTGTTATAAATGCTGCATGTATAGTCTTTGATACCAGAACCTGAAATACCAAATAATTCATTTGTTCCATCTCCATTCGGACTGAAAGCATTCGGAACATAAATGACGATCTCCGGGTTGATTTTTATATTGGCATAAACTGTATCGTTTGGGCAGGGGTTGGAACTGTATGCAATAAGCGTCACTTTGTATAACCCTGAATCATTGAAGGTATAAACAGGTGAAAGAACCCTGCTGCTATCGTAATCCCCAAAAGTCCATAGATAGGCTGAAGCATTGGATGATTGATTAATAAAATTTATGGGATTGTTTTCGATAATAACCCTTGGCGACCAAGTGAATGATGCTTTGGTTTGGGGTAATACTTCAACAAAAACGCTGTCAATAGACTGATTATTAGTACATTGGTCACTAAGAATTACTTTATGCCAACCGCTGGCGAATACTTTTATGGACATTGTATCTCCATATTTCCCATCCCCCGGCCAGAAAAAAGAATAGTTCAGGCTATTACCGCCAACTGCCTTTGCATATAGCGATACCGGTTTCCCGGGGCAGACCGAAGAGCTTGATGCAAAAGCTTTTACCACCAGTTTTGGCCTTACTGTAACATACACGCTGTCTGTTGCCGGGGCTAATGAGCAACTGTCTTTTAAAACTACCCGGTGCCATCCACTCACGAATAGCCTCTTTGAAATCGAAATCCCGCTGATGCTATCCCCTGGCCAGTAAAATGAATAATGCAAACTGTCTCCACCGGTTCCTTTGGCATAGAGGTTTACAGATTGACTATAACATGCGGTATCAGTTATTGCAAAGGCTTTTACCTGTAGTTTTGGCCTTATCAATATGAAAATACTATCTATCGCAGAATCAGTTCCGCAACTGTCTTTGAGTACTACTATATGCCATCCGCTCGAGACTATTTTTTTGGTAAAATTTGCTCCTTTTATAGTATCATCAGGCCAGTAAAATGAATAATGGGCATTGTCCCCTCCATTGCCTGTAGCAGAAAAGGTTTCATTTTTACCATAACAAATGGGATTATTTGAAGCCCGCGCATTTACGCCCAATTTCGGCCTCACAGTAATATAAACACTATCTATTGCAGGATTGATTGTACAGTTGTCGGTAAGTATAACTTTATGCCAGCCAGATGTATATATGGGTTCGCTGAATGTAACAGCTTTTCGATTGTTATCATCAGGCCACGAAAAAATATAATGCAGGCTATCCCCGCCGCTGCCCGTAGCGCTAAAACTTACATTTTGGCCATAACATACCTGAGAATTGGAGGCGGAAGCATTCACCTGCAATTTCGGCCTGACTTTGATATAAATGCTGTCGGTTGCAGGAAAAAGGGAGCAACTATCAGTCAGGACCACCTTATGCCAACCGCTCACAAATATTTTTTTTGTGATAACGCTACCGCTAATACTGTCGTTTGGCCAGGAAACAGAATACTGATTATTGTTACCACCGCTACCTTTTGGATATAAAGTCACACTTTGGCCAAGGCAAACTGAAGTACTGGTAGCAAGAGCAGTTACATTCAATTTTGGCCTTACGAAAATGAAGACGCTATCAATGGCGGGGGCAGATCCGCAATTCCCATTTACAATTACTTTATGCCATTCGCTCACGAAGATCTGCTTTTGTATTGTATCACCCTTTAGGGAATCTTCTGGCCAGGAAACAGAATAGTGCGCGTTGTTTCCACCAGCGATTTTAGCATACAAGACATCACTCTGCCCATAGCATACAGTATCTTTCATAACAAAAGCTTTTATGTCTGGTTTTGATATGACAACAATATAAACGCTGTCCCTGGAGGGAATTATACTGCAACTGTCATTCAATATTACATTGTGCCAACCACTTACATATACATTTTTAGAAACCGTATCACCTCCAACGCTGTCGTTAGGCCAATAGACAGAATAATTAGTGCCGGCCTTTCCACTTATTTTTGCATACATTGTTATATTCTGGCCATAACATGCCGTATCATTCATTGCTAAGATGCTGACGTTTCGCCCGGGTTTTATAGAAATATACACGCTGTCAGTTGTGGAATTTGGTGTGCAATTATCAGTTAGCACCACTCTGTGCCAACCACTTTTTAAAACTTTTTTAACAATAGTGTCCCCTGTAAGGCTATCATAAGGCCAGGTAAACGCATAGTGAGCGCTATCGCCTCCGCTGCCTTTGGCATAGATTATAGCATTGCGGCCATAACAAACTGAATCTGTTGAAAATGCCTGCACCTGTAGCTTAGGCCTTATTTTTAAAATTACGGGTGCGCTGTCAACACATCCGTATTTATTGGTTACTACCAGTTCATAAGCTTCCGCATTAGGCAATATGGCTACAGCTTTAGGATTGGTATCAGAAGATAAAAATATGGCGGGGTGCCACAAATAGGTAGTGCCACCTGATCCCTTCATCATATATACTTCTTTGTAACATAGGGTAGTGTCAGGCCCTGCGTTAGCATCAGGTGTTGGGTATATCTGGATGACAAACTTCTTCGACGTATCATTTTTTGGGTTTATATCTTCATCCCCATTGGGCATGTAAGTCCATGACCTTAATGTATCAAAGCCAGCAATGAATGTGTAATTGCCCAGGTCGACTTTTGTGCTGTCTCCTGGCGGCAGTTTGCCTGTCCATGTATAGTTTTTTTGGGTTTTGCCGTTAATGGTTAAAAATATGGTTACAGAATCAATTTCAATCTGTCCGAAATTTTTTAGCTGCACAGCAACCTGCTGAATATTATTACAGCTGCTCACTGGTTTAAAAAAAGAGTCAATCCCTGCATCAGGAGGGCCGAATTTAACAATAAATGCCCCGGCAACATCATTTAAAGAAGTCTGATAAGCGCCTGGGGTAGCGAAATGAGTAGTACTTTCTACTTCGCCCGTAAAATAAATGTCTCCAGAGTCGTCTGCAGCAATGCTGTAAGCTCCATCAGCATGGTTTCCACCATAATAAGTAGCCCATAAGCGTGAGCCACTCCCGTTAAATTTAACTACCAAAGCATTATCATTGCTATTCGTGCCGTATGTACTGTAGTTATATGTCTGATATGCCCCTGGGGTAGCCAGACCATAGTAACTTGTTGTCGAGCCGGCCATGTAAACATTTTGAAATGTGTCAGTGGCCACACTGCTACCCGTACAGAGATTTCCATCGCCGTAATAAGTGGACCATTGTATTTTACCATTAGTGTTGAACTTAGCCAGGAATGCCTCGGATGATCCTGTCAGGGAAGTTAGAAACGATCCTGTGGAAGCAATACCTGAGCTGCTTCTTGTGCTCCCTGTCATATAAACATTATTTGACCTGTCAGTGCAAACACCGTCGGCATAGTCCGTAGCGCTTCCGCCAAAATAAGTAGCCCATTGAAGGGAGCCGGAATTATTAAATTTAACAAGAAATCCATCAGTAACACCACTGAAGGAAGTCTGGTAAGCTCCGGTTGTAGCAACATTTGAAGAGCTGCTGGTAATCCCCGAAAAATAAATATTACCAAGGGCATCCGTAGCCACCCTTTCCCCTTCATCAATATTTTTGCCACCGTAATAAGTTGACCACACGACTGCCCCGCTACTATTAAACTTTGCCAAAAAAGCATCGCCAGCACCACTGTAAGCACTCCCTCCATAAGAAATTTGATACGCCCCAGCCGTTGCTATGCCAGATCCACTGTTTGTTTGGCCTACTATATATACGTTACCTCCCGGGTCAACTGCCACTCCATCACCGCCATCTGTACTATCACCTCCAAAATAAGTACCCCATATAAGTTTACCTGCGTTGCTGAACTTTGCAAGGTATGCATCATAATAACTTGCGACTTTACCGTCATAAGAGGTTTGGTACGCGCCTGTAGTGGCAATACCAGAACTGCTTGTTGTATACCCTGTTATATATATGCTCGATGTACCAAAAACAGCAATGTCTATCCCATGTTCAGTACCAGGGCCTCCATAATAAGTTGACCAAACGATTTTGCCGCTGCTTGTAAATTTGGATACAAAAGCATCCCCATTTCCTTGATAAGAGGTTTGATATGCACTTGTCGTTGCTATATAATCCGGATTTGATGATTCACCAACAAGATACACATATCCTGCATTGTCAACAGATATACCCTCCCCGTTTTCACCATCTACGAAACCGCCACCGCCGCCGCTTACATAAGTAGCCCATTCCAGCCATGGATCTATAACAAGGGTTTTGCTTTTATTATATGCTTTTACTTTGAAGCTTATCCTATTATCACGCCGTAAATAATCACAGCAAATTCTGTCGCCGCCCTGGAAACATACCGGCTTGGTTTCCTGCATCTTACCAAGATCAAGATCATATACCATGGTTGAGTCTTTCAGCTTCTCCATTTTATCCAGGCCATTCCATTGCAACTTTATATCTTTTACATCACCTCCGGGGTGAACTATGAAGTTGTATTTCAGTCCGCTTTCTTTGGCAAGCAGTTCCAGGTCAATATGAGGATAAATGGATTGGTAGGTGATGGTCTTGTAACTACGTACATCAGTAACGCCATGGTTGGCATCTCCGGTTGTGTAATAGTTCTCATAATATTCCCTCCGGTCTGATGCAATAATTTGAGCGTCAGGATTGGCATTAAGGAAAACAAGATCAGCCCTGTTTATAGTTACCTTGGTTTTGTTTTTCAGTAATTTTTGCAGGTTTTTTGGGTAAGGGTAAAAATCCTTTGTACCGGTTGCTTCAGAAACATCGTTGTCTTCGTTTTCAATTTTTGCGAATTGAAAGCCAATGGAATTTTGCCTGCAATAAACGGATACACTTCCCTGGTGACCATAATATTTCACATCACGTATAACATTATTGTTCAGGTCTTTGAGCTGCCCTTTGTTTTCTATAAAATTCCAGTCTTTGCTTTGAAGCCAGTTGCTATGATTATTAGCTGAACGGGCGCAGACAGAAAAGTCTAAACCAGTAAGGTAAATGAGCATTAAGGCTAAATATCTTAAAAAGGGACTACAATATGCAGGCATTTTCATATCGCATTTCAGTGGCTAACCTAATTACAATATTGCTAAAAGAAATTGAAAGATTATGTGCAAATTTTTATAAAATCTTACGTGATCAAAACAGATATTTATAATGCGGATACAAAAATAAAACAAAAAAACCTCCCTGAAATTCAATTCAGCGAGGTTTTGATTATTATAATTGGTTTTATCTATCGTCTTCTTCCGCCACCGCCACCGGTATTTCCACGGGGAGCGGATTGTTGCATTCTTGGCGCGGATTGCTGTTGCCTTTGAGGTGCCGGTTGGGACCTTTGGGGCTGAGCCTGTTGTTGCGGTTGGGGCCTTGCTTGTTGCTGAGGCTGGGCTTGTTGCATCCTTACGCTATGTGGCTGTGTATTGATGATCTGGGGGTGGAGTTCCACGGGTTGTGTTTTACGGTAATTATCATCCCGTTGCTGAACCGGGGTAATAGTGTGAGGATCCGCAACCTGTTTTGGGGCCGCGCTGGGCCTGTTCGTTATTGTAGGACGATAAAGGTTTATGGTGCGGCCAGAAACACCATGCCCAGGTGCGTTCCGCTCTGTAAAATTATATACCTTAATATCCCTATGGGTTATCCTCGCCACATCATCCCTTCTTGGGCCAGCGATATAGACCGCGTGCCTTCCATTATCTGTATATCTTTCGGTTATGCGATGCATGTTCACTAAAATATCGGTATTGCGTTCCCTCGGAATATAGTAACTCCCGATATTTCTGGCTCCCATATAGCCCTCTGGAACAAAGCACCAACGCCTTGGATGCGGGTTCCATCCACCAAGCGCCATATCTACGGTTACCCCAAAACCAAGAGGTGCCCATCCATAATAGCCTGGCCCATAATCCCACGAAACCCAAGCCGGAGCCCATGTATAATCAGGAATCCAGAACCATCCATATTGGTGGTTGTGTTCCCATCTGCCATAATGAAATGGTGCCCATCCCCAATCAAAATCTGAGACCCAACTCCAACCCTGATCCGTATTGGCCCAATACCCATTGGATGCATAAGGTGAAAACCCAGCACCAACATTCGGTATCCATACACTTCCGTAGGGATCCTGGTTAACCCAAGATCCATAAGGACTGAGGTTGTCATAAAACACCTGGTAATCCACAGGTTGGTCCTGTGCGAAAGATCGGACAGGATTCGAGAATGATGCGGCTATAAACAGGCCTGCAATCAATAAAAACTTTGATAACTTTTTCATTTTTACATTTTTGAATTTTACTATTTAGTTCAGGATACAAGAAGTCTGCCAATTTTTTAGGCATCTTAAAAGTGTGTGTTTCTACGGCTGTAAAGGTATAAAGATTCTTATTTCTAAAAAAAGAGATTACTCAATCAGAATATTAATTTTTGGTTCAGGGCTGGAAGAATTCCTTTTATTCGTGCATCATGTCAGGACGCCTTTTATTCGTTTTTTCGGCAGAAGATTGTAAACGCCATTCTTCGATCTGGGCAAAATTGCCACTTAAAAGAACCTCCGGAACTTTCATTCCTCTAAAATCGGCTGGCCTTGTATAGACAGGAGCATCAAGCAGTTCTCCCTGGAATGAATCAGACAATGCAGAACTTTCATCTGATAATACGCCCGGAATCAGCCTTACTATGGCATCCGTAAGCACTGCCGCAGGTAGTTCACCACCACTTACCACATAATCACCAATTGATATTTCACGCGTTACCCATCCATCCCTGACACGCTGATCAATTCCTTTGTAATGGCCGCAAATGAATACAAGGTTTTCTTTGAGTGATAATTGATTCGAAACTGCTTGTGTCAGAAGCTCACCATCAGGACATAAGTAAATGATATCATCATATTTGCGTTCTTTTCGAAGGCTTTCGATACAGTCAACAAGTGGTTGTGGAGTCATCACCATACCGGCACCTCCTCCGAAAGCATAATCATCCGTTGATTTCCTTTTATCCAGGCTATAGTCACGTAGGTTGTGGATCACTATTTCTGCCAATCCTTTTTGCTGGGCACGCTTAACTATAGACTCCTCTAAAAAGCCTGAAAACATACCGGGAAATATGGTAATGATGTCTATCCGCATAGAATTTTACACGAAGATACATTGTTATCATATAGGAAAAAGTTGTCTTAATTGTAAAGTATGAGTTCTGTATAAATTCGCAAGCCGATTATCTGTAATTTTGCATTGATGGGAAAAATAACAATAAAACTAGTTTTAATATGCCTTTTGATCATGCCCGCATTGGTCAGAGGCAAAATGCAAAGCAACTTTGGAATTTCTGAACGATTTAAACCTTTGGCTGATACACTGGTCTTATCACAGGCAGATGGAAGCAAACTGCATTTGGTTTGTTCGGGAAGTTATTTTTTGAACTATTGTGAAACATTGGACGGGTATACTGTAATTGTGGACGCAATTGGCATGTACGAATACGCAAAAAAAGGCGGCAGGGGCACATTGATTCCAGCAGATATGCAGGCCAAAGATGAGGCGCAGAGATCACCTGAGGACATGAGACATTTGAAAAGGATTTCCAAACATCTTCGCTATACGGGCGAAACCCTAAAGTTGTTTGAAGATAAACAGAAACGCATGGACGAAGATCCAGCCATAATAAAGCGTGACAAGAAAATCAATTGAAATTTTGGCTTATATTAATATGAACAAGAAGACATATTCTTATTTTTTGATGGCATGGTCGGTTTTGCTTAGTGCTTCAGTTCATGCACAGCCTAAAAATGTTATTCGCCCTTCAATAGAACATCATGTGCCATTGGCAGGCGTTGTAGATTTGGTAAACGTACAATCAAACTTCAATGTCGTACTTCAATCTACCGAAATTGAGGACCAGAGCAATGCAAAACCAACCGGTGCGGATACTGTAATACTACCCCGGCAGGAAGAAAATTTTCAGGAAGATATGCCTGCGGGGGCTTTAAATAAAACAACAACTATTGATGCCCCAGGGATTATATCCCAGTTTAATGGCTTCAGCGACAACTCGTACACACCTCCTGATGACAATATAGCTGTATCAAACGGAGGGTATGTTTTATCTGCAATTAATTCTATATACAGGATTTTTAAACCTAACTCAACCACACAGTATAAGTCGAGTTATTTCAATGATGCACTTAAAACTGCTTTGCCAGGTATTACCGGTGTTTATTATGACCCTCGTATTATTTATGATGCTGAGGAAGACCGGTTTATTATTGTGGTTCTCAACGGATCTGCCTCCACTTCGTCATATATAGTTGTCATGTTTTCAAAAGACAATAATCCTGCAGATGGATGGAATGCTTATTCTTTCAGCGGCGACGTTTTCGGCAAATCAAATTGGGCAGATTATGACAATATCGGGATTTCAAAGAGTGATCTGTTTATAACAGATAATCTTTTTGATGATAACCAGAACTATACCGAACCATCAATCATTCAGATTGATAAAAACACTGGTTACAGTGGCAAAACATTGAATTACAGAACCTGGGAGCCACAGACCAATTTTTCAGTGCAGCCAACATTATTTACACTTGTGCCTGTTTCTCACGGCCTTGGGGCAGATTATGGAGATACCATGTATTTTGTAAGCAATAAATTTCAGGGCGGTACATCACTAACCTTGCTTGAGATTGATGGAAATGAGGAATCTTCCGGATCAAATTTGTCGACATCGATCATTAGCTACAAAACACTTGCCGCTACTTCACCTAAACCGACGGGAAGTTTGCAGGAATCTTCTACCTATACACTTAACGAAGGCGACACACGGATAAAGCAAGCATTTTATCTGCCGGGTTATATTCATTATGTGTTCGCTACCAAAGATCAAACTACAGGATACTCAGATATAGTGTATTCGAGACTGAACATGGCGAAAAGTTCTGTAATTTATAAACAGTTCGGCCTTGCCAATTACGATTATATATATCCATCTTTGGCATCCCTTGTATATAATGGTCAGGATTCGTCCGTAGTAATCGGTTACTGCAGATCGGGGAAAACTATATTTCCTGAAGTGGATATTGTAAAATGTGACAGTAGTTTAACTTTTTCGTCGCCAGTATCAGTAGCTCCCGGGAAGTCAGCGGTTACGGGCAGTTCAACGCAGCAAAGATGGGGGGATTACACAGGAATGGCCAGGCAATACAATAGCGTAAATTGTTATTTTTCAGGCTCCTATGGAAATAATAGCCAATATCAAACTGAAATAGCAGAAATTGGGCCTAAATCAGCTGGTATTCCTGAAAATTTGACTTCAGTCAAACAAAATGTGACCGTATTCCCAAACCCGGTTACAGATATTTATACTTTGAAATTTGAACTTGAGCATAAATCCCGTATCAGTATTTCCCTTTATAATATGGTAGGGAAGCAGGTTGCTCTATTGTTTGACGGGATACCTCCGGTTGGAGCTCAAACATTTTCCTTTAACAAAGCCGGGTTGGCACCGGGCATTTATTCTCTTGAAATTACAAGTGATTCAGCTGCATTTATCACAAAAAAGATAGTAGTTCAGGAAAACAGGTAAGAAGCCTCATCCTTAATCCTTCTACTTTAGGAGAAGGTAAGAGGTCTTTCATTTTATTAGATTAATTCTTGTTTGCCAGTTGAATTACTCCTTTGATATTGTGAAAGTTATAATCCGTAAAGTCAATATTTGAATCAAAGCCATCTGCCAGGATGATCTGGGTTTTTGTGCGCACGCTCACGAATTTGTTGCCGTACACTTTACCTTTCTTTTCGTCCCAGAACATTTCTTCTGTATTCAAGCTGTCTCCCTTTACATTTCTTACCTGTACGTGTCCTGCCACTCTTGTTACGTTTGTAGTCAGGTTTCTTTTGCCATAATCAGCACGCATCCAGCTTTTCACATTCAGGCTTGTATCATAAAACTGCACAAACAGACCTTTGGGCATTTCAATAGCCGGGTCTTTGCTGATATATCTGATCATTGAAGGGGCTGTCAGACGCGCCTTTACTTTTGCTGAATCGGAATAGATGGCAACTACATCTGTAGAATACTCCGCGGGTGGACTCTTACTCGTTATATCCTCAACCACCTTTGGATCATTCTTTTTACAAGATAAGAAGAAAATTAACAGACTTAAGATAAAATAATTCGATGAATATAACCGCAGAGAACGCCAAGGCTTCGCAGAGAACACAAAGAAAAAGCTTTGCGCCCTTTGCGATACCTTTGTGTGCTTTGCGGTTATCTCTTTTTTCCCAGACCGGGTCATGTATTGCTAATCAATCTTATGTTTCTGGAACCAGTTCACTTCAAAAATATGGAACCCAAAAGATAACATAACATACTGCTGTTCAAGATGGTTTAATTGCATACTACCTTCCTGGCCGAATTCAAGGGCCACATCAAGATAAGGCCAGTTTTTTGGTTTATCTTCTGCATATCGGTTCAGCAATCTTACCTTTTGGGTTCCGATAGGTATGCCTGCACCAATCGAAAATCCCATTTCGTTTACTTTATTACCATTTACGATATAAGGCAGCTGTGAATACCTGAACCCAATGCGATAATTTGTGGTTGTCCATAAATTGTTTCCACTTTCGCGCCTGGGCGTAACCTGTGCCCCAAGACCAAAGCTATAATAGTCATTCAGGGAATCTAAAGTACCAACAAGACCACGAAACTTAGACCACTGCCGGTATTCCGCCGATGCTACTATTTTCCAGTTCTGTTCGCTGGCAAGTTCTATACTGCCACCAAGCCCTAAAGGCATATTAATATAGCCTGATTGATTTACATAATGAGCGAGAGAGTCTGATACAGACAGATCGCTGCTATAAGTGTAAGCATCAATTGTCTGGGTTGTTGGTAGGTTTGCGGGCAGATTGCAGGCACCGCCGATCTGCAAAGTGTAACCGCGCTTCTTAGTTGTTTCAGTAATCCGGATTGAATCCTTTACATTACTTATTTTTCGGATAAGAGAGTCAATCCTGGCATTTTGCATATTTGCACTGGCATTATAAGCTGCTTTATTATTGTTTTTTTCAAGCCTGCTTAATGAATCCTTCAAAAGGCCATAATAATTTACCATGTCTGGATTTTTGCTTTTGTAAGGCAGGTTGAAATTAATATTATAAGTGAACCCAACATCGAAAAGAAGGCCAGCAGTAAGGTTATTTGCTGTTTGATGCGCGCCATATAAAGTTCCTGAATCGGGAAACGTCTGGGTCAAAGTACTTTGTTCGCTTCCAAAAATCAAAGATGCATTGGCACCGAGGTAAAAATTGTGAAACAGCCTGATGGAAGAGCCGAGGTAAAACCTGTTCAATCCGCCGTCGCCAGTACTGTAAAGTGATTCGTTGATCCCATTTTGCACAGATAAAGTCTGGAACTGGTAACCAATTTTGGCATAAGGCATTATCCCTGCACTAAAACCCCATCTTTTAGCCGTATCTATTGGAAATGCAAAGCTGACGTATGAAACTCCGGGATCAAAATTTGTGAAATTGGTCTGGCCGTCGCTGTGGTGGTAAAAATCACTTGTGCCACCGATCTCAAAACTAAAATAACTGATGTTTGAATAAGTGGCTGGATTTGCAAAATTATAGCGGTTCGCATCGGTTTGGGTATAAAAAGTTCCGCCCATTCCTTTATCATTTACCTGGTTCATAGTTTGTATTTCTCCAAGGCCATATTGCGAAAAAGGGTTGAGGTAAACCTGGGCTTTCGCGCTATAAGTGCACAATAAAGCTAAAATAAGCGCGTAAAAGTCAGTTTTTTTCAGGTGCATTCAGTTTCAATATTATATTCAGGCCTATCAAAGCCAGGTCGGGTTCAATATCAGTTTCTATATTCAGTTTGTCCGCCACATAACGGCTATCGCCACCGCTTAGTATTAAAGTGCAGTTTTTATGTTTTTTTCGCAACTCGTTTATATATCCTTCTATTTCAAATACCACGCCATTTACAATTCCGGAAGCCATGGCATCTTCTGTGCTGTTCCCAATCAAATTGAGGCTGGCTTCATCTAAATTAATGAGTGGCAACCCGGCTGTAAATTCGTGCATGGCCCGCAAACGCATATGCAAACCTGGTGAAATAGCTCCTCCTGAGAATACCGCATTAGCGTTTACAAAGTTATAGGTAATACAGGTGCCAATGCTGATATTAAGGACATCTTTTCCAGGATATCTTGCTGAAGCTGCAACTGCGAGGGCTAAACGATCCTTCCCAAGAGTTTCCGGGTTCTTATATTTAACGGATATTGGGAGCTTTGTTTTCTTATCGAGGATAAGTAAATATGCCGACTTCAATTGGAGATACTTCAGGATATGATCAGGCAGATTGATCACACTGGAAACAATACATTGTTCAAAATGCATTGAAGACAGATGCTTATAAACGTTTTCTATGGGTGTGGAAGAAAAAGAAAGCATTTCTTCCATCTGGCTATTGCTGTTGAATATAGCAACTTTTATTAAAGTGTTCCCCGCATCAATAGCTGCATTCATTTGTCAGATATTTGCGCAATGCATTTTAATTCTATTGCGATCGGGGTTGGCAGGCAATTAATTTCCACTGTAGTGCGGCATGGTGGGTTTTCTTTAAAATATTCCGCCCACAGCCTGTTGTAAATAGGAAAATCGCTTTTCATATTGGTCAGGTAAACCGTTACATCTATCAGGTCATTCCAGGAAGCTCCCGCTTCTTCTAATATGTTCTTTACGTTATTGAAGACGGAATGGCATTGCTTTTCAATGTCATAGGAAACAATTTTGCCATCGGGATCAAGTTCCACGCCAGGAATAGCCCTGGTTCCACGTTCCCTGGGGCCTACCCCGGAAAGGAAAAGCAGATTACCAATCCTCCGGGCATGCGGATACAATCCAACCGGTTCAGGGGCCTTTGAGGATATTATGCCTTCGTGGTTTTGTTGCATTTTATTAAATATCATGCAAAAATAAGGCTTAACACCCTAAGAAAAAAATGAGGAGGAGTCTCAATACCTTTAGGGGGCAAAGGAGCCATAGCGGCACAGCAAAGTCATGTCCATCTGCTCACGATAAAAACCAGGCAATGGGAGAGGCTACTAAAGCAAAATGGCACTAAACTGTTTCCGATTTAACGGGAGCCTCTATGACCCCTTCTTCAGGCATGATTACCTTTCAGCCTTTCTCCTTAAGCCTGCCTGACGCAGACAGGGAGAAATCAGAATGGGGTTTAATGGTACACCATTCCTTCCGAAGTGATAATCACTAAGTCATGAAGCGACAAATAAGCCTGTAAAGGCTTATACTATCAGTTCGCCGTTTTGCCTGATACCTGTGAAGACGCTACACCTTCGAAAAATGTGGCGCTGCCCGTTACTAACCCGGAGGCCAATGGCAACCGGGTTATTTTTTGAAAAAAGGCCGGAACCGGAGTTCCGAAAAATTGTAAAGGTTTCTCTCATAGACAATAATTTTGATGTTATTTGGCTTAACAGGAGCTAATATAACACTTAAATTAAAGAAATCCAAATTTTCAACCGGATTTTTTTTGGAGGCTCCCCTTACAATTTTGAAAAACCTTATTTTCAGGCTAATGATGGCCTTTTTTTAACGAAAAAAATTTGAGGATTCATTCTATTAAACCGTAAATTCTGTAGGTTCAAACGTCCAAACAAAAATTTTCACCTTGCAATAATTGTCAAAAAAAAAGAAAATAATAAATTTAAAAAAAGAGTGTTTTAAACTTTGAAAATCCATCCATGCGTATCTTCTTTCCTACAATGACGGATGTCTGCAAGTTCTTGTTTAAGCCAGTTTACGGTTATCCAATTTTCCACATCAGGCAAGATCATTTCGTAGTCTTTATAAGTAAGGCGCGCTATTTTTGTAATAGACGCAGCGGTACCTGTTCCGAATGCTTCTTTCAATTGTCCGGCCCTGTGTGCTTCTTCAATTTCATCAATACTGATCTGGCGTTCTTCTACCTTCATCCCTTTTTCGCGCAGCAATTTGATTACACTGTCCCTGGTAAACCCGGCAAGAATTGTATCATGCTCTATATCTGGTGTTAAAACTGTGTCTCCGATGATTACAAATACATTCATGGTCCCAATTTCCTGGATATACTTATGTTCATATCCATCCGTCCAGAGTATCTCATTGTATCCCATATTTTTCACCTGGTGGCTTGGATACATGCTCATGCCATAGTTGCCTGCAGCTTTTATATTACCGGTGCCGCCTTTAAAAGCCCGTACATATTTGTCCTGCACATAGATTGACATGGGCTTTGAATAATAGGGGCCAGCAGGACTGGTAATGATTGCAAACATATACTTTTCAGAAGGGCGCACGCCGATAAAAGCTTCTGTAGCAACCATAAAGGGACGTATATATAATGACGCACTTTCGGTAGTAGGCACCCATGCTTTATCAATATTTAATAATTCTTTCATGCCGCCCATGAATATCTCTTCAGGTATTTCAGGCATGTCCATTCTTGCCGCAGATTTATTCATGCGGTGCCAATTATCTGTTGGCCTGAATATTACGGCATCTCCATTTGCAGATCTATATGCCTTAATGCCCTCAAAAATAGCCTGTCCATAGTGAATGAATGTCGTAGCCGGACTAAGACTAAGGTTTTGAAATGGCATGATCTCAACCTGCTGCCAGCTTCCATTTTCGTAATTACAAACCAGCATGTGGTCGCCGTACATTTTGCCGAATTGAATATTCTCCTGATCAAGTTCACTGATCCTGCTTCTTTCGGTCTTTGTGATATGAATGTCCAGCGTTGAAGTTTTCATTAATTGTCTTGTGTTTAAAAAGGATAAATCCATACAAAGGTCAGGACTTTTTTGTCAATTGGACATCATGCGCAAATAAATGTTTGGAGCTCTTGGGTAAAGAAATATGTAAAGGCTTAAAAGCGAATGGAAAGCCCTATTCCGTTATTGGTTGGTCCAAAGGTCATATCATTCCTTTGCATCAGTATTTTACCTGCTCTGCCGATATGGGCATAGCTTTCTATGGTCAATGCGGTGCCTACAATTGCAGCCAGCCCCCCGATCAAGGCAAGGCCTGCAGCTCCATTACTAGTACTCCCATTTGTAATTTCTCCAATACCAATGAGGAATATAACTCCACCTCCCCAACCAATAATAGTACCCGTATAAAAGTGCTTGTATGCTTTTACAAGCTCATATCCCGCTGCTTTTTCCTGGAGATCTGGAATTGGAGGCGTAGAAAGCTGGGCTTTGGTTGTAATACAAACTGCAAATAATAAGGAGATTGTAAGTAGAATTCTTTTCACTTTCATTGCAATGTTATTCAATACGATTGCAATTTCAGCATTTTTTTTAGGACAAGAGTCTTAAAAAAAGAAAGAGAAACAGAAATGGAAAGAAGGGGACTCGCTTTGCCTCTCTTTCTCCTTCTGATCAGTGGTGATGGGCGGAATCGAACCGTCGACACAAGGATTTTCAGTCCTTTGCTCTACCGACTGAGCTACATCACCATCCTATAAAAATTCGGAGGTGCAAAATTAGGCTTTTCCCTCTATCCTTCCAACTATTTTGTGAAAATTAGAAATCAACGGAAATTTGAAGTAAAATTGCAGCTTGTATCTGAACCTGGATACCTTATATATATGTCATACATCCCACAGATTATATTTCTTCTACTCTTCGTGTTTGCAGTGGGCTTTTTTATACAAAATATGAAAAAGCTTATTCGCAATGTTAAACTGGGGAAAGCTTATTGGCCAACAGATCACAAAAATCTCCGCTGGCGAAGGGTGATCTTGAATGCACTTGGTCAAAAGAAAATGTTTAAGCGGCCTATACCTGCTATTCTTCACTTCTTTGTCTATGCTGGTTTCATTATTATAAATATTGAAATACTGGAGATTATACTTGATGGATTACTCGGCACGCACCGTTTGTTTGCACCATTATTAGGTGATTTGTACGCGCCTTTTATCAGTTTCTTTGAGTTTCTTGCACTTGGGGTTCTTATTGGCTGCGTCATATTTCTCATTCGAAGAAATATATTGAAAATAAAGAGGCTCAATCAACCTGAATTAAACCATTGGCCGAGAATAGATGCCAATACCATTCTTACGGCGGAAATTATATTAATGATTTTGTTTCTGACACTTAACACCACAGACCAGGTGTTACAGGGCAGGGGAGACCCTCATTTTTTTAACACAGGAAGGTTTTTCTTTACGGGTTTCCTAATGCCTTTATTCGATGGTCTAAGTACAGGAACCCTTATCGCAATTGAGCGCATCTGCTGGTGGGGGCATATTATCGGGATATTGGCATTCTTAAACTACCTTTATTATTCCAAACATCTTCATATCCTATTTGCTTTCCCCAATACCTGGTATTCAAAATTAGACCCTCAGGGAAAAATCACCAATATGCCTGAAATTCAGAGAGAAGTAGCTCTCATGCTTGACCCTTCTGCTGCTTCAACCGAGGCTCCTGGAGAGCCGGGAAGGTTTGGAGCTAAGGATATATATGACCTGAAAACTACTGATTTGTTGGGCGCATTTAGTTGTACAGAGTGTGGAAGATGTACAGCAGTTTGTCCCGCAAATATTACCGGTAAAAAGCTGAGCCCCAGAAAAATAATGATGGATACTCGTGACCGTTGCGAGGAAATCGGCAGGGGAATAGACAAGCAAGGCAAAGATTATAAAGACGAAAAGAGCCTTTTAGGAGATTATATTACTCACGAAGAGATATTTGCATGCACAACATGTCAGGCATGCGTGGAAGCCTGCCCCGTGAATATAGATCCATTAAATATCATCGTGCAACTCAGGAGATACGCGATCATGGAAGAATCACAAGCTCCCGGAAACTGGAACACTATGTTTACGAGCACAGAGAATAATCAGGCGCCGTGGCAGTTTTCGCCAATGGATCGCGCTAATTGGATTATAGATTGAATAAAATAAGGCTATGGCAGATGAAAAACCTGAAAATAATAAAAAACATCGTTTTAGAAATCTTACCAGGAAGTGAGGTGGTCCTTTTTGGTTCAAGGGCGAGGCAAACCAATAGAAACGATAGTGATTACGATTTGTTAATTCTTATTGATGAGGAAATGAGTCCCAAAGATAAAATGCCTTTAAGGACCAGAGTGCGAATGGAGCTTGGTAAATTAAAAATATACGCTGATATCCTTCTGCAAAGCAAAAAGGAAGCGAGTTTGAAGAAAGAATTGCCAGGACATATTATACGCCACGCACTAATGGAAGGACATTTATTATGAATGAAGAAAAGGCCAACTATATTGCTCAATGGATAGCAAAAGCTAATCAGGATTGTCTCGCTGTGGAAATACTATTAAAAGATGATCCGCTTTCAGTGGCTGGAGTAATTGGCTTCCATTGTCAACAGAGCATCGAGAAATTTTTGAAGGCTTTTTTGGTTTTGAATGACTTCGATTTTAGCAGAACTCATAACTTGGAGGAGTTAAAGGACAAATGTAGTGAATACGATTCAGACTTCCTGGTGCTTAACTATTTAGACCTTACAGATTATGCAGTAAATTTTAGATATCCTGATGGCGAATACATTCCTGAAATGAAGGAAATTGAGACCTATTATTACTTGGTTCAAAAGACTAAGGAATTGGTTTTGAGTAAAATAAAAATAGATTAGATGAGTATTAACATTCCAACTATGGCAGAAATGCTAGCCAAAGGCGAAGAACCTGATATTTTATTCTGGGTAGGATGCGCAGGAAGTTTTGATCAACGTGCTCAAAAGGTTACAAAGGCATTTGCTCGCATTCTAACCCATCTTGATATAAAATTCGCCATTCTTGCTACAGAAGAATCTTGTACTGGTGATCCTGCACGTCGTGCCGGTAATGAATTTTTATTCCAGATGATGGCGGCGAATAATATCGCTGTTTTGAACGGATATAATATCAAAAAGATCGTCACAGCCTGTCCGCATTGTTTCAATATTCTCAGCAATGAATACAAAGAACTCGGTGGTAATTATGAGGTAATCCACCATTCGGTATTCCTGCAAAACCTTATCAATGAAGGCCGTATCAAACTCAAAGAAGGCGGCAGTTTCCATGGTAAGAAAATAACCTATCACGATTCCTGCTATCTCGGCAGGGCTAATAATATATACGAAGCACCAAGGAAAGTTCTTGAAATATTGGATGCCGAATTGGTAGAAATGAAACGTTCTAAAAAGAACGGACTTTGCTGCGGCGCGGGTGGTGCTCAGGTCTTTAAAGAACCTGAACCAGGCAACAAAGAAATCTACGCAGAACGCACAGAAGAAGCCCTTGCAACCGGAGCTAATATCGTTGCTCTTGGTTGTCCTTTCTGCATGACCATGTTCAGCACAGGAGTGAATGAAAAAGACAGAGAAGATGTATCGGTGATGGA
>JABDEJ010000035.1 GCA_013287095.1 Bacteroidota bacterium | reverse complement strand
TTAATTTCTGCTTTCAAATCATCTGTGAGAGTTGCGTTATCATGCCTGATAATGCCCTTTTTGTCAATCAAAACATAATCAGGATAGCCTTCAACGCCATAGCTATCTTCCATTTTATTGTGACTGGCTAGATGTACCCCCTTCCATTTGAACTTGTTAATCCACTTTTTCTGCTCATTATCATTGCTGTGACAACAAATTGAAATGACCACAAAGTCCTTTCCTGCAAGTTCTTCCTGCAATTTATTGGAATGCGGAATAGCTTCATAGCATGGTACACAGCCAACTTCCCAAAAATCAATAAGTACCACTTTGCCACGAAAGTCATTGAGCGACAATACTTTTCCACTTGTGTCCGGTAGACTGAATTGAGACGCGGACGTATTGTTACGGTCCATGGTCTGTTGTCTTTTTTCCTTAAGTCTGGTATAGATCCCGGTGTGATAAGTCGTAGTATCTCTTCCCAATATCCCAATCAATGAATCTATCACCTTAAGTCGTTCAGCCTTTTTGTCTTCTTTATCGTACTGCAGGCGCATAAACATACCTTCAGCATAAAGGCCCAATGCAACCTCTTTTATTTTGCCCGTATAGAGGCTATCCATCAATTTCATAGTTTCCTTTATGTCCCATTCCTCTTTGGTTGGAATCAGCAATTTTTTAGTTTCAGGAGACAAATGCTCCCACTTCTCTAATAAGATCGTACCTGCCAGACTTCGCAGCACAGAAATATAACCAACAGAACTTAAAGCTTCTTCATTGTGCAAATCCGCATAAGTAAAAATATTAAAGAAGGAGGGCTTTACTTTAACTATACCGGTTTGGTGTGTAACAAAAGAATGCCAGGTAATATATTGCAGTTTCTCGCTTTCCCATTGATATTTCGCATCCCATATTGCATGTTGTTTGCGCTTTGAATTCCAGTTTTCGCGTTTGGCAAACCTTTCAATGAAATTTAACTGATCTGAACTGCAACTATCTATGTTGCGAAGAAATGAATCCGTTGATAGTTTCAGGGTAGTGGACCTGGGAACATATTGCTTTTGCATGCAACTATCAAAATAAATAGCAGCACTCGCTCCATTTCCGTAATAATGGTTAATAGTATCCATTACTTCTACATTGATGCTATCTCCGGGATATAGATATACACCAAAAAAAATGTGATTTTCCCCCATCTTTAAAGCATAATATCTTCCCTCAGAAGAGGATGGACAGACTACCCTGAAATTCCCATCCCTGTCAGGAGATATATTTGCAACACGTTCTTTATTTGCATTATAGTCAACATGATCGACAATGCCTCTGGGCGAACTAACAAAAATTGTATCTTTCTTTTTTGCTGATACATGTCCCTTGATTATTACAGGTTGTGCGAATAAAATAATCGGCAAACCTAATGTCAGGAATAAAAGAATAATTTTTGTTTTTCGGTTCATTGGCCCAAATATATGAATTACAAGTTAACTGTTTCTGAATCACGTATCGAACGCATGATTGATTCAGAAATTGTTTTTAATCACAATTTATGAAGCCCTAATGTATTAAGCCTAAAACGAAAACAGGAAAAAGTGCTGGTTTTCCATGGTTGTTAGTACCGCATTCTTTTCACTGTCACCTGATCCTGAAAACCTGTTTATATTGTCTTCAAGGCCCGTATTTTTTAAAGCTGCAATTCGTTTCTGCATATCCGGGGCAAAATAGGTAATGGCCTGGGTATTAAATTCTGTTGTCTGATGAAATCCAAGCACATTTAATCCATCGGTGACAATTGCCCAGGGATAAGGTTCCTCATTTCTGCTAAGAACATCAAAGCCCAACTTCTGCCAGTACTCCAGTGATTTTTCGAGCCCGGAAACAGGAATAGAATATTCACCGAAAACCCCGATCATTTTATTAGGATAATTTTCAAGAGACCCTAATTCATCCTCGGGGATATTAATAAGCTTTCGATCAGGCTGGTACATATTCCCTGGATCAAAATTTACGAGGTTGATCATCACCCCATCAGGTGTGGTAAAAATGCCATGGAAAAAATTGCCTGCAGCATCATTTGTTTGCTGTTGAAATTCCACGCCTTGGCTCATCAATTCATCAACATTCCTAAGCATATCCTTGTCGAAATAGATCAGGCCTATATACTTCATTCCATCCTGGGTTAGCAAGATTAAAGAACTGTCATCGGTATACTGAATAAAGGGCCCGGGCATGTTCCCTTCGGCTATCCTTCTAAATCCGATTCGGTCATAGACCAGAGCAGAAGCTTCGAGGTCTTCTGTACCAATAACAATTTGTGAAGCGGAGCCTAGTTTCATGGGAGCAATGAGTAAGAAGTAAGAATTAATTCACATCCGGTAAAAACGAATAATCTTTTGCGTAGTCCATCATTTGTTTTACAAAATCAGTTGGATATTCCACCTTCACATCCGTGATTTTGTCGCCATCCATTACAGGCACCAGTTTGGCCTGAATGAAACCTTTGTATGGCGCGATATTAAGTTTTTTATAACGGTCTTTGACTTCTTTCACCAGATCCTGGTCGGCTTTTACACCATAGTTTTCTACCAGGTCTGACGCTGCTTTATAATCCCCTTCTGATTTAATGCGTTGAATTTCGCGGAGCAATTGTCCGAAGAGTTCTCTTAATTTATTGTAATCATGAATCTTAAAATAAGTCTTACCGTCCTTGCTTATTTTTTCAATCACATTGTCTTTTTTACCATGCTCATACGCCCAATGTGCAATCAGCTGACGGTTACGCATGTGCGCCTCTTCAACGTTTTTGCCTGGATCAAGCCTGTTGAGTTGGAGCATCATCCCGTTCATGATGTATTTATCATAGCCTGCATTGCCGACTTCAGTAGATGGTGTTACACCCATTTCAACCAACTTAGGATCAATGATATAATATAATCCAACTAAATCAGCGCGGCCTTCTTCCAGGGCGTTGTTATAGTTTTTTAGGGTATGTTCAGGTGTACCTACACCCGGATTGAGTTGACCGGACGCATGACCGATCACTTCGTGCATATCTGTATGCAGTTCACCGGCAAGGGCACCGTATTTGCGTTGACGGTCCCTGGTTTCCTGGTCATAGTAAAATTCATCAATATCAGGTGCAGCGGCATTGCTTTGATCATAAGCCTGAACGATGTTGCCCAGCGAAACCGATTTCGACCCGTATTTCTGACGGATCCAGTTTGAATTCGGGAGGTTTATGCCAATCGGCGTATATGGCGCGGCGTCGCCTGATTCGACACAAACGGTGATCACTTTTGCGGAAATGCCTGTTACATGTTTCTTTTTGTGTTCTGGCATTATCGGTGAATGATCTTCAAACCACTGTGCCTGAGAGCCTATATTTGCAATTACTTTGGAGGCTTCCATGTCCTTGAAGGATATCACAGATTCGTAAGATCCTCGCATACCAAGCGCATCGCCATAAACCTCTATAAAGCCATTGGTAGCATCTATCCTTGAATCCACATCGCGTACCCATGCAATGTTATAGGCATCAAAATCTTTAAGATCGCCGGTCTGATAGAATTTGACCAGTTTTTCCAAGGCATCTTTTTGGTTGGGATTTTCGGCAACGGTTACAGCCTTTTGAAGCCAGAATACTATTTGTGAAATAGCTTTATCATACATCCCTCCTACCTTCCAGGTTTTCTCAACGATCTGGCCATTTTCTTTTACTAGTTTTGAGTTAAGGCCATACATAACAGGAGTAGAATCCTTTGGATCCATTTTGGATTTGTAATAATCTTCTACTTCCTTTTGAGTGAGGCCTTCATAGAAGTTATTCGCTGATTCCTTGATCACATCCGCATTTTTATCCAGAACCACGGTTTTAAAACCGACATTTTTGTCAAACAAGATCGGATTCATAAAGGTCAAAAATGAATCTACGCTCTTGCCACCCAGTGGAAGTTTTGAAGCATCACTCTGGGTAATAAAGCCCTTAAAATCATCATAACTGAAGGCCGGGATCATTTTTTCCGCACCATAGTGATGATGGTTCCCGTTTGAAAACCACATCCTTTTCGCAAATACCATAAACTCTTTCCATTGCGGTGAGGTACGGTCTCCCTTGTAGGAATCATATATCCCTTCAATAGTTCTCTTTATGGTGAGCCCGTATTTATATTTCTGATCGTACAATATATCCCTGCCGCTCAGCGCTGCCTGATAAAGATAATAAGCAAGCTGTTTTTGCCGCAGGCTAAGCTCATCAAAACCAGGCACTTTATAGGTTAGTAATTGCAGGTCGGCAAACCTGTTTGAAAACGCGCCCATAGTATCAGCAGGCGTAATCTGACTATTCATATTATTGGTTTTGTTATGGTTGCAGCCAGCGAAGCCGATTACGACAGCACTTGCCAAAATCATCCTGGATAAAAGTTTCATGGCTTTTTGTTTGTTTTTGGTTCCCTTAAAAGGCAAAGATAGGGAATGGGATAATGTGCTGATATGCCAATGAGCTAATTAGCTGACGCCGGATAGCTGAAACTTGAAATTGAGACATTGAAAAAACTTTCCCATGGTCGTAGGATCGCACTAACGATCCAAATTCCAAAATAAACAATTTTGAACCCGTAAGATTTATCTAAAACATAGAAAGGAAATTGAAGGATTTTTATCTAATATTGAATTGTATAATTCTAATCCCTATGAATAATATCTACCAAAAAACCCTTCTTTTAATTTGTATCATAAGCCTTTCGGCTCCCTATTCATCTAAGGCTACTCATGTTATGGGTGCAGATATTCAATACCAGAGCCTTGGACATGACAGTTTTGAAATCATAGTACACGCTTACCGCGACTGCAACGGAATTCCGATAAGTGGAACAAACCTTACCTATTTTAGTCCCGGGGATACTTGTGTCCCCACCGCAGTTACTCCAAAAACAAGTATATGTTGCGGAACAGATATAACACCTGTTTGCAGTAGAAGCTGTGACAGATGCCAGGGGGCAAGTTGTAGTTTTGCTTACGGAATTGAAGAATTTACCATCACCGCAATCATATATCTGCCCGGACCATGTTGCAAATACAGTATCGCCTGGCAGGAAAACAGCCGCAGCAGCGCGATAACAACAGGCGCTGCAAATCAGAATTGTTATGTTGAGGATCAATTGGACAGGTGTATCAGACCGGGTTTAAGCTCGCCCTATTTTTCGGTGCCGCCGATTACCATCTTTTGCACCAATCAGTGTACTGTTTTAAGTCCCGGAATTATTGATAATGATGTTGATTCCGCTGGCCGGCCGGATTCGCTTTCATTTAGTTTCGGCTATCCTCAATCCGCTGAAGGAAGTAATATTCCATATAATTCACCTTACACTTATGACGCACCTTTAATTTATGCCGGATCAAGCAAGAGCCAGGCATTTGTACCACCTTATTGTTATGGATTTCATCTTGACTCAACTACAGGAGACATCGAATTCAAGGCAGTAAAGCAGGATGTATCTGTCTATGTACTGGTTGTTGATATTTACAGACGCAATTCCAAAGGGATAGCACAGAATGTCGGGCAAATAAAACGCGACCTGGAAATTATCGCCATAACCTGTCCTGCTGATTATCCGCCTGTTGTTGCAGGAATCAATGGCGGCAGTTCCTACGCAATTAATATCTGTTCGGGGCAACAGACCTGTTTCAATGTAAAAGCATTTGACCTGACACCTACTGATACTGTGAGTATGACATGGAATAATCCGGGAACCATGAAAGGAGCAACTTTTAGCGCCACTTCATCAAATCAAAAGTGGCCGACTGCGATGTTCTGCTGGACACCTCAAAAATCTGACATAAGCGCCAATCCTTATATTTTCGTTGCCAATACCATAAACAATGTTTGCCCGATTCCGGGACGGGCTTCTAAATCCTTTAGCATTTATGTCACCGGAGAAGCCCCGCAAGCCACTTATTCAGCAACAATTCAAAAATGTGGCCTGGTAAATTTTCAGGCCAACCCGGCTGTAAATTCAACTGCCATAAGTAGTTATATCTGGACGGGAGATAGCATATCAGGGGCTAAATCTCTGAATATTAATGGGAAATCCGGCTCATATCAATACAATAGCCAGGGCGTTTATCATTATACTTTGACAATCACGGGACAAAATGGATGCATTTCAACATATAGGGATAGTGTAACTATTGATAAACTTCCGGCGATCCGGCTTCCTGGCGACACATCAATATGCCCAAAGACCGAATTAATTGTTAATGCAATCCCTTCAAATTATACAAAGCCTTATACCATCACCTGGAATACAGGAGACACAGGAGCCAGTATTCACCAATATATTATAAAGGATACCGTTTTAAGGGCTGGCATTAAAGATGCTACAGGTTGTACCATTTACGATTCAATGAGGGTAAACCTGCTCCCCTTGCCTGCCGCAAAAACGGTTGCAAATCAATCAATCTGTCTCGGAAATGCAATTGATCTCGGTGATTCCTCTGTGAAAGGTGATACTTATGTGTGGACTTCATTTCCACAAGGATTTTCATCATCTATTAGCAATCCGACGGATAAACCAACTGCAACCACCATTTATATCTTAAAGGAAAACAACAACTTTGGCTGTTCAAATACCGATTCTGTAACCATAACAGTCAATCCACTGCCTATTGCCAATCCGGGAACAAATTCAACTGTATGTAAGGGTGACAAAGCACTTATTGGAATTCCTGCCATAACAGGATATCATCGTAGCTGGACTAGTTCGCCCCTTGGTTTCAGTTCCACATTGGCCAATCCTGTCGTGATGCCTGACACCACAACAACCTATTTTTTAACAGAAACCATTTTAAGTACAGGCTGCCATAAAACCAATTCAGTTACCGTCACGGTTTTGGATAAACCTCTTCCTGATGCCCATTGGTTTATGAATTATTTAGGTCCTGAATCTTATTTTCATGCCACGGATAGCAGTCTTACAGATTCATCATATTTTTGGGTTTTCGGAGACGGCAATAGTGGAGACGGACATAGTATTAAACATTCATACGTCAATAACCAGTCTTATAACGTTGCCCTGGTGGTAAAGAACACCAACGGTTGCACAAATGAAATGGATTCTACTATTGACGTTCAATATATGGGTATCGAACCAGACACAAAAAGTATCTTTACTTTGTCAATTTACCCCAACCCGTTCAGCTCCTCTACAACAGTACAATACACCCTTAATAAACCCTCAAAAATTTCGATATCCTTATTTGATGTCACCGGACGACAAATGAAAACTGTTGTCAATACAACTCTGGATATAGGTTCTTACCAAACTGAAATTAATGCCGAAAAATACAATCTCAATCCGGGGGTTTATTTTTTAAAGATCATGACTGATGATGGATATATAAGCAGGCAGATTGTAAAACTTTAATATCCTGGGACAGGATTGTTGATCATGCAACCTATTTGTCGAATTCCACGTCTCGCAATTGATGAACCGTTAGTATCAAACGATCTTAAAATTGCTAGAACCATGAAAAACAGGATATTTTTCCCCTTCGTTGCAGCTTTTTTATATTTTTTTCTAAGTACAAATACTCCTTTACTTGCCCAATCTTATGCCAATGATGCTGGTATATCTGCTATTTTAAGACCCTCTGATCATTTTTGTGCTGGCATTGATAGTGTTGAAGTTACCTTAAAAAATTATGGAACCGATACTTTAAGAAGCGTCAACATAGGTTTTAGCGCCAAAGGATATTCGCTGGGATCATACGGCTGGTATGGAAAACTACCCCCTGATAGTACCGTTAACCTTATTCCTTTTATTTTTAATTTTACACCGCCCGGAGTTTACACAGTGTTGGTAAGTACCTATAGCCCGAACGGCGTTACAGACTCAAACTATTTAAATGACGAAGCGGTTGCCTATGATACTGTTTACCAAATTCCCGCTGCAAATGTAGGAGCCAACAATAGAATAGCTTGTCTTGGTTCATTAGTGACCCTGGGCGGCAGCCCTGTTTCAGGCAATACCTACTCATGGACGAGTTCTCCGCAAGGCTTTACTTCTACTTTGGCCAACCCCACTGTTAAAGCATTGGATAGTACTGTATATACTTTAGTTGATGTCGGGCCACACGGTTGTACTATGTCCCGCTATGCCACCATCAAAGTCGCTTCTTACCCTGTGGCAGATGCCGGGACAAGTGAAACTGTTTGTGCGGGAACCTCGGTTTCCATTGGCCTGTCGCCAACAACCGGAAATACATATAGCTGGGCAAGTTCTCCGACGGGATTCACTTCTACAAAAGCCAATCCAAAGCCCGCCCCTACTGTTACCACAAATTATGTTCTAATCGAAACGAATGCAGCAGGTTGCAGCGATACGGACTCAGTCACCATTCATGTTAATTCCTTGCCGGTTGCCAATACCGGCAACAGCCAAACCGTATGTTTGGGAACCTCTGTTACTATAGGGGCATCAAAAGTAAACGGCAGCAAGTATCACTGGACCAGTTCTCCTTCAGGTTTTACCTGCATTTCTTCAGATACCATAATAATACCTGCTAAATCTGCTGAATATATTTTAACAGAGACCAATCTATCAGGATGTTCCAGGACTGATTCTGTTGATGTTACTGTTAACCCTTTGCCCGCTGCAAATGCAGGATCAAATCATAGTCTTTGTGCCGGTTCATCTGTATCTTTAGGATCATCCGCTATTTCCGGAAGTACCTATATCTGGGCGAGTTCCCCACCGGGATTTACTTCAACAATTGCAGGTCCAAAAGTAAGTCCCAAAGCATCTACAACATATTATTTAACCGAAACAAATTCTAATGGTTGTAATAAAACAGATTCTGTGGTCATTATTGTAAATCCTTTACCAGATGCGCATTGGACAATGAATTATCTTGGCAATGAAGCTTATTTTCATGCCATTGACAGCAGCCTTTCCGATCCCTCGTACATCTGGACCTTTGGAGATGGCAATTCAGGCAGCGGACATAGTATAAAACATCTTTATGCAAAAAGCAAGAATTATAATACCTCTCTTATTGTATCCAACACTCATGGCTGTTTAAACGAATTTGATTCGACATTGAGTATTTTGTTATCGGACATAGTACCAGATACAAACCCGGAATTTATGTTATCAGTTTTCCCAAACCCATTTAGCTCCTATACCACAGTACAATACACACTTAATAAGCCCTCAAAAATTTCAATAGCTTTATTTGATGTCACCGGACGACAAATTGCAACAGTTGCAAATACAATTCTGGATATAGGTTCTTATCAAACTGAATTCAATTCGGAAAAATACAATCTCAATCCGGGGGTTTATTTTTTAAAGATTATGACTGACGATGGATACATAAGCAGGCGGGTGGTGAAGTTGTAGCAGACTAAACATCATTTATAATTATTTATATATAAGTTAATTATGTTTCAAAATGCAAAATATTTTCATTTAATTTGTTGAATATTTTACAATAACGACCGAGCCTTGTTTCAAGTAGAATGATTAAAAGCAACGAAACTCATAGAAATTTCGTCTGATGTTATGAGATGACTCCAATAACCCAAATTCGAAGACAAAGGATTTTTGAAGTAAAAGATCTGGCAAGGATGAAAGGAATCTACAAAAAGCTCTTTTTAATTATTTTCAGTACAATCCTGTCCGCGCCATTTTCTGCTTTTGCAAGTCATGTTTTTGGCGCTGATATTGAATGGCAGAGTCTTGGTAATGACAGCTTTGAAATAATTGTCCATGCCTATCGCGATTGCAACGGGATGACAATTGCAGGGAATAATCTTACCTATCAGACTTACGATGAAACATGCGTAAAAAATCCCATAACACCACAAACAAATCTTTGTTGTGGTACGGATATTACTCCTATTTGTAATAACAGTTGCGACAGATGTAGCGGAGGGCCAAGTTGTAATTTTGCCTATGGAATTGAGGAGTTTATTATCACTTCTGTTGTATACCTTCCTCCTCCTTGCTGTAAATATACCATTGCATGGCAGGAAAATAGCCGAAGTAGCACTATAACCACCGGGGCTGCGGATGACAACCTTTACATTGAAGATTATTTAGATCGGTGCATAAAACCAACATCAAGTTCTCCCTATTTTTCAACACCGCCTATAACCATCTTTTGCGTAAATCAATGTATCGTTTATAATTCCGGTGTTGCGGACCATGGTGTTGATTCAGCTGGGAGAGCAGATTCGCTATCATTCAGGTTAGCCCCTCCTCAATCTGACCATGGAACCGATATTCAATATAGTTCTCCATATAGTTATGACGCGCCTGTTATTTTTGCCGGCACAAGCAAAAAACAAGCTTTTGTCCTACCATACTGCTATGGTTTTCATCTTGATTCCGCAAACGGAGATATGGAATTCAAAGCCGTAAAAACAGATATAACGGATTATGTTATCGCTGTTGATATTTATAGAAGGGATTCTAAGGGAATAGAACAAAACATCGGGGAAATCAAACGCGATATTGAAATGATCATTTTAGATTGCCCGTCAGATATACCGCCTGTTGTTACCGGTATTAATGGTGGCAGTTCATATTCAATTCATATTTGCACAGACCAGCAAACATGTTTCAATATTAAAGCCTTTGACCTGAAACCGAGCGATACGGTAAAAATGACCTGGAATAACCCTGGAACAATGGATGGCGCTACCTTCACAGCGCTTCCAAATGGCCAAAAATGGCCGACTTCTGTATTTTGCTGGTCACCCAAAAAATCTGATATAAGATCATATCCATATACTTTTGTTGCAACTGCTACAGATAATATTTGTCCTGTACCAGGCAGGGCTTCAAGTGTTTTCAGCATCTATGTAAATGGCCCTCCACCAATTGCAAATTATTCTGCCACAGTACAAAAATGCGGATTGGTGGATTTTCAGGCAAATGTTGCATCCAATTCGCCTTCAACTATTGCAAGTTACCGATGGACAGGCGATAGCACCATGGGCGCGAAGCCTTTAAAAATAAATAGCAAAACTGGCTCATATCAATACAATAGTCCCGGAACTTATCATTATACTTTAATTGTCACCGGACCAAATGGTTGTGCTACTATCTACAAAGACAGTGTCATTATTCCCAAAATTCCAACAATAAAAATCCCTAAAGACACGACTGTTTGTACAAAAACATCTTTAACTATTAATGCTACTCCTTCAAATTATTTAAATCCTTATAAAATCTTTTGGAATACTGGAGATTCAGGCGCTATCGTTCATCAAAACATAGTTAAATACACGATATTAGTGGCAGGGATTAAAGATGCAACGGGGTGCACTATTTATGATACAATGCGGATAACCGCATCAATTCCTCCCATTGCTGAAACCGGCCTAAACAACTCAATTTGTATTGGCTATACAATTTTCATTGGCACTTCAAAGGTTCAGGGTGATTCTTATTTATGGACTTCAAACCCATCAGGCTTTTCTTCTTCAGTTTCCCATCCAGATGTAGAGCCGACTACTACCACAACTTATATTTTAAAGGAAACAAATTCGTCAGGATGCAGCGCAACCGATTCCGTGATCATAACCGTAGATCCTCTGCCCAATGCGCATTGGACTATGAATTATTTTCACAATGAAGCATTGTTTCGTGCCAGTGACAGCATGGCATTATCATATCAATGGACTTTTGGAGATAGCACTGCAGGGGCCGGAAACAACATTAAACATTTATATGGGAGCGGTAAGAATTACACCGTCAATCTAACTATTGTTGATTCAAATCAATGTCAAAATGAATTTGATTCAACCATAAATTTCTACGCACTTGGCATTGAAACTTTCAGGCTGGCAAATTTATTAATTGAAGTTTTCCCCAACCCATTTAGCTCCTCTACTACAGTAAAATACACCCTTAATAAACCTTCAAAAATTTCAATAGCTTTATTTGATGTCACCGGACGACAAATTGCAACAGTTGCAAATACAATTCTGGATATAGGTTCTTACCAAACTGAAATAAATGCCGAAAAATACAATCTCAATCCGGGGGTTTATTTTTTAAAGATTATGACTGACGATGGATACATAAGCAGGCAGATTGTGAAGTTGTAGCCGGTTCCAGACCTCTCCTATCGTCGAGGTGACAACATTGACCGTCAAAACCTGATAATTCGTAATTCTTAATTCGTAATTCCTAATTGTTTAATTTTGCCTCCATGCAAAAAATTCTGGTAGCCAATCGTGGCGAAATAGCCCTGCGCATCATGCGTTCTATAAAGGAAATGGGTATAAAAACAGTCGCTGTTTATTCCGAGGCAGACCGCAATGCCCCTTTTGTGCGTTTTGCAGATGAGGCAGCTTTATTAGGGCCTCCACCCTCTTCAGAATCGTATTTGCTGGCCGACAAGATGATTGAAATTGCATTAGAGCTTGGCGTAGATGGTATTCATCCGGGCTATGGTTTCTTGTCTGAAAATGCCTCTTTTGCCGAAAAGGTGGATTCTGCTGGGATTACCTTTATTGGTCCTACGCCTCATGCTATAGAAATGATGGGCAATAAACTTGCTGCCAAAGCAGCAGCTCATGAATACGATGTTCCCATGCTGCCGGGAACCAAGGAGCCTATCCATAATCCTGAAGAGGCGAAAAAAATTGCCGATGGAATTGGGTATCCCGTTTTGATCAAAGCCGCGGCAGGGGGTGGCGGCAAGGGAATGCGCGTTGTTAACAACCCTGAAGAATTTAAAGAACAGATGGAACGCGCTATCAGTGAGGCGACTTCATCCTTCGGGGACGGATCTGTTTTTCTGGAGAAGTATGTAGGCGCCCCCAGACATATCGAAATTCAAGTGCTTTGCGATAAACATGGAAATGACCTGTATCTTTTTGAACGTGAATGTTCTATCCAACGCAGGCACCAAAAAGTAATAGAAGAGGCTCCATCAGGTGTGTTAACTGCTGAAAAGAGAAAAGCGATGGGCGAAAGCGCAGTAAGAATTGCGCGCGCATGTCAATATTCAGGTGCAGGGACAGTTGAATTCTTGGTCGATGAAAATCTTGACTTCTTCTTCCTGGAAATGAACACAAGATTGCAGGTAGAACACCCTGTGACAGAGATGATAACGGGCATTGACCTTGTGAAGGAACAGGTAAGGATAGCGAGGGGCGAAAAATTATCTTTTAACCAGGACGATCTGAAAATAAATGGCCATGCAATTGAACTCCGGATATATGCCGAAGACCCATCCAATAATTTCCTGCCTGACATTGGCACACTGATAACCTATCGCCCACCTGATGGACCGGGTGTAAGAGTGGATAGCGGCTATGAGGAAGGAATGACCATCCCCGTTTTCTATGATCCCATGATCGCAAAAATGACTGTCCATGGCGCCACCAGGCATGATGCCATACAAAAAATGCTGCGCGCTATTGATGATTTCCAGATTGAAGGAATTGCAAACACCCTGAGCTTTGGGAAGTTTGTCATGAAAAACAAAGAATTCATTAATGGCACTTTTGATACCCAGTTTGTGCCAAAACATTTTAAACCGGAATATCTTATGGAAGAAAATATAGACGAAATGAATGCCGCCGCCATATTGGTCTCATTATTAAGCCGGGAAAAGAAACAATTAACAAATTCAGAAAGCAGTCCATCAAATTCATCTGCTTGGCGGAAAAGAGCCGAAATGAGATAGGATCAAATCTCGCCCAAAGACGAAAAATTCAAACAATACTCACTTTTTTCGCGCCCAAAAATGCACCGATTTCGTTAAATCCATTGATCATTTTTTCATGGGTAACTGCACCCGGTTTTTCAAATAGGTTCAGTTTAATTTTCAGGTTGTCTCCTGTAAATTTAGGCTCCCAAACAGCTATGGCATAGCCATTAAGCAATACCAGTCCCAAACCATTGCCACCAGTCGCCCCTATATTGCCATAAGCATGAACCTGCATATCAGGGTTAATAAATCTTTGTCTTCCATCCGGAGCATAACCCATGGTATAACTATCCCATTGCGGAATAATATCAATACAATCTTTTGGGGGAGATTCTATGGATTCAAATTCTTTAACATCTGCTTTCAATAACAACAAACCTTTCTCTGTTTCAACTGTATCATGCATTGCCATCGCTGCCTTTGCCCGAGGCGCATTTACTGCTGTCCACCACTGAAAATCCTTGACCCTGACCGGACCAAACGCCCTCAAATATTCACCTGCAAGCCAGGCAAGGGCAGTATCAGGCTCAATGGGTTTGTAGGTGTTTCCGGCAAATGATTTCGTTGATATATATTTAATAATATTAGACCGAAGACTTTGTGAACCAACCCTTAACAGTTCCCCTTCGAAGGCCATCCTGTTCAATAAAGGCTTTAAAGATTGGTCAGGTATAACCGTAAATTTCCGGATATCTGAGGCTTCGAGAGGTTTTATAGTCAGTTTCAGTATGGTCTCCTTCCATTCCGAATATTCTTCTTGTGGAACAATGCGTGCGGGATTGGAATACCTCTTTTCCCAAGTCGGATCATTTGGCAAAGGAACTACTGCACTCATAATTTTAAAAGTAGTTTCAGCCGGAAGCATGTAATTGGACAAACGCATCGCAGGAACCCGGTAAGCGAGTTTTTGGGCATCCAGATTATAAAAATCAGAAGTTTTGAAACCTTTTACCCTTGCCAGCAATGAAAGCGGCCCTGATGGATGCCAGCTATACACACCAACAATATCCTTCAATACCTGCGACGCATTTTTACCCTGTTTCCCGAGGCGTTGACGGTTATATGAAAAGGATGTTATTGATGTAGCCATGGCAGTAAAATTCTTATGCAAAGAACGCAAAGTTTTGCGCAAGGAATGCAAAGTCTTAAATCCATGACATCCTCATTTTTTAACCTTTGCCTTCCTGCGGTTGCTGCCTTATGTTTCAACACCTATCTTTGCACCATGAACTACGAAAAGCGCGGCGTTTCTGCAACCAAGGAAGAAGTAAGAGCTGCCATATTGAAGCTCGACAAAGGACTCTTTCACGATGCATTCTGCAAGATATTACCTGATTATGTCAGTAATGATGAAAAATATGTCAATATCATGCATACAGATACAGCCGGCACCAAAACTTCCATAGCCTACCTGTACTGGAAAGAAACCGGCGACATTAATGCCTGGAAAGGAATCGTACAGGATGCACTTGTAATGAACCTGGATGATATGGCTTGTTCCGGTGTCACCAATGATATTATTTTATCATCAAACATCGCCCGAAACAAAGGATTGGTACCGGGAGAGGTCGTTAAGGCTTTGATTGAAGGGACTGTTGAGTTTATTGAAAAAATGGAATCGCTTGGCATTCATATCAGGCATTCCGGTGGAGAGACTGCCGATGTAGGGGATATTGTACGCACTGCAGATGTCGGTTTTACCGCTTTTGCAAGAATGCCCAAGGAAAAGGTTATGGATATAAAAATCCAGCCAGGCGATGTGATCGTAGCATTGGCATCTTATGGACAAAGCGTTTACGAAACTGCATACAACAGCGGCATTGCCAGCAATGGATTAACCTTTGCCAAGCACGAAACACTGTCTTATTATTACTCAGAAAACTACCCGGAAAGTTTTGATCCGAACATCGATTCAGAATATGTTTATACCGGCACCCAACGTCTTACGGACGAATTTGAAGGCCATACTGTAGGGGAGTTGCTCCTATCTCCTACAAGAACGTTTGTGCCTGTTTTAAATGCTATTCTTAGCAAATACAGGAATGAAATCCATGGAATTATTCACAATACCGGGGGAGGATTGAGCAAGGTATTGCATTATATTCATAACCTGCATATTATCAAAGATAACCTGATTGAAATTCCACCAGTTTTCAGGTTGATTCAAAATCAGAACAATGCAGACTGGAAAGAGATGTACCAGGTTTTCAATATGGGACAGCGGATTGAAATTTACACCAATGCAACAACCGCAAAAGAAATTATCGCATTATCTGAATCATTTCATATCCACGCACAGGTTATTGGTCATGTGGAAGAAGGAACCGGCAGAAAACTGACCCTTAAAACTCCAAACGGAGAATTTGAATATTAGCAGTTTACTTTTTAAAATGGTATTTATCTGCCAACTGTTTGTAAAAAGGCTCTGACCTGATATAATCAAGTTCTTTTGAGTTCTCAATCCAGGCCTTGTTGGGATAACCTGCTTCCAACGCTTGATTTATATATTCAAAAAATTTGCCTGCGTTTTTTGTAACACCATAGATATAAGCCAGATCAGCCAGGTCGTCGCGGCTTTTAATTCTTAATCCCAAAGAATCAGCTATACCAATCATGCGTTTAGTCACGGTCACCGCCAGTGATTCATTACCCAAAAAAGCATAACACGTTGCAATGCCGATTGGGTCTTCTTTTGCCAGGGTTCCTTTTGTAAAAAATATTCTTGCGGAACTTGTATCACCGGCAAGATAATTTATCCTGCCTAAAAGCAAGTATGCCAGTGTAAATGAACTGTCTGTTTTGAGAATATGATTTAATATTTTTGTGGCGCCGGTATCATTGCCCAAAAACTGTTTGGCATAAGCCATTTCGTATTCTGCATAAGTTAATTTAGAATTCAATTTTACGGCGCTCTCGGCAGCTTTAACAGCCTCAGAATAGTTGCCTGAATAAATATTTACTTTGGCAAGCTCCATGAATACAAATGGACTGCTCGTTTTATATAATTTATTTGCTTTCCCGAGATCTGATTTAGCGCTATCCAGTAATCCTGAATCCCTTTCAGACAATGCCTTATTAAAAAAAGGCTCACCATTAAGACTGTTAATATTTATTGCTGCATTACAATCGTTTATACTTGCCATCAGCAATCCCATGTGGTATTCAATGCTGCCCTTTTCAGCATAATATTTTGAATTTTTGGGATTCATTTTAATAACAATGTCCAGATCGCTAAGCGCCTTATCAAATTGTTTAGATTCATTTTCCTCTTTTGCCCTAAGATAAAATGCCTTTTCGTAATCGGGCTTTAATTTTATGGACATACTGCAATCATCTTCAGCGCCTTTGTAGTCCCTCATCTTATCTTTTGACAAGGCCCTGCAATAATAAAACTGGCTCTTATTTGGCTCAAGATCAATTGCTTTATCATAAGCTTCTATAGCTCCCTGATAATCTCTCAGCTCATTCTTGGTAAGGCCCAGGTCGAACTGTCCATTGGCATTATCAGGCATTTTTTTAAGCGCCTCTGTAAGACAAAGCAATGCATTTTTATAATCTTTTAAATGGAAATAGGTAGTTCCGGTGCTCATTTCTATATCCGGATCACCGGGTTTCAATTCATTTGCTTTTTTAAAATCCTTAAGGGCCAGATCAAATTCTGAAAGATCCTGGTAGCACAGTCCTCGTTTCACATAAGCCCCCAAAAAATTTGAATCCTGTTTCAATGTCAATCCGTAGTATTCGATCGCCTTTTCAAGGTTCGCTTTTTGCTGCTCTTGCACACCCATTTTAAAATAATCCTGGGCATGCAGGACCATTGGATGAAGGATCACCACAAAAAACACTATTGCAAAAGCTGACAGTATTTTAAAACGCTTGGTTAATATATCCCCTGATTTACTATCTGACATGATTGACTTTATTGCTAATAACCTGTTAATCAAATTTAAAATTCCTGGTTGGCCCAAAGTTTATAGTTCCCCTTTTGAGCATCGTCTGCTTCTGCTTTTTTAAAAATCTGGTAAACAGGATAATACCTGTTTGGGCCTTTTTCCAGTTTTGCAGATAATAACTCCCGGTTCCTGGTAAAAGATATATCAGCGATACCAGTTTTGTCCTCTCTGAGAACTTCATTCAGATTCAGGACAGCATCAAGTGATATCCCATTTACAGCTATGATTTTATCTCCAATGCTCAATCTCGATCTTTCAGCAGGGCTATCCGGAGCTATGTGCGTTATAACATTACTGTTTACAGTGTCCACTTCAAGCAATCTGAATCCAAACCAGTCCTCAAAATGCAGTGCACTTGGTCTCCTATTCAATTCACAGCCAATATAATTTAAAGCCTCGTGCAAGGCCGGGGCCACATCATCTAAGCCCCAAACGTATTTTTCAAAAAAAGCACGATAATCTTTGCCCGCAATAGATGAAACGATATGGAGATAGTCGGCCTCAGAATATCCTTTGTCTTTTTTAGCAAATTCACGATACAGGATTCTCATAACTGAATCCAGGCTTTGGGAATTGTTTGTATCCCTCCTCATATTCAGGTCAAGCATCCATGCTACAATCATTCCTTTTTGATAAAAGGATATTTTTCGGTCTGGCGCTCCAGTTTTATAACCATCAATCCATGCATCCATAGACGCTTCTGAAAGGGTCTGGTATAGTTTTCCAAAATTATGCTGGTGTCTTTCAACCGTCCTGGCTGCTTTCGCAAAATAAACTTCCCAGGTATAAACGGCCGATCTCAGAAGAATATAGTCGCCATAATAACTGGTAACCCCCTCTGTCACATAATTTAATGGGGTATAATTCTCTTTACTGTAATCATAAGGATACATTTCTACTGGCCTTATTGATTTCACATTCCAGCTATGAAACAGCTCATGAGAACTTATACCCATGAAATCGGCATAAAATTCATCCGTATTGAGACTCTCGGCTGGACCAATACACACTACATTAGATGCAAGATGTTCTACACCGTGATAGTACTTGTAATCAGGCATCTGGTACAAAAAATGATAATCCTTAACGGGTAATTCCCCAAACAGGTCTATTTGCTGAGTGCAAAAAGCCTGAAAATCCGGGATCATTTTTTCCCAATCAGGATGCGCATTCCCAACTATGGAAATACTAAAATTGTAGTTCCCTACGATATATTTCCTAAACTTGAAATCAGTACAAGCGATAAATGGAGAATCTGCAAGTGCATGAAAATCCCTGGCAACAGCTTTGTGTCCTGAATCAAATGATAAAGAACCGGCTATTGTATAATTTTCAGGTAGATTCGTTAATTGAATTTCGCAGGGTTCATTGATCCGTTCCTGGATATAGACCAGGCAGTTTACCGGGTTGACATAAAGCTGATTCTCATTAAAATATGTGTTGCCTGCATCAAGAAGATTGGAGTAGTAATCGTATTTTATGGATACCTCTATGCATCCCCCCGTTTCTATAACCCAGCAATCCTTTTTTATTTTGTAACTGCTCAACTCTGTGCCTTTTTCATCTACAGCATACCATTTTCTGATATTCTGTGCAAAATTGGCAAGCTCATATCTGCCAGGACGCCATGCAGGCAACTGAATGTTAAGCTTTTCAGATCCCTTCGTATCAATTTTTACACTTATGTCAATATAGTGTTTTTCTGGTTGATTAAGGGTAATACTATATTGGATCATGCTTCAAAACGCTGTTCTTGTTATCAAAAATTTGAGACTATTTGCCTACGATCTTCATTTCATTGATCAAATTGGTAGCACCTGCATATTTGTCCATTACCCAGAGTACGTACCTGATGTCCACACAAATCGTCCTGTTCGTAGCCGGGTTGAACACGAGATCGCCGATCATGGATTCCCAGTCTCCATCAAATGCCAGCCCGATCAGGTTTCCGTCAGCGTCCAGAACCGGACTGCCCGAATTACCACCTGTTATATCGGTATTGGCAAGAAAATCAATCCTCAGGGTATCATCCTGGGCATATCTGCCAAAATCCTTTTTAGCAAAAAGGTCCAGTTCTCTTTGTGGTACAATAAATTCAGGATCTTTTGGGTTGCTCTTTTCCACAATGCCTTCGTAAGTGGTGTAGTATTTATAAGACACGCCGTCTCTTGGTATATAAGGCAATACATTACCGTAAGTTACCCTTAATGTGGAATTTGCATCAGGATAAAAATCCATGTTCTTTTTCCATTCCATCAGCCCTTCCACATATAATTTGTGCGCTTTTGATATCTGCTGGTTCACACCGCCATAAACCGGGTACAGGCTTGTAACATAATACTTTACCATCTCACGCATAAAACTGTAATAAGGGTCTTTTTTAAGCTTTTTCAAATTGGGGTTGTTCAAAAAGGAATTTGCCCGATCCTTATCCAGCAGCATTGACTTTTTATACAGTTTGTCAACAAAGTCATTGATCGCTATTTCAGGTGTTGCTGCTTTTTTATCATCTGAAACCATTTTGGTAAGCACATCCGGTCTACCTTCAGCAGGAATCTTATTGTACATATCGAGCAAAACAGCCTTAAATGTCTTTTTATCCGTTTCTCCGGTACCACTTGTGAAATAAGCATTTACCCTTGCATTTATTCTTTTGGCGGCTGAGTCAAGATCACCTTTTTCCGGCTTTGGAGCATCATCCCTGGTATATTTGAAAAAGGCAGAATACCTGGTATAATATCTGAACAATTGGGAGCTTGCAAAACCGTAATTGAAATAACTGAATGCCGGTTCTATTGATTTGAGTTTGTCATTTCCATCTTTTACATCTGATAAAACTGCGCCATATTTCTTTTTCCTTTGATCATCACTATTTACCCAATCGGTAAAACCTTTCTCTTCATCAAGCTTGGTTGAAAAACCGGCTCCGTGTTTCAAAAGCAATTCCTGACCAACATAATATTTATAAGTATTGCTTTCTGAAGCATAGGTTTCTGCCAATTTTATTTTAATCGCCTCATCGGCATCCATGTCCTTTTTCATGACATTAAGTTGGGTCTCAAATGCATCAACGATGGCGGGATTTGAATAATCCCTGCTAAAAGCCAGATCCGAAGAGGTAGCATAACGATCTGTATGACCGGGATAGCCCATGACCATTGCGAAATCACCTTTTTTCTCCCCGCTCAATGAAATCGGGAAATAAAATTTTGGCTTTAAAGGCACATTGTCTTTGCTGTCTTCTGCAGGACTGCCATCCGGAGCAGTATAGATCCTGAAAACGCTAAAATCACCTGTGTGACGGGGCCACATCCAGTTGTCAACATCTCCACCAAACTTACCTATAGATGAAGGTGGCGCTCCTACCAGGCGTATATCTTTATATTCCTGGTAAACCAGGAGAAAATACTGGTTCCCTTCGAAAAAAGGCTCAACTTCCGCATTGTATTTTCCATCTTTTGATGCTACTTTGCCAATAGAATCCATCATTACCTGGAGCCTGGCAGCTTTAGCATCATCAGCACTTATATTTTTTACAGCATTATTAAGAAGATCTGTTTCATCTTCCATATACATCAGGATTTCAGCCTTAAACTTAGGGTTCTCCAGTTCGTCTGATTTTTTCATGGCCCAGAATCCATCTTTTAGATAATCATGAGTAACATCACTATGCTCTGCAATTTTTTCATATCCGCAATGATGGTTTGTAAGCATCAATCCTTCCGGGCTTACAATTTCAGCCGTACACATTCCTCCGTTTAGCCTCACAACGGCATCTTTAAAACTGGAATGGTTAATATTGTAAACATCATCAGCGGTGAAACGTGCTCCGGCACTTTTCATGGCCCTTTCATTCAGCTTTTTAAGATACAGGGGCAGCCACATTCCCTCATCAGGCATTGGAAAAGAGGCCGGAGGGGCAGCATGGACAAAACCTGCTGAAACAAATAGCAATAATGCTATCGCGATGATTTTCCTTGACATTCGTTTAAATTATTAAGATGGCAAAAGTACCCCTAAACTCTGTAATTAAGAAAAGATTAACCTTATTTTAGGCTAATTCACAAAAATTCATACTCTTGCAAAACGGAGCCATTAAACGCGCAATTTTGGTCTCTGGAAGTTTTCTGATTTGCCAAATCACTAATTTTGCCGGCACATGCCTACCGATTACGACTCTCTTACCGTATATACCCGGTCTCAACTTGCTTTGCGAAACGGACAGGACAAACCTGAAATATGGATCGCATACAAAGGGCTTGTTTTTGATGTGAGCAGCAGCCGGTTATGGCGTCAGGGGCAACATTATGAACATTGGGCAGGACAGGACCTCACGGATGAACTTGAAGACGCACCGCACAATGAATTTGTATTTGACAAGTTTGAAATTGTGGGAAAGCTTGGCTGAAAAACAAAATAACAACATTTTCTTTGATTCTAAAACTTTGCTAATTTTACCCCAACAAACAAATACTTCAAAATATGAAATGGTATCATTATATCGCATGTTTTTTCGCGGGTATGTTCCTCGCCAACACTGTTCCCCATTTTATTCATGGTATTTCAGGCGACCCCTTCCCCACTCCTTTTTCTAATCCACCAGGCAAGGGTCTGTCCTCACCACCCATTAATGTTTGGTGGGCCATGCTTAACCTGCTCGTCGGCTATATCCTTCTACGAGCTGGAAAGGTTTCCAGCCAAAAAACGGCAACAATTATCGTCATGTTTATCGGTATTATAGTTATGAGTGTTATGCTAAGCTATGGGTTTCAGGATAAGATGGCGCATTGAAATGCAGATTCTTTCATTTTCATTTTAGCTTTCAGAGGCTGAATGATGAATTAGTGGATTTTTGTCTGAACAAAACAGAAAGAGTATTTGTATTTTTTTCAATCAAATTAAAACCTGCCCCATGAAAAGGTTTATTTACTTTACTTTTTTTCTTTCCGGGATTATTTTATTCTCGTGCAATACGAACACCAATGATAATGCCGGACAAGCGGAAGTTAAAACTGCAGATTCTGCGGGTAGAGCCGATTCCATTGCTGCAGCGGATAAAACCGCTACTGAGCGTGAGGCATTTAGAAGAGACCTTGACAGGAGATTAGACAGTATGCAAACCAGGATGAACGTTCTTGATTCCATATATGAAAATAAAAAAGAAAAAGGACGTGAAAACTGGATTGCCAACAGGGAAAGGATTAAAGCAAGAATGAATCGCCTGAATGAGCAGAAAAAGGATATTCCAACGGTTACCAAAGAAAAATGGAACGAATTCAAACAAAATGTGGATACAGCTATGACCAACCTGAAAATGGATTGGAATGCCACTATTGACAAATTAAAAGTCAAGTAACCTTAAACTGTCTCCTCGGTGTAATTTATTTTCATGATTGAAACCGTTATCCATAAACAAAATAGGTAACAGTTTGTTTTGTTATAAAATTAAAAAATCATGAT
>JABDEJ010000034.1 GCA_013287095.1 Bacteroidota bacterium | reverse complement strand
GCAGAAATGATAAATTTCGGAACCTGCGGGTATCTCGGCCTGGAAATGGACCAGCGACTTAAAGATGGGGTTATTGACTATGTAAAGCACTTCGGCACACAGTTCTCTGTATCAAGGTCTTACCTGAGTTCGGGGGCTAATCTGGACCTTGAAGTGCTACTATCACAGATATATGATGGACATCCTGTACTTGTTTCATCTTCAACATCTTCCGGTCATATTACCAATATACCAAGTGTTGTAAACGATACCGATTTGATCATACTTGATCAACAGGTTCATATGAGTGTGCAAACTGCCGTGCAACTTGCAAGGGTGAAAGGAACACATGTGGAAATGATCAGGCACAGCAACCTGGAAATGCTCGAAGACAAGATCAAAGAATTAAGAAATAAATATGACAATATCTGGTACATGGTTGATGGCGTTTATTCCATGTACGGAGATGTTGCGCCGATTAAAGAACTTGTAGCCCTGACAGAAAAGTACGATAAATTCTATTTATATGTTGATGATGCACACGGTATGAGCTGGTACGGCAAGCACGGTGCAGGATATATTTATGAAACAGTTGGCCTTCCTGATAAGATGATGTTGGTAACCACTTTGGCCAAAGGATTTGGTGTTACAGGAGGTATAACGATATTCCCAAATCAAAATTTTTATGAAAAGGTGAACCTGTTCGGTGGACCCCTTACCTATTCACATCCTATTGCCCCTCCTTTACTGGGTGCCGCAGTCGCTTCAGCTCGAATACACTTGTCCGACGAAATCTACCAATTCCAGGCTGAACTGAAATCGAGAATAGACTATTGCAATTCTTTGCTGGCTGATACAAGTCTTCCTGTAATTTCGAATCGGATAACCCCAATATTTTTCGTGGGAGTCGGGCAGCCTAAAGTTGGTTATAACGTAGTTAAACGTCTCATGGATGACGGGTTTTTCGTTAATCTTGCCTTGTTTCCCGCAGTTCCTGTTAAAAATACAGGCATTCGTTTTACCCTTACCCGCCATATTACAGAGCCTGACATTAAAGGACTTATTGAGTCTATGGCACACCATTTCCCGCTCGCACTGGCGGATGAAGGAAAAACAGAAAACGATGTAAGGAAGGCTTTTTATTCCATACATCCACTTACTTCCATTCAGAGCCAGGTTTCCCGGCTTCCCGGACAGTCTTCTGAGTTTGTTCTTCAGCATGAAACTGATATTGAAAAGCTCAACACAAAGGAATGGGATGAACTGCTAGGGTCAAACGGGACCTTTGATTCTCAGGCCCTCAAATTTATGCAGCAGTCATTCACAGGAAATGAAAAGGAAGAAGACAACTGGGATTTCCACTATTATGTGGTTCACGACAGTAATAAGAAGCCGGTATTGGCCTCTTTTTTTACTGTAGGAATTTATAAAGATGATATGTTATCTCCTTATGGCATATCAATGACCATAGAGAAAAAGAGAAAAACAGACCCCTATTATCTTACTTCCAAAACAATCGGCATGGGATGCCTCCTTACGGAAGGGAATCATCTTTATTTGGACAAGACCAATCGTAAATGGAAAGAGGCATTCAAACTTCTTGAAGAGGAATTGTCACTATTATCCGATCTGAGCGGCGCCTCAAATATTATGCTTCGCGATTTTGATTCTTCGGATACCGAATTACGGGATTTGTTTATTGAAGAAGGGTTTTTCAAAATTGATATGCCAAATTCAAATATCATCGAAGGCATGCATTGGCATACGAATGAAGAATATCTTGATCTAATGCATAGCAAAAATGCAAAAAGGCATATCAAGGATGATGTGTTTAAATATGAGCATTTTTTTGAATTGGAAGCAAAAAACACCTTATCACAGGAAGAAATTGAGCTGTTTTATAAAATGTATATGACGGTTAAGGATAAAAACTTTGATATCAATACGTTTCCGTATCCCAGGAAAATGTTCACGACTATGAATGGAAGCCCGGGCTGGGAATTCCTCGTTTTAAAGATGAAACCCGAACACCATCCTGACAATCTTAACCATATTGTTTCAATCATAGCAAGCTATAAGACTCCTAAACACTATTCAATGGTTATTATCGGGATGGACTATAATTTTGTCTATTCACATGGTGTTTACCGGCAATCATTATTCCAGGGTATAAAAAGAGCTGCGAGCTTGGGTGTTGATAAAATTTACATGGGTATATCAGCAGATTTCGAAAAGAAAAAACTTGGTGCTATTCAAATACCCAGGGCTGCCTTTATCCAGGCAAAGGATAATTTTAACTTTGAGTTGCTTGAAGCTATTTCATCTACTGCCGAAACAGTATAGATGGGCATTTCCAGCCCCTTATTCATACCTTGGTACTTACTATTTACCATTTTTACATACCTTCGCACCCAAAATTTTAAAAGCAATAATAAATGTCATACCTATTTACTTCCGAGTCAGTTTCGGAAGGGCATCCCGATAAAGTGGCAGACCAGATTTCTGATGCCATTCTTGATGAGATTATTAAATTGGACCCCGAAGCAAAAGTAGCCTGCGAAACTTTTGTTACCACAGGCCTTGTGGTTATAGGGGGGGAGGTAAAAATGCGCCATAGCATAAAAGAGCATCTTGATTATCAACAAATTGCAAGAGATACTATAAACAGGATCGGCTATAACAAATCTGAATACCAGTTTGATGGCAATTCATGCGGTATCCTTATTTGTTTGCACGATCAAAGCCCTGATATCAACCAGGGTGTTGTAAAAGCCAAAGAAGATGAGCAGGGAGCTGGAGACCAGGGTATGATGTTTGGCTATGCAAGCAATGAAACAGATAATTATATGCCACTTTCACTTGAACTGTCACATTTGTTATTACATGAATTAAGTGCCATTCGCAAAGAAGGCAAGCAAATGAAATACCTACGGCCTGATGCAAAATCACAGGTAACCATTGAGTATAATGATGCCCACAAACCAGTCCGGATCGACACCATAGTTGTTTCTACCCAGCATGATGAATTTATCACCAAAGGAGATAAGGTCGAGGCTGAGAAAAAAATGCAGGAAACCATTAAAAACGATATTATTAAAATATTGATCCCAAGGGTTAAAAAACTACTCCCTGCTAGGGTTAAAAAACTTTTCAATGATAAAATCGTGTATCACGTGAACCCTACGGGTAAGTTTGTCATCGGTGGTCCCCATGGTGATACAGGTTTGACCGGCAGAAAAATTATTGTTGATACATATGGTGGTCGCGGCGCTCATGGAGGCGGTGCTTTCTCAGGAAAGGACCCTTCAAAGGTTGACCGTTCAGCAGCGTATGCTGCCCGTCATATTGCCAAAAACCTTGTAGCTGCAGGTGTGGCAGACCAGGTTCTGGTACAGGTAGCATACGCAATTGGCGTAGCTGAACCTGTAAGCATTAATCTATCTACTTATAGAACCGGGAAAATAAAGGACAAGGAAGGAAGGAAACTTACGGATGAGCAAATTTCTGACAAACTGAAAGGTATTTTTGATATGCGTCCGGCAGCCCTGATAAAAAGGTTGGCTCTTAAGAACCCAATATTTTCTGAAACGGCTGCCTATGGACACATGGGGAGGATACCACAAAAGAAAATGGTGGACGTTCATGGCAAAAAGCACGAAGTGGAAACTTTTACCTGGGAAAAACTGGATTACGTTGATAAAATAAAGCAAGTTTTTGACTTGAATTGATCGATTCTGTCATTTCGAGGAACGAGAACCCGAAGGCTCACGTTAGTAAATCTGATGGAGTCGCGTTGTGTTACCCTTGGATTTTATCAGATTTCTCCTATCGTCGAAATGACACTCTTTTTTATTTGTTTTCTCTAATGGCCATTAACCAAAAGAGCTCGGGAATTCATAATTGTAATATTCAAATGAAAATTGGATCAATTTTGTTAATGTATTTTCTGTTTTGCTTCCAGGCACAGGCACAGGATGTTATTACAGTCACAAAAACAATTTCAAGATCATATTCTGGGACGATAGGACAAAAGTCTGCATATCTCAATCTCGCCGTAGCCAATACTAGGGTCAGCGGCGAATATATCTGCCAGGGCGTTTCAGCCCCCATGGACCTTAGTGGAACATTGCAGGAAAACAAACTGGATATTGTTGCAACTCCTATCTCAAATTATCCCGGTCCTGAGAATGCAAATACTGCAAAAGGTACTATCTCAGGCACCCTTACTGAAGATGGAGAGATAACCGGCTCACTTCACGTGGAAGGCAATTCAAACAGCCTTGATATTCACCTGAACAAAGTTTTTGAAGTGTCTTATATCGATACTGCACTGAATGCAGCATTCATCAATCATAACCCGGATTTTAAAACTGATACTGTTTATACACTTTCACTGGAAGACCTTCAATTCCTTAACCTACCTTATCGCAGTAAACTGAGAAGCCTGAAAAATTGGTATTCGTACCCTTTTATCTCTATCATGGCGCATAACAATTATAAGGAACTCAACGAGGCCGGAGGCGTGAAACTGGAAGAAATGGGATTCCAGGATGGGGATTATCTCCTACAGCAAAAAAAGGCTATCAGGCATCCCCAATTCCCTTATCATTATAATAACAAATATTCTGTAGCGTATGTAGATCAACGCTTTTTATCGGTTAAAACTGATATCTATGTTTACGACGGCGCATCGCATCCTTTTAAAAACCAGACATATAAAAGCTATGACCTTATTACGGGAGACAGTCTTAAATTGGACAGTCTCTTTCTTCGTGGGGGGAAATATTTTTTAGACAGCGTTGGCGAAATATGTTTCAGAAAACAAACCGGCATAGGCCCAACAGCTGACCTCGCTACGGCCGGGTACTTTTGGAACGATTCCATGTTTCATGTCAACAACAATTTTTATTTCACCATTTCGGGAATTTGTTTTGTGTACAATACCTACGAAATAGCATCTTATAATGTAGGAGTTACAAAATTTATTATCCCTTATGAAATGTTAAAACCCATCATAAGGCGCAGAGGGCCATTGGGATGGGTACGTAATGAATAATGTGACACTATTTTTATTTAATATTTAATAAAATGAATATTTACACAAGCAGTCCCGATGAACAAAGTATTGAAGGATCCATTCATCGCATGCAATTTCTTGTTGATACCATTCCAACGTTACTCAACCAAATACCGGAAGCAGAATTCAGTCAAAAAACATCCCCGGATACTTGGAGCAAAAAGGAAATATTAGGGCACCTGATCGACAGTGCCACCAACAATCATCAGAGGTTTATCCGCTTGCAATACCAGGATAAACCGAGTATCTACTATGATCAAAATGAATGGGTTGCATTATCAGACTATAACTCCTTGGATAAGAACCAGATCATAAATTTCTGGGCTCAGTATAACAGCCATTTGCTACATATCATTAAAAACATCGCCCTGGAAAATCTCTCAAAAACCGGAATTGTGCGGGTAGCCAGCGAAGAAAAACCATTGTATTTTTTCATTAATGATTATGTGGCGCACTTGGAACATCATCTAAGGCAGATCATTGAATATTAATGCTATTCTGTTACAATAAGTTTATATCCTTTTCCGTGCACGTTCATCAGCTGCACTGACGGATCTGCCTTTAGGTATTTTCTTAACCTCGTAATATATACATCCATACTACGGGCGCTGAAATAGTCATCGGCTCCCCATATTTCCTTTAGTGCCAGTTCTCTTAGCATGATGTTATTTTTATACAAACAAAGCATCCGCAACAGGTCAGCCTCTTTAGTAGAAAGTTTGATTTCTTCATTTTCATGTTTCAGGTTCTGCAAGGTATAGTTGAACTGAAATTTGCCAAGGCTGATCTCTGGCTTATTCGCTTCTGATAAATCAAGGTTTGTACTTGTCCTTCGAAGAACCGCTTTTATCCGGGCCTGTAATTCTTCCATACTGAACGGTTTCGTCAGATAATCATCTGCACCAGATTCAAAGCCTTCGATCTTGTCTTCCTTTAGTGCTTTAGCGGTCAGAAAAATAATTGGTATCTTGTTGTCCTTCTTGCGGATATCTCTGGCAATGGTAAAGCCATCCCTATATGGCATCATCACATCCAATATCAATAAATCCCATCCGCCCGGCTCATATTTTTTCTGCGCATCAATCCCATCCCGAGCCAGGGTTACCGCATATCCCTTGATTTCCAGGTACTCCTTCAGAAGGTTGCCCAGGTTCACATCATCTTCCGCCAAAAGAACTTTGCTCATTTTATTCGGTTTTATATTTTTCCCTCTTCACTAACTCCTGATTACAGGCAAAACAAGTGTAAAAACGCTCCCACTTCCGGGTAAACTTTTAACATTGATACTTCCGCCCTGCAATTCGGCCATTGTTTTTACATAATTCAATCCCAAACCAAAGCCTTTCACATTGTGGATATTACCCGTTGGCACCCTATAAAATTTGTCGAATATCTTTTTTTGATCTTCGATTGACATTCCAATACCATGATCACTTATTTCAATCCCTATTTTGTCATCGATATTATAGGTTCTGATCCCAATTTCTGGTTTTTCAAGGGAGTATTTATTGGCGTTATCTATCAGGTTGTCTAAAATATTGGTTATGTGGTACGCATCCCCAAAAACATAGGGGTTCTGTGCGTCCAAATCCATCTGAATTGCGCCTCCTCTCTCTTCCGCCAATACAGCCTGTCTTTTCACAACATCATTTATGAGATTATGAATATCAAGTTCCTCCGGTTTTAATTTGATCTTTCCTTTATCCATCTGGGCAATTTGAAGCACTCTTTCTACTTGTCCCTCGAGTTTCCGGTTTTCTTCAAATATGAGTCCGGCATACCTGTCTCTCCTGCCTTCATCCTTTTTTACCTCAGGGTCTTTAAGTGCCTCAGATGCAAGCCCTATAGTAGTTATAGGCGTCTTAAACTCGTGGGTCATATTATTAATAAAATCCGTTTTCATGTCCGAAAGGTTTTTCTGTTCAAGGAAACGTTGCATCATCCATAAAAATGACAGCCCGATGATAAGTATAAATATCAGGCTACTTGACAATACCGGCACTATCTGTTTTAGCAGATACGCCCGCTGCCCGGGGAAATATATCCTCAGGAAATTAGGTTCCAGGAAGAAATCATCAGGGAATAATTGTGCTTTAAAAACCGTCTTTCTAAGTTCGGTTGAATCAGGATTCGTCCCTGCAAACACATACTTATTCTGGTTCTGTTCATATACTCCAAATTTATACGGAATATCAATTCCTTCATTTGAAAGTTCTGTCTTAAGCATCTTGTTTAGCTGTCCATAATCGCAACGCTGCTCGATGGGATTGTTTCGTCTGGCAAGATCTGCCGCCAGCTTTTGTAGCAGGTATTTCTTCTTTAAAACCCTGTTCATCCTTTCAGGCACTGACTCCGTATTGCTTGTATCAATTGAACCGATATTATCATAATAGGAGAGCATTTCTTCGTTGTCAGGCTTAACATAATTGGACGGTTCGCTGCCATCAAAGAAAAAATTCTGATAACCCCTTTTGTGGAGATCGCTGAGCAGATATGGTCTTAATGCGCCGGGAGACAATGATTTAACGCTGATGTTTGGAAGAATAACCGTATCCTTAAAACTCTTATTAGAAACAAATGTGAATGCATCTTTACGTTCCAGGTTATGCGTCACGTTCATCAGGGCCTCGTTTACACCTCTCGAAAAAGTTTCCCTGTTTACTTGTATCGCCCTGGCCACCCAATATACCTGTATCATTACCAATCCAAGCATAGACAAAGTCGAGAGGCCAATGATGAATTTTACCCTGGAAATCTTCATGTAAACAAAATTAGTTCAAAAACCCGACCATGGCAGAACTTAACAATCTTTAACAAAGGGGGGAAATAGTCTTGAACTGTGATTTATGTGATAAATCTGAAAAAACATGATTCTATCTTCGAGAAATAAAAATCCGTCCCTTTTATTGTTTTCTATTGATAAACTCTCAAAAACCGCGTTTCCAGCAAATTGGACTGTTCTTTCTCTTTTTTCGTTTTTTTGCAATTTTCAACATGTTGATTTTAAATTATATACGCATAACTCGCTGATAAATATCAATAGATAACAGAGAATTATCAATTCAGAATGGCTTTAAAGGCCGGTTTATCTTTCTTCGTCCGCCGTAGCCTTGGCGAAGGAGGTGCCAATTTGCATCTGAATAATTGTCTGAACCTTGATTTTCCTGATTAAATGATTTCATGATTTTCTTGCGCCAGCCAATTCCTAATTCGTAATTTTTAATTCGTAATTAATACATACATATATAGTGAAGTACCAAAGTGGGTGGGCGGATTTGAAAAATATTTTTTAACATATTTTTATTCAATCAATTATAAATGAATATTTTTTAAATTTTGTCGTCACTTTGGACTGATGACCTATTGCCGGACTATTTTTCTGACGCCTAATGCCTGACTGCTGATTTTTTAATAAAATATCGAACCAACCTGCACAATCCTCCTGGTGATGATATTATTATCCATCGTAAAGATTACAATATAGACGCCTGGACGGATAGTAGCATTTAAGAATGTATTGTATTCCCCCGGGCTAAACGCTTCATTTACCAATGTTGATATGTCCCTGCCTATAATATCCACGACCTGAATTTTTATATGGGCAGGGTTCACGAGAATAAACCTGATATCCGTCTGGGTAAAAAATGGGTTGGGAAAGATGTTCAAAGAAAATTGCGGGGAAATATGAATAAAAGCAGTATCTGTTTCAGTACAAAAACCTGGTAACGAGACTGTAAGAGCTGCTTTATAAACGCCTCCATTCCTGAAGGTATAGATTAGCGAATACCCGGTAGCAGTATCAGAATCACTAATGCTCCACTTGTACATATTTGCAGGATAATTCGGATTTATGGCACTGAATTTCCTTGTAAAAACATCAATGGAATCAGTCTGGATTTTGACATCCGGTCTTGGGATGACAGATATCAAAATACTATCGGTATTGGAGCAGCCTGTGGCAGAGATTTTTTCGGTGAGGAAATATATTGTACTCACTTTTGGCGAATCCATAGGGTCACTTAATGTAGAAGTAAAACCAACAGGTTTTGAAATCCATGAATAGGTATGACCTGCAATAGGCGTGGTACCTAAATTGATTACAGAACCGGAGCAAATTGATTGCGGAGGACCGGTAATTGCTTTTGGATTATTTACAGTAATGGTATCGTTATTTATATCAGTACAACCTGTGGAATTGGTAACCTGAACCGTATAAATAGTTGTTATCATTGGCTTTACATAAGCCTCAGACAATGCAGAACTAAAGCCTGCCGGATATGAAGACCATAAATAGCTAAGCCCTGAAACCGAGCTCGAACCAATCAACGTACTATCTCCAAAACAGATCGAATGGCTTTTACCAGCATTTGCTACAGGGGCTTTTACAACTTTTACATTCACTACCGAAGAATCGGCATTTCTGCAACCTGTCCTTGTATTTGTTTCAGTTAAATAAAAAGTAGTAAATGAATCCGGATTGACAATGGGATTTGGCAGAGTTGACTTGAAGCCTGCTGGATTGGAAGTCCAACTATATGTATAACCGGACACAGGGTTGTTCCCCAGCCTGATATGCGAGCCGGTACAAATTGAATAATTGCTTTTGCCAATTCCGGGAAAATGGTCGTTATAAAAATATACAACCATTTTGGCCGTATCATTTTCGGGTACCTGGTCCACAGCATTATGGAGTTGCGTCCAGACGACAATAGTATCCCTATTGTGCAAAAAAAGGTAATCACCAAGGCCTATTTCATCAACCTTACCTGGAAGAATGTTCCCTGACCATGAAAACGGATTCTGGACTTTACCATTTATGGTCCAATGGATTGTAACAGAAACAAATGTGTCTATACCGTAGTTTTTTAACCAGACACCCACAAAATTATATTGCGAAGGACATATAGAATCAATCGGACTGAGAAAACTTGAAATACCGACATCATTAAGAAACCTTACATCGAATTTAGCAATGAAAGCTGCCTCTTTTCCGTCAGCGAGAGTAGACTCATAAGCACCCGAAGTTGCTATGCCGGAAGTGTTGTTGGTCTCACCCGTAATAAATATAGCACCGAAGGCATCTGCGGCAATGCTACCGCCAAATTCCGTGGCATTACCACCGTAGTATGTACTCCATATACGACTACCAGAGGATGAGAATTGTGCAATAAAAACCGTCGCAGCGCCATCCATCGTTGAAAGATACGCTCCCTGACTTGCAATGTCAGTATTACTATAGGTATAACCGGTAATAAATATATCCCCCAAATTATTTGAAGCAATACCATAAGAAAAATCAGCGTTTTTCCCGCCAAAAAAAGTACCCCATAAACGTATTCCGGATGGAGAGAATTTGGCAATAAAAACATCAATAGCTCCTGCATTGGATGTCTGGTATGCTCCTGATGTCGCTATGCCACTGTCTCCAGCTGTGCTACCGGTAATATATGCATTCCCGGAAGCATCAAGAGAAACACCAGTTGCCCCCTCGTTTCCAGTTTCGCCATAATAAGTTGCCCAGGAGATGCTTCCTGAGCTATCGAATTTTGCCAGAAATGCCGATGAATTATTTGAAAATTTCGTCAACCAGGCCCCTGAACTTGCAATGCCATTGCCACTGGTTGTAAAGCCGGCAATATAGGCGTTACCGGAATCATCTGTACTTACACCATGTGCAATATCAGCACCACTCCCGCCATAATATGTTGCCCATGACAATCTGCCATTGCTGCTGAATTTTGCGAGAAAAGCATCAAAAGTTCCACCTCCATAAGTAGTTTGATAAGCTCCAGAAATGGCTATACCGTTGTTACTACCAGTTTCACCTGTAATATACACATTACCTTTTGCATCTAAAGCAATACCATAACCTTCATCGTAACCACTCCCGCCGAAATATGTACTCCATATCCGAATCCCCGAAGAAGTGAATTTTGCAAGGAAGGCATCTACAGTTCCATCTAAACTTCTTTGAAATGCACCGGAACTGGAAATGCCCGAAGTGCTATACGTATATCCTGTAACATATACATTGCCTGAAATGTCTGTTACTATGCCTGTACCGTTATCGCTTGCATCGCCCCCAGAATAGGTACTCCACAAGCGGTTCCCATTGCTGGAAAATTTAGTGATGAAAGCATCTTCACCTCCTCCGCCATAGTTTGCCTGAAATGCTCCAGGACTGGCTATATCTGAGCGACTTGTTGTAACTCCCGTAATAAGGACATTACCAGCCGCATCAGTCGTAATACCCTGCCCTATGCATTCATCCGTCCCGTCAGCGCCAAAATACGTCCCCCATACCAGTGTCGGGTCTATGACCAAAGGTTTTGTTTGATCGTATTTAGCGATTTTAAATCTTATGATGTTGTTTTTTAAGACAAAATGGCTTTCGATTTTTGTTTCCGCATTTTCATTGTACGGGAATCCCTTGTGGGTGCCTTTTTCTCCGAATATATTCCGTGATTGGGCGGGGGTGAACCCAGCCCCTACATTGGCGATGTCCTGATAGGTAAATGGCGCAGATTCTGTCATATTTCCCAACGCCAAATCGTATTCAATCTTTGAATCCTTTCCTGCCCGTGCAGACGGGAATTTTTTAATTGTCTCAATTTCTTCCCATTGTAATTGAATATCGCTTACTTTTCCGCCAGGATAAACGACAAATTCGTATTTCATTCCTCCTTCAATTGAATGCAGCACCATATCTATTTTCGGATAGATATTTTTGTATGTTATTGTTTTAAAAGTGTGGACATTTGTGATGCCTTCTTCTGGTGTGTTTGCGAGATAAAAATTCTCATAGTATTCTTGTTCATCGCTGGCAATGATTTCTGCAGAGTGGTTGGCATTAATTAAAATAAGGTCGGCGCGGTTTGTAGTGATTTTGGAAGGCTTAGATATTTCACCTTTTACCCACCCCCTGCCCCCGCGAGCGGGGGACAGCACCGATTCACCATTTGTGGTTCCTGTTGCCTCAGATATTTGTTCGGATTCCTTTTCGGTCTTTGTAAAAACGAAACTGATTTTCCCTGCTCTGCAATAGAGATAAACTCCGCCTTGATGACCGTAATATTTAATTTCTGAGGAGGTTAGCTGGCCTTTGTTTTCTACAAAATTCCAGTCTTTATGATTAATGAATTGTTTGACAGAAACCGGGTTCACTGCGTATATACTCGTGCAGGAAAGAAACAATATCAACCATAATATGAAATTGGGCAATTTCATTTGTAGATTTTGCTGGAAAGATAAGAAAAACGAGTGAGATTCAATTTTTAAGACGTTCTACTTTTTGAAAAAGTGGAACGTCTATCACTCGTTACTGTTGACTGCTAACTGATGACTGAAACTATTCCTCAAACTCCTCGCCGCCTTTCTTGACTTTAATGCTTTTGCCCGGGGCTTCCCGGATGTCATCTTTATTTTTTGGCCTTTCGGTACCATGCCATGAAAAGCCTGGAAGCCTTGCTTCATAGGGGTTTACGTCTTTCATAGGAATCATATTAGCATCGGGATCTTTAATAAAATTGATCTTGCTGATCTTGCTGTGTTTCACATAAATAACGATGTCGCTCGAAACAATTTTATTCATGCCGATGTATGCCTTCTTTTCATCGCGGACATAGTACATGCTCTCTGAATTGCCATCTACATCAATTCGGTACAGTTCATTATCTGCAAAGAATCCGGTCATGTTCCGGCCCTTTATCTGGCTGAACCTCACACTGTCTTCTTCACTTGCCAGAAAGGCATCCTGGTAAATATCGGCCTTGGTTATTTTATTGTTTTTGGTATGGATCAATATCCTCTTGCCCGTCGCCTGGTAGGTATCGAACCACATAACCGGTTTGGTGCGCATGTCCAGCGTGGAATCTACAGCAGAGTAAACCATAGAATCGGCAACGGCCTGAAAACCTTTATTATAGACTTTAGCATGATAATATCCTTTGATGATCCTGTACTTGCCTGAGCTGTCGTACATCGCCCAGATAGAATCGGCAGTCATATACATCGAGTCTTCTTTCAGGCCCTTGGTGACAAAGGTCTGGTTGGTAATAAATGTTCTTTTTGTATCGCCATAATGCTCGGCATATTGCCCCTGGATAACCAGTTTTTCTGCGGTGTCAACGATCTTAACATTGTATAAAGCCCTTCCGAAGGAAGTTTTCCGGTCATAAAAAAGGCTATCTCCATATAAAAGCTCGTTATCGCTTTTCATATAAGCGTTTTTACCAAACTTGGCCTTATTGGTAACGGTATTATACCATCCGTTTTCACAGTAAATGAAGTCCTTATCGCTGGTAATAGTAGTCGGCCCGTGGAAAAATGATTTGTGGGAGATGATATTATACTGCAGGGTATCGCATTTCATTACGAACTTCGGGTTTACCAGAACCACGTTTTTCTTAAAAAACATATTCCTGTTTTGCGAAAAATAATATCCTATCACACTCGTCAATTTATTTTGAGCATCTGTGATATTACCCCCTGTGGTATATAGGGCTTCTTTTTTGGCGAAATCATAATCCAGTCTTTCCGTAAGAAGGGTCATGTCGCGATCCGTCATTCTTACATGCTCCCGCATGATGGCGTATTTGGTATTACCATCATAGTCAAGCTTTTCTCCGAATATGTGTAGTGTATCGTTCTGATTAATATCTATATGCCCGAAAGCATTTACTACATTCCGTGCTGAATACAGGATAGCGCTATCACAATGCATGGTAACATCGTTTTGCCTGAAAGCAACATTGCCGTTCAATCTCTGGATGTCTTCTCCGTTTTTATGCTCGGCATGAAGGTTATTGGCGTGAAGAATATCAATCTTACCACCCACCTGGGCAGAAAGAGAAAGAGGAAAAAGAAAGAGGAGAAAGAGGAGGAAGAGAGCGGAGAGCGGGGAGCGGAGAGTGCGTGGAAAGAAAGAGAAAGGGAAAGAGAAAGAGAAAAAAAATAAACTCTTAGCCCTGAAAGGGCGCAATACATCAGCGAGGGGTGCAGCCCCTCGACTACGCAGAGAGAACACGCCGAAAAAGGCATTATCAATCCACAAACGAATCTCTTTAGGAATCAAGTTGTTCAATTTCGGCCATGGGATGGAAAAACCAGGTGCGCTTTGAATTTAACTCGGTGCACTTATAGCGCTTGCGCAACTTGGCCTCCTTCAAAAACACTTTACCATTGCGCCACCTGAAATGACTACCCAATGGTAGCGCTTCAAGTACCATAAGACCATTACTTTCAGGATTGTATTTTTTCAACGCCTGGAACAAATTATGGTCGGAGCAGCTTGAGGCAGTAGGGCCATTGATATGTTGCAAAAGTCCGTTATAGACATCCAGAGGCAGGTAATCGAGGCTGATAAAGGGTGCCAGAACTTCAGCATAAATACCTTTCCATTCAGGGCCATGCGGTTTTACCTTGTTTTTATACTTGTCGTATGCATACATGTGCGCGATCTCATGCAAAAGAGTCACAAGGAATGCATAAGGATTGAGATCATTGTTGATGGTGATCTGGTGCAGGTGTTTTTTGTTTCTAAGCGGTCGGTAGTCCCCGAACTTGCTTTTTCGGGCGGGAACCAGTTTTATAAGGGTAGAAAATCCATCCAGCAATTGGGGCAATAGCGTTGATGTACCCGCAGGCAGGAACCGCTCAAGGGCGGCATATAGGGTTTTATCATCTTTTAACCTGTTTATCATAGTTTGGTCACAAATCTCGTAAATCTTATTAAAACAACCTCGTGGCTACCGGCAACAATTGATATATAAGCAAACTGAACACATAGGCGGCCCCTGTCATATAAAAAAGCTGCACCATCGTCCATTTCAAAGATGCCGTTTCTTTATAAGTAACGGCGAGGGTGCTCATACATTGCATGGCAAAAGCATAAAAAATCAGCAAGGATACAATTGTGGCAAAAGAATAGATTTTTCTATGGGTTACTGGGTCGCGCGACTTTAGCATGTTTGCCCTGAGTTGGTTGAAATCTGACCCTTCCCCTTCAAGGCCATATAAGGTTGAAATAGTGCCGACAAATACCTCTCTCGCAGCAAATGAAGTGATCAATGCAATGCCAATTTTCCAATCGAAGCCTAAAGGCCGGATAACCGGTTCGATGGCTTTTCCAAGGTCTCCGGCAAAAGAATTTTGCAATTTCTCTGTCTTTTCACTTAATGCAAGAGAATGCTTTTGAGCCTCGTCCACTGGTTTTATGGCTGCATACTTTTCTTCAACCTTTCGGAACGCGCCGGGAGGGCCATAAGAAGCCAGGAACCATAAAATAATGGATATAGCAACAATGATCTTGCCGGCCTGGAAAAGGAACGCCTTTACTTTATTTACCACGGTAATGGCGACCGTGTTGAGGTTTGGAAGCCGATAAACCGGCAGTTCAAGGATAAAATATTGTTTAATCTTGCTTTTTATGAGGATTTTAAACACGGTAGCTGCTGCAATAGCTGCCACAAATCCCAGCACATACAATCCCATAAGCGCCAGCCCTTGCAGATTGAAGATGCCAAGAACCGTTCTATTGGGTACGGCAAGACCTACAAGCAAAATATAAACAGGAAGCCGTGCGGAACAGCTCATCAAAGGCGTGACCAATATGGTGATAAGCCTCGATTTTCTGTTTTCTATATTACGGGTTGCCATGATGGCTGGTACGGCACAGGCAGTACCACTTATCAGCGGAACAACAGATTTGCCATTAAGTCCAAAGCGCCTCATGGTGCGGTCCATAATAAAAGCGACCCTTGCAAGGTAACCGGTATCTTCCATGATGGCTATAAACATGGACAAAAAAGCAATTTGGGGTATAAAAACAAGGATACCGCTCAATCCTGGCAGTATTCCATTGCTCACAAGGTCATTCAGTGCGCCGCCGGGTATCGCCTGTTCAAGCCTTTCTGATAGCCAATTGAAACTGGCAATGATGGCCTTCATGGGATAATCAGCAAGGCTGAACAAAGACTGAAAAATCAGGAATAGAACTGCAAAAAATATGATATACCCCCAGAATTTGTGAGTTAATATGGCGTCAATTTTTTCCTGTCTTCTCTTGAAAGCTGATGTATCTGCTTCTTTAATGCAGCCCGATAATATGGCAGAAATAAGTTTATACCTGTTCAAAAGGTCATCTCGTTGACGCGTGCCTGAATCAAAAAGATTGTTGCTCCTGAATTTGTCAAGGGCAGCTTTATGATCCGGTTTTGTGGTTTTATTTGTAAACCCATGATGCAGGTGCAGAAGTGCATTGTACCTGGTTGTGACGCCAAGGGAAGTTTGCAACAATCGCAGGTCTTCAATTTCGGTTTGGCCATCAAAGGTGAATGATTGAGCAGAGACTTTACCCCCCAAAGATATCTGATGTAAAAGATTGTCTATGCCGATATTTTTTCGGGCACTGATGGGAACAATCGGCATGCCGAATTTTTCTTCCATACACGTGATGTCAATCTGCACTCCCTTAGCTTTGGCCTGGTCTATCATATTCAGGGCAAGGATGATAGGGACTTTCAGGTCTATAAGCTGCGATAACAGCACAAGATTTCGCTTGAGATTGGATGCATCTGCGATAAACAAAACCAGGTCAGGCCGTTGAGGGTGTGCAGGGTCAATGAGAACTTTGAAAGGAATCGTTTCATCTAAGGATTTAGGGAACAGGCTGTATGAGCCTGGCAGATCGGTAATTTCTACTATAGTCCCGTCCTCCAATGTAAAATGCCCAGTGCTTTTTTCAATGGTGACACCAGGAAAATTTCCGGTTTTTTGTTTAAGCCCTGTCAGGGCATTAAATAACGTCGATTTCCCTGTATTGGGATTTCCAATTAATGCTATTTTAATCCCTTTACTCATTCATCAACAGGCTTTACTCTAATGGAGCGCGCTTCAGATCTTCTCAAGGCTATTAAATTCCCTGACACTTCAATCGCAATTGGGTCCTTACCGATGGCAGTCATTCTCACCAATACGGTTTCACCGGGCAGACAGCCCATTTCTATAAGTTTTATGGAAATATTTGTGTCAAGTATTTCCATTATAATGGCTTTGCCACCACTTTTTAGCATATCAAGGGTTAAAAAATCCTGGATTTTATTTAGAATCATTCTAAATACAAAGTTACGTCTAAAGGCTCAAAGCGCCCAAAAAAACAAAAATAAATCTTTAATCACATGTGTCAGGGCACGATATTAAGAAATTATTACTATCTTTACCGCAATGATTCCGCCTATATGGGTAAAGGTAAAAATAAAGGCGGACTATTTGAATTGTTTTTATCATTGTAAAGCATCATTTGTTTTCACTCAAATGGCTATTTTGAAGCTTTGCAATGTTTTTGGTCAATATATTGTTTTATTAAAAAAGCAAGGACTTGGTAAGGTTTAGGTACTATAGGTTTATCATATTTAAAAGAACTTTGAAATCGTTAAGGAAGCATCTTCTATTTTTGACGTTCTTGACATTGGCGTTTGTAATTTTTGCCCAACAAAATGCCACTGCCCAATGTAACGGTATTGATTTTAAGACTAACAACTCTACAAAAGGCTGCTCCCCCCTTTTAGTCAAGTTTTTAACAATAGGAACTTCATCTGCCGCAGGTACCAAATTTCAATGGGATTTTGGCAATGGCTTTGTAAATGGTTCCGATACCATCACAGCGGTATTCTCCACCCAAGGGCAATACACCATAAGAATGCAGGCCACTTTATCTGGCTCCAATACACCATGCCCCGTTATCGAAAAAGATACTTTCATTACAGTACTTTCACCTCCAAAACCAGTCATATCTGCAAGTACCGGCCTGTCTGACTGCGACTTTACCCCAAGTACCAAGATAGTTTTAACTGACAATACGCCGAATGCAACGAGCAGTGAATGGATCGTAGGCAGCAACACAAATTATTCAAAAACTTATACCGTTACTTTCCCGTCTGCAGGTTCTTATCCTGTTAGCCTTTATAGCACCAATAAATATGGATGCACGGTTTTTGGATCACAGGTTCTACAAATGATTGATTCGGTGCCCGTGGATATATGTGCCAATTTTAATGTGACTCAAAATGGTATTACAGGGGTTTTTACCCCTGATGTTGGCGACACAGGAAGCCGGACCATTACCGGGTACACATGGTCATTCCCGGGTGGCAACCCTTCATCTTCTACTGATCAATACCCGGGTAAAGTTACTTATTCAGACCCTACCAAAAAACACGATGTTATCCTTTCCATTTTAACAAGCAATGGGTGCAGATACACCATGCATAGAATAGCGTTTGTGAGCCCGTTTTTAACCCCTGCTTTTCAAACGGAATGCGCCACCGGGTTTGAAGTCTTCGCAGACCTCACTGACCCCAAAAAAGGGTTTTGGAATTATAACTTCCCTAATGGAACTATAATGGCGACATGTGCCATGTGTCCGGAACCTCCGTTTATTCTCTCCTACCCTGAAGGGGGTACATATTCTGCCGGTATAAGTTATCAATATACAAATGGATTGGGTTGTAATATTAATGTTAACTATCCCTTCTTTGTCAAAACCATTGGGCCAAGAGCCGGTTTTTCCTCATTAGATAACCAGATATGCAACATTACTGACACGGTACATCTTACGAATACATCTGATACCACAAATGCAAGTAATGTTAAATATACCTGGTATATCTTTGATTCGACAGATTCAAAACTTCTTACCAAGAACTTCAAAATCGGCCCGACTTCTCATTATGATACTATTTATATACCTGGTAGAACCGGAAAGTTTGGCGTTTCATTAGTAGCTGTGGGGTCCACTGGCTGTAGAGACTCTGTAAATACAGCAAATTTTATTATCTCAGCAAGGCCAAAGTCAGATTTTGATTCCCTGAAGAATCCCATTGTTTGCAAGGGGAATGATGTAACCCTTACTGCAAAACCCACACCGCCGGAAGGCAAGAGCTTTTCATACAAATACAAATGGTATATAACACCTGAAGCGTGGCCGGGATTAATAGACTCTGCTTCAACTTCGGCAATAAATGGGTATCATCCCGATAGCTTTGGGGTATATGATGTGCGTTTGGTCATTTCAAATGGACATTGCAGCTCTGATACCACAAAAAAAGCTTTCTTTACGACTATTGGAGATATTCCAAAAATAGCCATCGGAAATACCTTTGGCTGTTTAAGCCCTGATTATACAACCACGGCTAAAGTAATACATGAAGAAAAATACCCTAACGATCCGAACCATCCCACACTATATCATTGGTATCTTGATCCCAGTAATTATGCAACGGCCTATATCAAATTTTCAGACCCTGACTCGCCATCAACAAATATAACTATTTCCAAGAGTGGCTGTTACGGAATATATCTTTCCGTATCAACGATCTTAAATGGCGATACTTGTGTCGAAATGTATCCTGCCGGCGGAGCTCCGGCGCCTACTATTTGTATTGGACCCGGGCTGAGTTTTACCCCCGGGCCATTGAACTGCCCTGGTGACACAGTTGATGTGACCAATTATTCGCAGAAAGGAGATTTTGGCTTTAAATGGGCGGTGAGTCCTGCCAGTCTTGCCACGATACTGCCTTCGGATACTGCCCATGATGTCAGGATTGTTTTTAAGGCGGATACCTGCTACTTCATCTCTTTGGCAGGTTCCAGGACAGTTAATGGCGCCACCTGTTCAGATGCTGATACAGCTTATGCCTGCTTTCACATTCCCAAGCCCAGTTTTTATTCTACTACGCCTTCATTTTATTGCGCCCCTGCCGTTGGCACTTTTGTAAATACCACAACAAATGCATCAAACGCCACAGGCTATATCTGGTATTTTGGGGATGGCGATAGCCTTTTCACCTCAGATACGAACAGGGTATCTCACATATATCTGCATTTTAACCAGGGATCTTATAATATAACCCTTAAGGCGCTCAACGCCTCAGGCTGCAATGAAAGCCTGACACTGAATACGGGCATAAATGTCGTCGGCCCTGTTCCTTTATTCACTATGAATGAGAGCAAAGGATGCGACAGCGTGACCGTAAACTTTACCAATACCAGCAAGAATGTTCATAAATTTTATTTTCTGAATGGAGACGGCTCTCCACCTGATTCGCTAAGCCTCCCGTCTCACACGTATATCCTGAACGATACCAGCCGTGACTCAATTGTGTTTTATCCTACCCTCCTTTCTCTTGATGATACGACATGTCGTGATTTTTACCAGGATTCTATCAAAATTTACAGGGCTGCCACGGATGTAACTTTGCTCAACGATATTTCTGTAGGTTGTACCCCTCTTACAGTTCATTTTACAGGCGTTTCAAAAACGGCTACCAGTTATAAATGGGATTTTAACGGGGATGGCATTATAGATGATTCTGTTGACCAAAGCCCTTTTTTCACATATACAAAGCCAGGGTTTTACAAGGCTTCACTCACTGTGTCAAACCATGGACAATGCCCTATAACGGTTTTCAGTAATCCTATTGAAGCAGCGCCAAATGCCATTGCGGATTTTGTACCTTCCACAAAAGCTTTTTGTGGCACTCAGACCATTTCTTTTACCAATAAAAGCAAAAATGGGGTGCGGTTTACCTTTGACTTCGGCGATGGATCTCCAATAGACAGCAATGTCATTGCAACCCACAAATATTATTACGACCCTTCGCGGGATACCGGTGCCGCCCGGCTATTTTTCCCGACAATTATCGTGTATAATGCCGGTGGATGCCCTGATACCCTTACAGATACCATTTCCGCCTATCGGTTGCCCATTGCAGGTTTTACCAGTTCTGCGTTATTAGGCTGCGACCCGCTGAAAGTTGATTTTATTGATACAAGCAAATATAATTTTGCCGCCGAATGGGATTTCGATAACAATGGTGTTTTTGATGCCTACGGCAAAAAAGTTAACCATGTTTATAGCCCCGGATTATATACTGTAAAAATGGAAGCCATTACCATACAGGGATGTGTAGACTCCATCGTGAAAGTGAACCTTGTAACGGTAAACCCTGTTCCAAAAGCAGATTTCAGTTTTTCCGATTCAGATATTTGTTACCGGGATTCTGTTCAATTTTACAACCTTACCCAGCCTGCCGATTCTATTGTGAAATGGTCCTGGAAATTTAACGACCCTGCCGCACCATTCGATACCAGTTCGCTCATGAACCCTTATTTTAATTTTTATTCCAAAGGATGGCATACTGTTACCCTCACGGCTGTTGACAACAGGGGATGTTCCGATACCATTAGTAAAAAGGCTGTATTTGTGGAAGATACCGTGCCTCCACCAAACACCAAACTTCTATATGTTTCAGTTTATGATCCTCAAACCATCCTGGTTTATTATAATAAAAGCAGCATCCGCCATTTTGAAACATACAGGATCAACCGGATTTCAGATGGTTCCGTAGTTGTAACTGATACAGCCAACTATGTCGGAGACACGATGTTCGTTTACCAGGATGCCACTATCAACACATCTGATACAAGTTATTGCTTCAGTATTCAGACTGAAAACCAGTGTGGCAGGGTTTCGTTTGGTAGTTTTCCCCATTGCACCATTTTGCTTGCCGGGTATTCAAACCCGGGACCGGGAAACCTCCTTAGCTGGACCGCATATTCAGGTTGGAACCCAGATTGGTATTATATTTACAGGGCCGATAGCGGGGGCAGCTTTAAAATTATTGATTCTGTGAAAGGAAGCGTTTTATACTGGACTGATACTGCTCTTTGTGACCAGACTTATTGTTATTATATCGCCGCAAAAAATGATAGTGGCGGTTATCTGTCAAACAGCAATAGTATATGTCTCAAAGCAAAATATGTCAAACAGAACACACCCCTGTATATGCACTATGCCACCGTAGCTAACAACAGTGTGGTGCAACTTCAATGGGACACTTCGGCTTATAAAGGGCTGATAGGATACCTGTTAGGCAAATATAACCCAAATACAGGATGGACAGATAATTATGCATTTACAAAATCGAATACCTATACCGATGTGGCTGCTAAAATAAACGACACCAGTTATATATATCGTGTGAGAACAATTGACAAATGCGGATATGTGGGCCCGGAAAGTAATGTAGGTACATCTATTTTACTGAAACAAAGTATCAACAATGACAACGTGGCTTTATCATGGAATGCATACCGCAACTGGCAGGGAGGGGTACAGAACTACCTGGTGCAGGTACAATTAAAAAACAAACAGTTCAAAAATGTGGCGAACCTGCCGGGAACCGACACAAGCTATACCGATGATTCTGTGTACAATGCCATTGACACGGCCTACTGTTACAGGGTGATCGCCATTGAAAACGGAACAAGGCGGGATACCAGTATATCCAACCTTACATGTGCGGTGCTGCCTTCAAGGGTATTTGTACCCACTGCATTTTCTCCCAACAGTGACAGCCTCAATGATGTATGGAAAGTATCAGCAGTATCGGTTTTCAACGCTGTAGGACCCAAACTATTGCAGTTTGATGCCAAAATTTACAACAGGTGGGGAATACTTGTTTTTGAATCGAATGACATTTATAAAGGATGGGACGGGACGTTTAAGAGCATAAAAGCCCCGGCGGATGTGTATATTTATGTGGTGTCGGCAGAAGGGATTGACAAGAGGTATATTCAACTAAAAGGAAATGTAACTTTGTTAAGATGATCGCCCCATATAATTATGTTAAAACGCAGGCACTATATAATTTGTGCTGTGCTGCTCGTATTGGTTCAGATTGGCTTTTTTAGCTCAATTACCAACGCGCAGTGTAACGGTATTAATTTTAAAGCAAGCGTCACCAAAGGGTGTCCGTTACTGCTGGTGCAGTTTTCAGCCACAGGTACATCAACCTTAGCTGGAACAGCTTTTCAATGGAACTTTGGGAATGGCTTTGTGAATGGCAACGATACCATTACACAGGCATTTACCACGCCCGGCCAATATACCATTAAGATGTCGGCGACCTTGGCCGGATCTCATGCTGCATGCCCTGTTATCATAAAGGATACATTTATTACAGTTTACCCGGTGCCGAAGCCTGTGATGAGTGTTATTGCTATGACCTTCCCTCTCGGCGATA
>JABDEJ010000033.1 GCA_013287095.1 Bacteroidota bacterium | reverse complement strand
ATAGAACCTAATGGTTCGGCAACCCTTATTTTTTCGGAGGACTTTAGCAGGGTTCAAAATCCTACCTATTCTCTTAACGAGCAGCGAAATGCACAGTTTAAATTTGACCAGAAAATACAGGTAAGCGTCGTAGCGAGCATTGGCGACCGGATCAAAATGAACTTCCGGTACGATACCCAGGCTTCATTTGATTTTGAGAACCAGAAAAAATTAAGCTACCAGGGTAAGGAGGATGATATTTTACAAAGTGTTGATGTAGGCGATGTTGCTTTCCCGGTATCAGGAACCCTGATTACGGGGAGCCAGAGTCTTTTTGGTGTTAAGACAAAACTAAAATTTGGGAAACTGGATGTTTCCGCAATATTCGCCCAGGAAAAGAGTAATTCAAGTTCAATCACCCTACAGGGGGGTGCCCAGGTCAATAATTTCAAAATTACCTGTGATAATTATGACGCCAATCGCAATTATTTTCTCTCTCAATATTTTGTGAACCATTACGACCAGTGGAATGCCCAATGGCCTGCACTTTCAAACATTCAGATCACAAAAGTAGAATTATGGATCACCAATACAGGAGCTGCTGTTCAAAACACACGGACCATTGCGGCATTCCAGGATCTTGGTGAGAGCCAGCCATATAACAATACGTTTTTAAGAAGCAACAATCAAAACCCACAGGTATTGCCGAGTAATGCAGCCAATACCTTGTATCAGACTTTAAAACGCGACAGTCTCAAGTATCGTATTGCGAATAATATTTCGGGCGCTCTGAATTCATCCGGTGGTGCTGGTTTTGTTTCAACGCGTGATTATTATGTATTGCAAAATGCACGTGAGTTGCAATCAAACGAATTTACCCTCAATTCAAAACTAGGGTATATTTCGCTTAATCAACAGTTAAATCCCGGTGACCTTCTTGCTGTAGCTTTTCAATATACAATTGATGGTAAAACCTACCAGGTGGGTGAATTTGCTGAAGATGTCCCACCAAACTCAACCGTGCCTAATGTTCTGTTTTTGAAAATGTTGAAGAGTGTTGTCATTGATTCGCACGTGCCGGACTGGAAGCTGATGATGAAAAACATCTACAGTCTCGGGACGTACCAGATTTCACCGACAAATTTCAAGTTCCAGGTGGTATTTGACGATACCAAAACGGGGGCCTACCTGAATTACTTTCCAGAGCCCCAAGTGCCAGGAATGGACGGAACACCGATTATCAGGCTCCTGGGCATGGATAAAGTAAACAGTGAAAACCAGCCTAAACCTGACGGACAATTTGATTATATTGAAGGAGTAACCGTCATCTCATCCCAGGGGAAGATCATATTTCCTGTGCTTGAACCTTTTGGGAATGACCTTAAGAAATTGTTCGGTAATGACACTTCACTGGCTTCCTCTTATGTGTATCAATTATTGTATGATTCAACACACACATTTGCAGTTCAAGACCAGACTCATAATAAATATTTCCTCGAGGGTCAATTTCAGGGTACTGCCGGTAATGTGATTTCACTTAACAGCATCAATGTACCGCCCGGTTCTGTAAAGGTAACTGCTAACGGAGTGCCACTTCTTGAAGGGACTGATTATACGGTTGATTACATAGGTGGCAAGGTAACCATTATCAACAATAGTGTTTTGAATTCCGGGGCGGTAATTAATGTGACATCCGAAAGCAACAGTCTATTTTCGATCCAGCAAAAAACACTTATGGGAACCCATCTGGATTACCATTTCGACAAGAAGTTTACCATGGGCGCTACCTTTCTTTACCTTAATGAGAGGCCGCTTACCACCAAAGTTAACATAGGGGACGAGCCCGTAAGCAATGCCATCTGGGGTTTTGATGGTCATTATAATACCGATTCAAAGATGCTTACGGATCTTGTAAACAAAATACCCCTGATCCAGACCAAAGCAAAATCCACATTTACAGCTGAAGGTGAGTTTGCTGATATCATACCCGGACATCCAATTGTTTTAAACCAGCCCGGACAACCTGGTGGAGTTTCTTATATAGATGATTTTGAGGGGAGTATTGTTCCTTATGATCTCCGGCTTGGAGGCAATTGGTTTCTTGCAAGCTGTCCTCAGGGACAGTCCCTGAGGTTTCCGGAAGGAGAGCGGGTAAATGATCTCAGCTATGGATACCACAGGGCTAAGACGGCGTGGTATGTCATTGACAACACCATGTTTGAAAATATTTCCGGTACCACACCCAAAAATATCATTGGGAATAACACAATCCTCTCTGATCCGCTTGAGAGAATGGTACAGGAAACAGAAGTCTTTCCTAATGAGCAAATAGCGGCCGGAACCCCTGACATATGCCAGACATTCGATATTTATTATAATCCAAAAGCAAGGGGACCATATAATTACAACCCAAGCGGTATTGATGCCAACGACAATTTTACATATCCGCAAGGCAATTGGGGTGGTTTGCAAAGAAGTTTGCCGATCACCGACTTCCTTGATGCAAATATACAATACGTGGAAATGTGGATGCTGAGTCCATATACCAATTCATCGGTAGCTTTACCAGATGTTGGTAACGGAACAATGGAGGTTGACCTTGGTACCATTTCAGAAGACGTATTACATGATGACAGGGAATCCTGGGAAAACGGACTGACATGTGATGGCTCGGCGGAAGACGTTACGGCATGGGGGCGGGTGCCGAATGGCCTTCATATCACCACTGCTTTTGACAATGATCCCAATACCAGGCCGTGCCAGGATATTGGTTTAGACGGACTAAGCGATGATTCAGAAAGAGTACGTTTTGCACCATTTCTGAATGAGGTAAGAAAAGTAGTAAACGCTGCCACATTTGCAAATATGCAGGCTGACCCATCCGGAGATGATTTCCACTTCTGGAGAGGGGCTGATTATGATAATGAAGGACTTAACGTCGTTCAAAGATATACTCAATATAATGGCGAGGAAGGCAATACCCCCGAATCCATTGGCGGGGACAACGGCTATGGGTCATTGAACCCTGATGATGAGGATATAAACCACGATTTTAATGTGGAGACAAGCGAATCATATTATGAATATGAGGTTAAAATAGACAAAGCCGACCTTGTAGTAGGCCGAAACTATGTGACAGACAGGCAGCAATCGGTAGTTACGCTTCCAAATGGCGCCCAACAGACGGCAGAATGGTTCCAGATCAAGATCCCGATCGAGAATTTTACAAGGGCTGTTGGTTCGAGCCAGGACCTGACTTCCATACGTTTCATGCGAATTTATATGACTGGTTTTAATGCACCTGTTGTGTTACGCTTTGCCAGGCTCCAACTTGTGCGTGGTGACTGGAGAAAATACCTGTATTCGTTGGATGTTCCGGGTGATCCTTTGCCAACTGATACGGCACAGGTAAATCTTGATGTATCAGCCATAAGTATTGAAACAGATGCACAACGCCCATATCCTGCCATAAAATATGTAATACCACCAGGGATACAAAGGCAAATCGATTACAGCACGCCAAGTCTTGTTCAACAAAATGAACAGTCACTTGATCTTAAAATCTGCGGGTTAAAAGATGGTGAATCGAGGGCTGTTTATAAGAATGTCACCTTAGACCTTAGACAGTACAAAAACCTGCTGATGTTTGTCCACTGCGAAGCAGAAGATAACAGCCTTTTAAAAAATGGCGACCTGCATATGTTTATCAGGCTGGGACTTGACTATACAGCCAATTATTACGAACTCGATGAGCCGCTTCAGGTTACTCCACCAAACGGGACAGGAAATGTAGATGCAACCTGGCCTACAGCCAACCAGATTATGCTTGCTGTGCAGCAATGGGTGGATATGAAGACAAACAGGAACCTGGCAAACAGGTCACTTACAATACCTTACACCGTTGGGGCAGAGGGAACCGCAGGCCAGTTGACAGTATTAGGGAATCCTGACCTTGGAAACATTCGCACGATTATGATCGGGTTGCGGCATCCAAAAGGTGATGGCAAACCAGCTACGGCATGTGCAGAAGTCTGGGTTGATGAATTGCGAATGTCTGGGTTCAATGAAAAAGGCGGGTGGGCTGCCACTACCCGGGTATTGGCCAAGCTTGCTGATTTTGGCAGGGTTGAACTTTCAGCGTCAAAGCAAACGATCGGGTTCGGTAGCATTGATCAATCCTTGCAACAGAGAAACATACAGGATATGACCAATTTCGGGGTTATAACATCCCTTAATCTTGATAAATTTTTCCCGGCAAGTTCTGGGGTTAAAATCCCAATGTTTTTTGCATATTCCCAACAATTAAACACGCCTGAATATAACCCGTTAAGCCCTGATCAGCAGTTAACTACGCTTACAAGCCTTTACAGGGACAATCCCGCAAAACAGGATTCTGTTATCCAGGCCTGTGAAGATTTTACCTCGCGGAAAAGCCTTAATTTTACCGGAGTACATAAAGAACGAGCGGCGCCACCACCCGGCGGGGTTGCTAAAAAGCAGCATATTTATGATATAGAGAATTTTAGTGCGACTTATATTTATTCGGAAATAGACCGGCATAACATAACCAATATATATAACAATGAAATAACATATTCGGCACAACTTAGCTACAAGTATGATTTCAAGCCAAAACCCTGGGATCCATTCAAGAATATCGGATCAAAATACCTGAAGATACTTCATGATATCAATTTCTATTATCTGCCGCAGAATTTCAGCTTTTTAGGAAAAATTGACCGTGATATCCAGGAGCAGCTTTATCGCAATACGGCAGACTATCAGACCATCAACATGCCGATGTATGATAAAACATTCACTTTCACCAGAAAATACGATCTTAGGTATAATTTATCAAGTGGATTAAGGTTTACGTATTCATCTACCGCCCTTTCGCTTATTAACGAACCTGACGGCCTGATAGACAGTGCTTATAAGAGGGAAATTGTCTATAACAATATTTTACATGGCGGGGTACCTTCCAATTTTGTACAAACCGTTGCGGGTGATTATGATGTCCCGATCAATAAATTGCCATTCCTCGATTGGACATCACTTCATGCAAATTATACGGCAAACTATCAATGGACCCAGGCGCCGCCTATTGCTGCCTCACTTGGTAATGTAGTACAAAATTCACAAAGCATGGCATTAAACGGGCAGCTCAACTTTACAAGCCTTTACAATAAATCAAAATATCTCAGGAATATTATCTCCGGTGCCGGCAACTCAAAAGAGGAAGGAAAGGACTCCACTAAACAAAAAGGGCTTCTCAATAAAAACCGGGCCGTTCTGTCCCCCAAAGAAAAGCTCGCAATACCGCCTTCAAATGCGACGCGACTTACTTCCGAGGAAACCTTGATTGGCATATTGATGAGTGTGAGATCGGTTTCGTTTAATTATACCCAAACCAATGGAACGGCATTGCCTGGATTTTTGCCTTCACCACAGCATTTTGGCGAAAATTTTGACCAGGATGCGCCCGGATTTCCTTTTATTCTTGGTTCCCAGGCTGATATAAGAGAAAAGGCTGCCAGCAGAGGCTGGATCACAAATGATACGAATCTTTCGCAGCAATATATCACAAACCACCGGGAATCCTTGTTGGGGTCTGCCAACCTTGAACCCATCAAAGACCTGAAAATTAAAGTTGATTTTACGCGGACCCAATCTTCTAGTTTTACAGAAACTTACAGATACATAGACACGGTTGGGTCTAATGGCGGAGTCTATAGTGGGTTTGCGCATCTAAGCCCGATTGAAACAGGTAACTATTCCATTTCTATCATTTCATTTGCGTCCGCATTTAAACCAGATGGGGCAAACAATACCAATGTTGTGTTTAATAATTTCCTTAATGACCGGCGGGCGGTAGCTGCTGCCTTGGCCAAAACTACACCCAACGAGCCGCGTGGCGTGGACAGTGCAGGGTTCCCTATCGGGTATTCGCGCACACACCAGGATGTATTGATCCCAGCATTTCTACAGGCATATGCAGGGTTGAAGACCGGAACAAATGAATTCCCGCAAATCCCGGCACCAAACTGGAGTATCAACTATACCGGGCTGGGCAATTATCCGTTCATGAAGGCACTTGTCAAACAGGTAAGTATTACGAGCGGATACCATTCGACATATATGGTAAGCAGTTATACCAGCAACTTAAATTATAATCCATCACATCCTACATTCGACACAACTTATAGTAATTCAACTAATTATAATAGTAAGTATATCATGCAGGGAGTTACTATTTCAGAGCGTTTCGATCCTCTTATTGGTATTGACGTAACGATGAAAGACAATTGGTCCGGCTCCATTTCATACGGTAAGGAAAGACAGGAAACACTAACATTTATAGATCAAAGAATCACGGAAAATAAGACGAACAAGATAACCCTTGGGGTAGGTTACGTGACCAACAGGCTCTACCTGCCATTTTCCAGGGGTGGTAAAAAGCGTTATCTTAAAAATGAATTTAAGTTCCGGCTCGATGTTCAGATCAATCAGAATGAACAGGAAGTCAGGATTCTTGATCAGCCAAGCGGGGATGCTACCGGAGGGCAATTAATGATTGCCATTTTGCCAAATATTACCTACACCTTAAATAAAAACCTGACCCTCAATATATTCCTGAAAAGAAATATGACAACCCCTTATACATCAAACCAGTTTCCAACTTCACTCACCAGTATTGGGTTTAGTATAAAGTATGTACTCACACCATGATGAGTTGAATAAAATTATCTAATTTTGGTGCCTTAAATTAAAAATCATTATGTCTCAATTCCCGGAAGCACTCAAATACACCAAAGATCACGAATGGGTATCTATTAACGGAGATACGGCCACGGTTGGAATTACGGATTTTGCACAACACGAACTCGGCGATATCGTGTACGTGGAAGTGGATACCGTGGGAAGTTCCCTCAGTCATGGCGATGTTTTCGGAACCGTAGAAGCTGTAAAAACAGTTTCAGATCTTTTTATGCCTGTAAGCGGTGAGATCCTTGAACTTAACAAGGCCCTTGAATCTGAACCAGAACTGGTGAACAATGATCCTTTTGGCAAAGGCTGGATGATCAAAATAAAACTGAGCAATGCTTCTGAAGCTGATGGCCTGCTTTCATCTGCAGATTATCAGAAACTGGTTGAGGCATAAGTTTAGAAACAAACCTATAAGGTTTTCGAAACTTCATAGGTTTATACCCAATCTTCGCCAAAACCAAAATGTCTTTATCCAGACAATTCATAATCCCATTTGCCTGGACAATTGTAATTGGTGTGCTTTGCGGCCTTCCTGGGAATACTTTTCCCGATCTATCATTCTGGAAGTTATTGCAGTTTGATAGCGCAGCCCATGCCTTTGTTTTTATGTGCTTTACATTCTTGTGGGGCGTAGGTTTCAGCAAGCAACGGAATTCAACCTGGCTCAGGCAAAATGCCATCATCATCGCCGCCATAAGTGGTGTTCTTTATGGCATTTTGATCGAAATCCTGCAATACTATATTTTTATTGGACGCAGTTGTGAATTCAGTGATATGATATCTGATGCTGTTGGCTGCGGGATTGGTTTTTTGGTTTTTAAAGGGGTGTATGGGAAGGTTTTGAAGACAATTTAATGTGATACTGGTGAGGTATATGATTCGGCATCAACCAAGCATCTCATTGTCTTCGCCTCTTATGTAACATATTCATAACTTTGACGTTTTAGTAATATGTGGCGAGGGGTATAATGGATATTTTCCCGCATGGTTTTTGTTAACTGCCGGGGAGCTACAATGCCGAAGATATTTTGAAGGATAAAAATGATATAGAAAATACCGATCTTGACATCCTTTTTGAAAACAGGAACAAGGAATACGGGGCGTATTTTCTACGAAGGGAATATAACCGGCGACTTACTATTGCATTTGTGAGTACCTGTTCCTTTTTTATCCTGTTATTGATATTTCCCTTTATTATCAGATTTTTCAGGAGTGATTCCCTTAAAAATGAAGATTTTGAAAGTGTACTGGTTATAGAAACGCCTGTCCCCAAAGGATTTGTAACCCCTGAATACCTGCCCCCTCCGCCCCCTCCTGAAAAAAAAAATACGGCCCCGATAGTGGTCAAAGATTCCCTACCTGTCGAAAAAAAGGAAGATACAAAGAAGCCGCCCCAGGAGACCCCACTTACTGAGAATAAAATGAGTAAGGACACCCTGCAAAACAAACCCAGCACAGGCGTAAAAGATGGTGACCCTGACCAGTTCAGTATTGATATTGATGAATATCCTTCCTGGGCAAGCAGCGAATATACCGGGTTCCAGGACTATATTCAAAAGAATATTAAGATGCCTGAAATTGATAAGGTAATGCAACACTACGGGACGGTAATAATAACTGCCACTGTAAACAGGGATGGCACGGTTACAAATGTTTTTGTCACCAAGGGGTTAAGCCCAACCCTGAATGCGGAAGCATTAAGGGTGATAAAAGCCATACCAAAACTAAACCCCGCTATCTATCACCGCAAACCTGTAAAAACGTACATGAAATTTCCGGTTACCTTTTTACCCGCGAACCAGGTTACGGGGGGTAAGTAACTTACCTTATCAGCGTTATATTCCCACTAAACTCTAAGTATTTTCCATCTATACCCTCTGCTGAGATAAGATAAATATAGATATCAGTTGGGACTAAAGCCCCATTGAATTTCCCGTCCCAACCCTTGTTAATATCCTTTGATTCAAAAACAAGGGTTCCCCACCTGTTATATACTTTGGCATCAAAGCCTTTGAGCTGACTTCCCACTATATTGTAAACTGACAATGCCGATACTTTCCACACATCATTCAGGCTGTCGCCATTCGGAGAAAATGCATTGGGTATAAATATCCTTGAAGGCAACACCGCACAACTAACATTTGATATGCTGCTGTCTTGTCTTCCGCCATTTTCAATAGCAATCACCCTATAGCAGTAGGCAGTATCTATGGCATTATAAACCGAATCATCTGTATAAGTTGTATCGCTTGCCGACAATGTAGCAATGGTTTTATACTGTTTGTTTTTTAATTGAACCTGTACGAGATAATTTTGTACACCCCCCGCCCAGTTTTTGTATCCGGTCCATGTCAGCGATATATTATCGTTATTGATGGCGTGCTTTAATAAAATAGATGTACCAATATTACTTTCAGGACTCGTATAACCACATTTATCTATGGTACGTACCCTGTATATATAGCTGCTATCGTTTGTTTTAGGTGCCGCATCATTGTAAGTATTAAATTCACTAAAGGCATAGTTATCATTCCATCCTACACCCGGAAGATATCTGCCGACCTGGTAACCGATAAGACCTTTGATAGCCGATGAATCCCATTGAAGCTTTACCATATTGTTGTTCACTACCGTGGCATAGTGCATATACAGCGGAACACTCTGATCCACATAATGACTATTAATACATATTTTGTTGCTGTTTGAAATATATCCAAGGCTATCATTTGCAGCCCTGACAAAATAGCAATAGTTTTCATCGCAAAGGATTGTGTCTGAATATGATAACACATTGCCTTTCACAGAGTCAATTAGTTTATATACTCCATTATTACCGGCACGGTAGATCTGATACCAATCAGGTATCCATCCAACATATCCGCTCCAATTTAACGTATTGTCTGTCTGTGGATTATAAGTACCATTCAGCAATATAGTACAATGCTCAAAACTACCGAAGGATATATTTTCGCAATGATCAAGGACCTGTATACTAAAGCAATAGCTGGAATCGGATGTATTTACATCAGAATCATGGAAAATAAAAACGGTATTATCCTGGTTATTAACAGTGTTTAAAACCAGTTTGCCGCTATTTGTTAATTGATTAATAATGTAAGATCCAAAACGGTTAATATTACTTTTATTCCATGCGATTTGCACCGAATCCTGGTTCAAAACAGTTACATAGCTAATATTTGCTGTCGGAGGGGTAACCGGGCTTTCCACATTAACCGCGTTCTTGCTGATGGTATTCGGGCATCCTTTACTATCAGTGGCTTCAAGAGTGATCACATGCTTTCCAGGTTTTGTAAAGGTATATGAAGGATCTTTTTCTGAACTTGTATCGCTATGTGTTCCCGGGTCGTCAAAATCCCATTGCCATTTGACGATAGAATCTGTCTTGCCGGTCAGATTATTAAAAGTTACCGGGACTTTTAAACAGGCATCAGAATCAGCAACGCTGAAATCTACAGCCGGCAAGGGATTGGATGTGACCAGGTTCACTTTCATGACTGAATCCACGCATCCGTGCGGTGAAATTGAAAACATTTTAACCGTATATATACCAGGTGGATATACCCAATCTACAGTTTTGCCAGTGGTGTCAATGGTTCCATTATTTTCAAAGTCCCAATTGGCCGAAAATCCATTCTGGCTGGTATCGGTAAAGGTCAACGTAAGTGGGCTACAGCCATAAACATTTGAATTTTTGAACCCGGGAACGGGCTTTTCAAAACAAGCTATGGTATCTGTTACACTATCATGACATCCATCGGCATCATAAGCAATAAGTGTTGGTGTGTAATAGACGACATCGCCCGTGTCAACTAAAGGGTGAAAATAATAGTTATGGGGAGAAATAAAATTGCTGTCACCTGGCGAACCGTCTCCATAATTAAACACATATTTTACCGCATTCTTAGTTGTGTTTTTGAAAGTGATGGTCTGCTCACCACAAAAAGTTTTTCTGGACGGTATAAATCCGGGAGATGCATTTGCCTCAACTGAAATGGTATCGCTGTAAACGGTATAGGGACATTGACCATGATTGGATACTGTTAACCTGGCAACAAATTTACCTCCCCTGGCAAAGGTAAAAGCAGGGTTCTGATCTACGGAGTCTTCAATTTTTCCGTCTCCGTAAAAGTCCCATTTCCAGCCGTTTGAGATCTTGGATAATGCCTGGAACTGAACCGTTAATGGCGCACAACCGGATGCACGGCCATGCGTTATTTTGGCATCAGATGGAACACGGTATAGTTTGATAGTATCTTGTATAAAAGTGTGGCATGAAGGGTCATCCCTTGAAAGAAGTGTCGGATAATAAATAACTGAATCCTGTACAGGGTCAAGGACGTATTTATGTGGTGCAAGGCTTACAGAATCGATTGGAGAATTGTCGTCATATAAAAAATAAAACTTGTTTACGTTTTTGCTGGTATTGGTAAAATTCACATAAACACTATCGCAGCCAACAGATTTATCTACTGTAAATAACGGCACAGGACCGGTAATATTTATAAATGCTTTTTTGGTTATTTTACTGCTCGGGCATCCATTTTTATCGTAAGCAATAAGGCTAACATCGTAATCGCCTCGGGTGAACTTTTGATACACATGATAGACAGTACTTGTGTCACCCACAAAAAGGCTGTCGCCATCACCAAAATACCACATAAAACTGACTGCATTTTTGGTTGAACTTTTAAAAGTTGCCACCGCTGGTGCGCAGTACAAAGTCGGCGTAGTTGTATAGAAATCAGGCAGAAGGCGACTATAACAAAACCCTGTTTCAGTCCAGGTATTGGTGCAGGTTTGTCCGGGAATTTTCCTGGAACCGGATAAAAAAACACTGTAACAAGTATCCGCATTAAAAACAATATTAACACTAAGCGATGAGTCAGAAGGTAGTATGTCTGCAGAGCCAGGAGGCATTACGGACCATTTAAAACCATAAACTCCGTTGCTGATATCGGATGTATTTATAAAGTGGACAACATCACCAAGACACCCTAAAGGTCTTAATAAATCAGGTGGTGAACGATAATATACCTGCGCCCCGACACATATCTGACTGTCAGCCGGATATACATCTTTGCAAACAAATGTTCCAACGGTTGTGGTAATGGTCAGGTAAATATTATAACAGTCTGGCAGTGTGAAAGTAACGTCTGTCTTAGGTGAATTCGGATTTGAGAAACTAACGCCTGTTGCCGGTGATGCCGACCATTGATATACAGGAGGATTATTCGGGTCATTGGGATATATATGTTCCGTGGCCGTTTGTGCGGTAATGGTAAAATCGGGTGAGAGGCAGCCGTTGTATTTGGAGACAAATAATGCCGTCGAATCACCAACCACGGTGAAAGCGGCTTTCTTAACTTTAAGGGCACTGCAATGCCCGTTTGAAACGGTGAGGCTAATATCGTAGGTGCCCAGCATGGGAGGGATATAAGATAAAGTTGGGCCCATTGTAGGAGTTGGCGTGACCAATGTATCTGGCACTGAAGGATCAGATTCATCATGAATGGTCCATTTGAATTTGTAATAATTATTAATCCCTTCTGAAGGGGTAGGTTCCGGGACGAATTGCATGAGAGTCTTAAAGCACTGTAATGTATTCTGGGTATTAAAGTTCGATATTGGTTGAATGACTGTAATAAAGGCCGCTTTGTTTATTGAATCTTTGCATCCGTCTGAACTGGTGGCAACCAGTGAAATACCATAAGCTCCGGCTTTACCTGGTTCATACCTGGCGTTATACATTGAGGTAGGACCTATCTCGTTGTTCCCTGTGATCAGGTTTTTATCAAGTGAGTCTAAGATGTACCATGTATATTTCACATTCGGTGCATTTGTGCTATCGCTTTCATTGATAAAATGTGCTGTATCACCCGCGCTGCATAGTTGATTGTCTTTAGAAGTAAAATCAGCTATGGGGCCGATAATATTTATGTAGTAAGGGAAATTTATGGTAATAGAGTCGCCACCGCTTTCATGATAAATAAATGAAGCCGGGTATTTTCCTGGTTTTGAATAGGTTAAAGTCCCATAAAATGGGGTCGTTATAATCGGTAGCGGCTCTATCAGAACACCGCCCGGGAAACTTAAATTAAACCCGGACCTGCCTTCAATGCCCGTATCTCCGTAAACCTTAAAAGCATTGGCAGTACATTCATTAGTGAATTCCGGCGTCAGAAAGGGATAAACAAATCCTTTACGGTCAACAGTATAGGAGCATCCGCTACTAAGGGTGATGGTAAGAATAACATCGTATTTCTTCTTAACATTTGTGTAAATAACGGAGGGAGGGTTTGCCAGGAATGATGAGGATGGAATGCCACCCGGAAATGACCATGAATATCCTGTGATCGTATTGCCTGCAAGGTTCCCGGTATATGGTGCAAAAATGGCTTTTGTGTAAGTTGGAGTGGCTGTAAAATAACCGTAGATATCTACGGGGACTGAATCATATACATTCAGGGCATCAAGGGTGTTTCCCTGGCAGCCGTATGTATTTATAGTAAAAAGGTTTATGGAATATTGTCCCGCGTTGGGAGGGGTAAAATTTGTTTTCTTTGAAGTGTCTTTGATCCCGTATATGATCCACTTTCTGCTTATTGTTCCGGGTGTGTTATCGGTGAAGCTCACTTTTGTACCAATGTTACAGATGGTTAACCCTGGATTTGCAACTATTACAGGGGATGGAACAGGATATACGGTGATAAAAGTATCTTTCTCAATTACCGGACATGCAGAAGCTGCACCGATCGGCGTGGCCAGCATTTTTATATTGTATTGGCCCTGAGCTGCAAAGGCCTTGGTAATGGTATCGGCACCGCTTACAAACCCATTCCCAAAGTCCCATTGAAAAGTTGTGCCTGCCGCTGATGAAGTACCAATGGCTGAGAATTTAACTATCAGGAGAGGGCAGCCTTTTGTGGTATTGGCTTTAAAATCAATACCGCTGCATTGCGCATTTGAATCAATACAAAGGAACCCTGCGTGAATAAAAAAAATCAAAAGGACCTTTAGTATGTAGTTCAATGCTTTCACCACCGATATTTTGACTCCATCATCTTAACAAAGTTATATAGCCCTTGAGCGATATGTATTTGTGGTCAATTCCTTCTGCATAAATCATATAAATGTAAACATCCGGAGGGGCATTTTCGCCTTTAAAGGTACCATCCCAACCCTTATAAATATTGTTTGATTCGAAAACAAGTGTTCCCCAGCGGTTATATACTTTGGCATCGAAAGTGGTCAGCTTCGTACCAATAACATTATAGACAGATAAGGCCGAAACTTTCCATACGTCATTAATACTGTCACCGTTCGGCGAAAATGCATTAGGCACAAATATCCGTGAAGGCAGTACCGCACAGGTCAGGTTCGACGTGCTGCTATCCGCTCTGGTACTGTTTTCTATCGCTATCACCCTGTAACAGTAGGCGGTATCTATGGCATTATATACAGAATCATCTGTATACGTAGTGTCTGATCCGTGAAGATTGGCAATCGTCTTGAATTGCTTGTTTTTTAACTGGACCTGTACCAGGTAGTTCTGAACACCCCCCAGCCAGTTTCGGTACCCATTCCACGATAAAGCGACATTGTCATTATTGATGGCTTGTTTCAAAAATATAGATGTCCCGATATTACTTTCAGGTCCTGTATATCCGCATTTATCAATAGTCCGCACTGTGTATATATAACTGCTATCGTTTATTTTAGCACTGGCATCTGTGTAAGTATTGGAACTCGAAAAAGCATAATCATCAACCCATCCTTTGTTTGGATAATACTTGCCTAATTGATAGCCAACCAATCCTTTATAAGCAGATGTGTCCCATTCAATTTTCACCACGCTGTTGTTAAATACCGTTGCATAGCGTAAGTTAAGTGCTACTGTCTGGCGAACATATCTTGCTTTGAGGCAAATGCCGTTACTATTTGACAGATAAGGGCCGATGTTGTTTTTCGCCGCAACATAATAACAATATGTCTCATCGCAAAGCGCTGTGTCAGTCCATGATAGGACGTTTCCCTTCACGGAATCAATTATTTTGAAAGAACCGCTACTATCCTCTCTGTAAATATAATACCAATCAGGGTTCCAACCTGAGTATGCCGTCCAACTCAACAGGTTTCCAGGGCCCGGGTTCGCATATCCGGCAAGCAAAATGGTACAATGAGGCAAACTAATAGATGATACTTTGCCACACTGATTTTCGGTTTGAATACCAAAGCAATAGCTTGAATTGAAAGTATTTATGGCGGTACTATGATAAGCAAAAATGGTGTCGCTTATATTTTTTATTTCACCAGTATCTACAGGAACACCATTGGCAATCTGGCTGATACCGTAGCTTTCAAAACGAATAAGAGCGCTTTTTTTATAAGTTATCTGAATCGTATGTTCGTCGATCACTGACACATAGAGTAAACTGGTGTTTTGTGGGGGCAGCGTATCTTCCACAAATACAGCTTTTTTGGTAATGGTATCGCCGCATCCCCTTTTATCAATTGCGATCAAGGTGACATTGTGCCATCCTTTGGCATAAAAAACAAAAACAGGATTTTTTGCTGAACTCGTATCATAAGGTGCACCAGGATCGTTGAATTTCCACAACCATTTTACCACTGAATCCGCAGGCTCGGTAAGATTTTTGAACGAAACCGAATCACCATAACAAATATCAGAATCTGAAACGCTGAAATCCGTTTTTGGAATGGCGTTCACCGAAATGAGGTTTAATTTTACGACAGAGTCCACACAATTTTGTAAAGAAACCGCGCGCAATTTTACGGTGTATGATCCCGGATTATAAAAAAAGCTGACTTTTTTGCCGAATGCATCAACCGAGCTTTTATTATCGAAAAACCATTCTGAGGCAAAGCTGTTTTTGCTCGTGTCGATAAAATTAACCTTAAGAAAATTACATCCTGATGTCGCCGAATTGGTAAAACCGGCTATGGGCAAACGATAGATTTTAATGGTATCTTTAAGGGTATCAGAACATCCGGCGGCATTAAATGCGATGAGCTTTGGGAAAAATGAAACAGAAGCTCCTGTATCCCGTTTGGGATCATAAAAATAAAGATGGCTTGCCAGGGTATTAGTGTCAATGGCGGAGTCGTCACCATAATCAAACAAAAAACTTACCGTATTCAGGCTGGTGTTTTTAAAGGAGATTTGCCCCCCACCACAAAAGTTCTTTACCGAAGGTATAAATCCTGCGACAGCTTTTGGTACCACATTAATTGTATCACTCAAAACAGTTACCGGGCACTGGCCATGATTTGTTACTGTCAGCCTGGCCCGGTATATTCCTGGTTTGGTATAGGTAAAAACGGGGTTCTGATCTACGGAGTCGTTAATGGTACCATTCCCGTAAAAGTCCCATTTCCAGGTATTTGCCAGCTTAGATGTCGCATTGAACTGAACAGTAAGCGGGACGCAGCCTTTCAAAATATTGCTCAGTATTTTTATATCTGAGGATGCACGGTAAACCTTGATACTGTCCTGGAAATAATCCCGGCATGACGTATCATCGAGGGAAATAAGGGTTGGATGGTAAACGATCGAATCCAAACTGGGGTCGCTAAGGACGTATGTATGCGGAGCCAGGTTTATCGAGTCAATCGGAGAGCCATCATCATAAGAAAAATAAAATTTCTTCACATTGGAGCTGGTATTGGTAAAATGAACGGTCACACTGTCGCAGCCTGTATTTTTATCCATGGTGAAAACCGGCACGGGACCTATAATGTTTATGATCGCTTTTTTGGCGATTGATGTTTTACATCCTAAATAGTTTATGGCAGTGAGACTGACATCATATTCGGCTTTATTAAAGCTTGAATATACGTGGGATACGGAATCACCGGGTGGAAGACTGCCACCCGGATTATATAATGTTTTTCCATCCCCGAAATCCCATATATATTGATTGCCAAGTGTTGGTGTAACAGTGGTGTTTACAAAGGTTGAAATTGCAGGCGCACAATACAATGTGGATGTGGTTGTGTAAAAGTTAGGTTTCGGGAGCGTAATGCAGGCGAACGCCGTGTCTGCATTAGAGCATAAGGTGCCGTTTACATCCCTGGTACCGGATAAGATGATTTTGTAGCAGGTATCGGTTTTAAAGACGATCCTTATATTCGTTGAGGTATCGGAAGGGAGAATAACCGCCTGATTCGCAGGGATAACCTTCCATTTATATCCATTGGTTACATACGTAGAGCGATTATATACATTGACCGTATCTCCTGGGCATCGTAAAGGTAAAGGAGGATCAATCACATAACCCAGCGAAGGCCCAACGCAGAGAATGGCAGGTTTTTGAGTATTTGTCGGATAGGTCTGTATACAGGTATCCCCATCTAAGATGGTCATTATGTCAAGGTTAATCTGGTGGCAACCCGACTTCGTAATAACAATTCTTGTGGAATTGGCATTAGAATCTAAAAAATGAACAAAATGCGTATCTGTTTTTAAGGTCCACCAACGATATAATGGTGGGTGATTCGGGTCGTTCGGAAATTTTTTTTCATGGTTAACATGGGCAACGGTTGTAAAAGTCGGGTTCAGGCAGCCGTCAGGATTATCAATCGTAACACTTGTTATATCTCCGATAATTTTGAAAACAGCTTTTTTGGTAGTATCGGAACTGCAGTGCCCATTAGAAACCACCAGGCTTACATCAAAAACCCCCATGCTGTCCGTATCAAAATCATAGAATGGAACCTGGGAAGAATCGGGTTGTGATTGCGGGGCCTCGTTTATGACCGACCATGTATATGAGTAGTTGGTATGTGGCCCTTCGGAGGGCGTTGGCAGAGATACCAGGTGAACAGTGTTCCCATAACATGAGGGAAGGTTAATAGAATCAAAATTCGATTTTGGCTTGGCGACGGTAATAAAATAGGGAACGTTAAATGTATCATTGCAGCCATTCGAACTTGTGGCAACTAAGGAAACGCCAAATTTTCCAAGCCTACCGGGAATATAAGTCGTATCAAAATCGGTCATCGGGCCAATTTGATTATTGGTAGGCAACAGGTTCATATCAGTTGAATCAAAGATATACCATGTGAAATTGGTGTTCGGTGCATTTAGGGTATCAGTAGTATTTATCAGGCTTACAGTATCTGTGCTATGGCATATCTGGTTGTTGTCTGATGTAAAACTTGTCGCAGGCCCCAACACCTTTACATAAAACGGATAGTGGATAATATCAGAGCAAGTGGTGACAGGGATGGTAACAGTAGCAGAATAGTTTCCTGGTGTATAATATGCTAAAGTGTCTTGTTTTAGATCCATCCAGGCAGCCGGGAATAAGAAATTATAGGGAACAATTTTAGGTTCGTAAAGCGTAACCGGATATTTTGTGCCTGCACACAAAGTCTGAAATGCCAGGCTTACAAAAGAAGTGACAAAACTTTCATCGGTATTTGAATAAGTACACCCATCATCTGCTGTTACAGCTAATGTTATATCATAACGTTTGGAAAGATCCGTATATATAATGCCTGAAGGTGATGCTTTTGTTGAAGAGGATGGATTTCCTCCGGGAAAGGACCAGGAATAATTCGTAATTTTTCTGTTTTCAGAATTTATAAGTATTTGTGATACAAACTCGCCCTTCGTATATGTAGGCGTTACGGTAAAACTGTCGCACATCTCCATCAATAAATAACTATGTACCTGTTCCGTTTGGGTCGCATAACCCTGGCATCCAAATTTATTGGTACTGAAAAGGTTAATGGTGTACGAACCTGGCTGTAAATATGATTTGACTGATCTGGTGGTATCCTTTTTCCCATTAATGATCCATTGCCTGCTCACACTTCCAACGGTGCTATCTGTAAAAGTTATAGGACTTGCATTGCAATCGAGAAATCCCGGATTTGCAGTAATAACCGGCACAGGTACCGGGTAAACTGTAATAAAAGAATCCTTTGTAATAACAGGGCATGCCGTACTTGCACCAGATAAGGTAGCCTGTAGCCTAATGGTATATGGTCCTGAGTTGGTAAATGCCTTTGTAATGGTGTCATTTCCAGTCACAAAGCCATTGCCAAAATCCCATTTAAAACTTGTCCCGGCGGATGTTGATGTTCCGATGGCGGAAAATTTTACCAACAACAAAGGACAGCCTTTTGTGGTACTGGCCTTGAAATTAATACCGCTGCACTGCGCAGATGCTTTTTGACCAAAAAAGCCAGACAATATCATCACGAGTATAATCGTGCAGATAATTCTATGCCATGGCTTCAATCTCATCTGAGCAAAGTTAGGTTTCCACTTATCTGGAAATATTTATCATCTATCCCCGATGCCGAAATTACATAAATATAAACATCAGCCGCGGCTTTGGTACCCTTATATGTTCCGTCCCATCCCTTGTATATGTCGTTTGATTCAAAAACCAGGGTGCCCCATCTGTTGTATATTTTGGCATCAAATTGGGTGAGCTTGTTTCCAACTACATTAAAGACCGACAAAGCCGATACTTTCCATACATCATTGAGGCTGTCGCTGTTAGGGGAAAATGCATTGGGAACAAACACCCTTGAAGGCAGCACCGCACAGGTAAGATTGGATATACTTGTATCTTGTGTGGAACCGTTTTCAATGGCGATGACCCTGTAGCAGTAAGCGGTATCAATGGCATTGTACACAGAATCATCGGTATAGGTTGTATCCGTCCCCGGCAGGTTGGCCACGTTTTTGAACTGTTTGTTTTTTAATTGCACCTGTAGCAGGTAGTTCTGTACGCCACCAGGCCAGTTGCGATAAGCGTTCCATGACAGAGCCACATTGTCATTGTTGATGCGTTGATTAAGTAAAATAGAAGTCCCGATATTACTTTCCGGTCCCAGGTACCCGCATTTGTCAATGGTTTTCACACGGTATATATAGCTGCTGTCGTTTACTTTAGCATTTGCATCCGTATAGGTATTTAATTTCGTAAAAGCGTAATTATCAACCCATCCTGTATTTGGATTATATTTCCCTAACAGGTACCCAACCAGTCCTTTATAAGCAGAAGTGTCCCATTGCAGATTTACATTGCCGTTGTTGACTACGGTTGCAAATCGCATATTTAATGGCGTATTCTGCCGTACGTATTTCGCTTTGAGGCAAACGCTATTACTATTTGAAATATAGTCTCCTGCATCGCTTTTTGCGGAGATATAATAACAATAAGTCTGGTCACACAAAGCGGTGTCAGTCCACGATAAAACGCTTCCATTCACAGAATCAATTATCTTAAAGGAGCCGCTGCTATCCTTTCTGTAAATATAATACCAATCAGGGTTCCACCCTGTATAAGCGGTCCAACTCAACAGGTTTCCCGGTCCCGGGTTTGTATATCCTGCCAGCAAAATGGTGCAATGGGCCAAACTTTGTGATGATATTTTGCCACACAGATTTTGGGTCTGAATATTGAAGCAATAACTTGAGGAATTGGTATTTATAGCAGAATCCTTAAAAAGGAAAATCGTATCATTTACACTGGTTTCCGTATCGGTAACCATAAGGTTGCCATTTGAAACCTGGCTGATCAGGTATGCTTCAAAATTGTGGACAGGGCTTTTTTGACAAGCTATCTTAATAGTATGGGAGTCAATAACAGAAACGTAAAGAAGTTTTGTGTTTTGAGGCGGCAGCGTATCTTCCACAAATACAGATCTTTTCCTTACATAATCTTCGCAGCCCCTGTTGTCAATGGCTGCAAGACTAACGGTATGCCATCCCGGTGAATAATAAACAAAGGAGGGATTTTTGGACGAGCTGGTATCGAATGGCGCGGCAGATTCGCCGAAATTCCAGAACCATTTCACTACAGAATCGGCAGGCTCGGTAAGGTTGCTAAAGTGAACGGTATCACCCGAACAGATATCAGAATCAGAAACGCTGAAATCGGTTTTTGGAATTGCATTGACAGAAACCAGGTTCACTTTCACAGCAGAGTCCTCACAACCCTCGATGGAAATGGCAACCATTTTTACAGTGTATAATCCTGGGCTGTAAATATTGCTAACATTTTTGCCATAAGCATCGAAAGTGCCGTTGTTATCAAAATCCCATTCAGCGGCAAAATTGTACAGGCTTGTATCTGTAAAATTAACCTTTAAAGGATCACAACCTGTTGGTATCGAATAAGTAAACCCGGCAACCGGCAATCTGTAAGCTGTAATGGTATCAATAAATGTATTTGAGCAACCTCCTGCATTATAAGCTGTTAGCTTTGGAAAAAATGATACGGAATCTCCGGTATCATGGACTGGGTCATAATAATATTTGTGGTTGGTTATGATATTGCTGTCAACAGAACCATCACCAAAGTCAAGGGTAAAACGAACCGTGTTTTGGCTTGTGTTTTTAAAAGAAATATTTTGAGTGCCGCAAAATGCTTTTTCTGAAGTAGTAAAACCCGCTAAGGCATTTGGGGCTACGACAATGGTATCACTCAAAATGGTAATAGGACATTGCCCGTGGCTGGATGCAACGAGGACCGCCCGGTACACCCCTGGTTTGGTATAAGTGTAAACAGGGTTTTGGTCAACAGAATCATCAATGATGCCATCCCCATTGAAATCCCATTTCCAGGTATTGGCCAGTTGGGCTGTTGCTGTAAAATGAACCGTAAGGGGGACGCAGCCAACGGTAACACTGGTCTGTAGTTTAAAATTTGACGATGCCCGGTATATTTTGACGGTATCCTGGTAATAGTCTTTGCACAAGGTGTCATCAAGCGAAAGAATAGTAGGGTAAAAAAAGATCGAATCGAGGCTTGGGTCGTTCAGTACGTATAAGTGCGGGGGCAGGCTTACCGAATCAGGCGGGGAGGCATCGCCATTCAGAAAATAAAACTTCTTAACGTTTTTGCTGATATTGGTAAAATTGACGAATACGCTATCGCATCCTGCGTTTTTGTCCATGGTAAACAAAGGCACGGGCCCAATAAGGTTTATGGCATTTGTTTTGGTAATGGTTTTATTGCAACCGTTTGTGCCTATCGCGGTAAGTGATATTGCATACTGGGTCTGGTAAAAGTGCTGGTATACATGCGATACATAACTCGTATCCGGGCTGATATAGCTGGACCCATCACCAAAATTCCATATGTACCCATTTGCGTAAATGTTGTTTTTTGTGGTATTGATAAAAGAAGTGACCGCCGGGGCACAATAAAATGAAGGATTGGTTGCATAAAAATCAGGGTGCGGAATATAATAGCAAACATATTGTGTATCCATATCGGAGCAAATCACACCATTCACAGCCCTGGAACCGGACAAGATGATCTTATGGCAGGTATCTGTATTAAAAATAACCTTTAGATTCTTTGATGTATCCGGTGAAATGAAAGTGACATCACTTGCCGGGATGATGGTCCATTTAAAACCATACGCGTTGGGAGGAGAATAGTTGACAATGTTTATAGTATCGCCGGGACAGCCCAGTTGCCCTGCAGAAAAATCCAGGCCGGCACCGGCACATATTACCAGGTTGGGTTGGCCTGTGACGGGATAAATTTGTGTACAAGTGTCACCATCCAGTATTGAGGATATGGCGAGATGGATCGGGTAGCAGCCTGACTTTGTCATGATTATCTTTGTAGAAGAGGAATCAGGGGTTACGAATTTAATATCATATTCAAGTCCAATAGCATCGGCATCAAGAAACCAATGGTACAATTGCGGATGGGCCGGATCGTTCGGATATTTTTCTTCGCGTCCCACACCGGCCGTAATTTCAAGGTCGGGGTTCAGGCAGCCTGCATCAGCCGAAGCGAATACATGGGTAAGGTCGCCAATAACTTTAAAAAAAGCTTTTTTTGTCGTGTCAGAATTACAGTGTCCATTTGAGACATACAGGTACACATCATAAGGCCCCAGGCTGTCAGGACTATAACTAAAAAAGTTAAGACTTGTTGAATCTGGTGATCCCTGCACCAGTTCATCTTTTACACGCCATTTATATTTGTAATTAAAGTATTTCCCTTCCGCCGGGATTGGATCAGCCAGAAGGGTTACAAGCGATCCAACACATACATTCGACCGGGGCAGCGAATCAAAATTTGACCTCGGATTTGCCGCGATAATAAAATTCAAAGCGTTTTCAGAATCCTTGCAGCCACTTAAGCTTGTTGCAACCAATGATACCCCGAATTTCCCTAATCTTCCCGGCACGTAAAAAGTATCATAGGTTGCTGTCGGGCCAATTTTATTGTTAGTGGCTACGAGTTGTTTATCTGTTGAATCAAATATATACCAGGTGTATCTGACCGTTGAATCCTGGGTGGTATCTGAAGTGTTTATAAAATGTACGGTATCTGTTGCCGCGCAGATCTGGTTGTCGCTCGATTTGAAGCTGGCAGCCGGCCCGTTTACAGTGACAAAGGTTGGGTAAAAGACCTGGTTTTCACAGCCGTTATAGGAATGATACGGGTACCCGCCACGTTTCGGCATATTCCTGGCTGTTTCCAGGAGGTACGCCATCGTCTTCGAATTCTAAATTTCCCCGTGTAATCAGTTTCCCTGATCCTTATAAATTTTATGCCGGAACGATGACCATAACCATGAATAATGGATGCTCTTATACTGACAATGTACCAGATTTGGCTGGCCCTTGTTTACTTCCGGCATTTTCAACCGAATGTGCAGGCGGTTTTGTTGTTACCAGCCCTCT
>JABDEJ010000032.1 GCA_013287095.1 Bacteroidota bacterium | reverse complement strand
AGAATATGCCCAAGGATAATATTGATAGGGCAATAAAGAAAGGTGGAGATAAGGATACTGTAAGTTTTCAGGACATAAATTATGAAGGATATGGGCCAGGAAAGGTTGCCATATTTGTCGAAACGTCAACGGATAACATAAACCGAACCGTTGCGAATATGCGTAAGTATTTCAGCAAAATGGGTGGTAACCTTGCCAATAATGGGACATTTGAATTCATATTCGACCAGAAGGGAATCATTGAATTCACGATGCCCGCAGGGATGGACATGGATGAATTGACCTTGGAATTGATTGATTCTGGAGCTGAAGATGTTGATATTGATGATAATGAAGTAGCATCCCGGATGTTCCACAAAGGGGGAGGTTTTCACCTTTTTTATTTACAGGGACCATATTTAGCACTGGAGGATATTCTGCCATGTATGGACAGGCCCTATCTTCCACACTTGTTTTAAGTACAGATGACCTGGCTGACCAAACAAGTACAGGTGTAAGTGTAACGGCAGTTGGATTAGGTGCTAATCACACTCAACGTTGGAAAAACACCCAGCTTAGCATTGAAGCAAACTATGCCAACCTGGAACCCTTCTTTCTGCTCAACCGCCAAAACACACAATGGATTAAGCCACCGGAAACAGCAAATGGAGCTATCATATTCAGACAAAAAACTTCAGAAACAGGCTTATTTAAGTTTTATGGTACTTATAGTGTAAGCCATTCAACTCTTGATTTCCCAAGTCTTACTTATCCAAATCTAAATGACCAGTTTGATATTAAAAACAGCAATATTTATATCAACTCAACCTACCAGGATTACTTCAATAAATGGAAGTTGTATAGTGGCATATCATACAGCAAAAATGTAGACAATATCAAATGGGATACCCTCACTTCAGTACCGGGATATACCATTCCGCTTGGACGAATCCAGGAACTCAGCCAGGTAAAGGCTTATGTAACACATCCATTCATTAATACCAGTTCTGATATTAAGTTTGGAGGAGAAGCACAGCTGCAGAATTTCACCGATAGTTTTGGGATATATCAATACCATATCCAGGAATTGTACGGTGCCGCTTTTGTAGAAACAGACCTTTATATCACCAGGAATCTTGCTGCGCGGGTAGGTGCGAGGGCAGAGTATAGCAGGTTCCTTAATAAATATGATGCCGCTCCCCGCCTATCCATTGCTTATAAAACAGGGGCTAAAACCCAGGTATCAGCTGCTTATGGAGAGTTTTACCAGACGCCTAACTCAAACATTCTTGAGCTTTCGCAAAACGAATACCTTTATAAAAACACGGGATTGACATACGAATTAGCCACTCACTATATACTTGATTATCAATATATGGATGATGACCGTACTTTTAGAATAGAAGGATATTATAAAAAGTATAATAGTCTTGAAAGGGTTTATCAGAATACGGGAGTTGGCCCTGATTCTGTTATTGATAATAGTGGCTATGGATATGCGGATGGTGTTGACGTATTCTGGCGGGACAAGAAAACTTTTAAGCATGTAGATTACTGGATTTCTTATTCTTATCTTGATACAAAGCGAATATATGACAGATATCTTGAAGAGGCCATGCCTTCCTTTTCAGCAAAACATACCATAGCTATAGTCTATAAGCAAAGTTTTCCGGCCATAAGCTCCAGCATCAGTGCGACCTTTACTTATGCTACTGGAAGACCATCATATAACCAATACTTTGTTGAACGCACAACACCTGATTATAAAGATTTTAGTCTCGGCTATAGCTATCTGACCCAGCTCTGGAATAATTTTACAGTGATATTTGTGTCGCTCGCAGATGTGCCGAATTTTAAAAACGTTTATGGGTACCGATACTCAACAGATGGAAAAACGGCATATCCGATTTTACCACCGGCTTACCGAACATTTTTTATTGGTATGTTTGTGGACATAGGAAGAAAGACAACCAATTAATGCAATGAACAATTATCAATGATCAATACATTATGAAAAAATTACTAAAGATCGCACTTGTAATCTCCGTATTCTTTTTTGCAAAAAACATTTATGCCGATGGCCCACAATACCAGCAAGCCATGAAAAGCGCTCTGAGCCAAATGGATTCTGCCGTTGCCCCGGAACAATATATGCAACTTGCAAATACATTTGAGCGAATCTCCGGAGTCGAAACCAGGGAATGGCTACCGGATTACTACGCGGCATATTGTTATGCTTTAGTGGCATTTACGGAGCATAAGGATAAAAAAGGCATTGATGATTTAATGGACAAAGCAGATGCATTAATAAGTAAGGCAGGTGCACTTTCCCCTAATAATTCAGAGATCGTTACGGTAAAAGGTTTGATAAACTCTGGCCGTATCATGGTTGACCCAATGTCAAGAGGCAAAAAATATGGCACACTTGCAAACCAGGATTATAAAACAGCCGAAAAATTAGATTCTTTTAACCCCCGCCCTTTCTTTCTTGAAGGCCAGGGATTATTTTATACTCCAAAAATGTTTGGTGGTGGCAAGGAAAGGGCAAAGCCAGTTTTAGCATCGGCTGTTTCCAGATACAAAGTTTTCAAACCTTCCAGTGCAATTTCACCAAATTGGGGACAAAAAATGGCAGAAGATCTACTGAAGCAATGTGAATAATAGGAGTCGGGCGTTAGGAGTCAGTTTGATTGGTTTTTATTCTTCTGATTTGCATTTCTGAAAATTCCCGTAAATTTGCTAATCTAATCAAGTTTCTGAAAAACATGAGCACACAAACGTTAGAGCTTGTAGAAACAGGCACTTTAATTGGTCTTGAAAATGCCATTATCGTTTATAATGATGATGTAAACACATTTGAACATGTGATAGACAGTTTCGTTGATGTTTTAAAACACACATTAGAACAGGCCGAACAATGTGCATTTATTATCCACACCAAAGGCAAATGCAAAGTGAAACAAGGTGAATACGATGTTCTTCTTCCGCTTTGCTCTGCAATTTTGGACAGAGGAATTTCGGCAGAGATTAATTAATTTAATCTTACCTGTTTACAAAATACTCTTTAAACTCCAGCATTTCTTGTCTTTCTGTTTCGATATACTTATCAAACAGAATAACTCCAACCTGACTCCGCAAAGCAGAAATACCAACATTTATAAGCCTTAACCCTGTTGAAGTAAGCAGAATATTATCAAATGCAAGTCCCGAAAGACCGGAAGGCCTTCGAATATCTTTATGTACAAACCCGGCTTTATGAAGTTCGTTTAGTTCGTCCTCGAAAACTGAATACCAAAGTTCCCTTTTTTCAAATTCATAAGCACGGAAATCAATCGGGAAGATACGTTCCATCACGAGCATTTCAGCCTGTAACGATTCATTAAAATCGAGCCTTATAAATTTAACAACCAAACTGTTGACTGCATTTGCAAATTTCATTTTCTCAGCCTCAGAACCAATATCCGAACGGGTATCCCCCGTATATATTTTCCCAGCTTCCGTTTCTGACAACGAAATCACGGCGTTGTTTGCTCCTGCTGAAAGTTGTTTTGGGTATTTGTTTTCGCGCTCCATTTGGAGTAGATATTAATATTGAAGCCGAAGTTAGGACTTTCTCACCACCCCTCCCCTTCCGGCCAGGCAATTTTTTCCGGGAAATTTCCTGGAATCAGTTCTTTAGGGATTTTCTCCTTTGGCATTTCCCGTTCAAGCCAGTTACGGATACGCAATTGGCAGCGTTGATAGGTTTCGTTATCTCCTCTTAACAAAGCCTGGTTCATAATACCTTCCCATTGCGCAATCTGGCAGGCAAACCGTACATCTATCTCACCATTATGGTTTAACCTCTTCCTATTTAAATACATCTCCCAAAACATCTCTTTTAAAATTTGTCGCGAAGACAAAGATAAGAGTTATTGACAATATATTTACCTTTTTGACATTTTTTTTGTCATTTATGGATATGGAACACCTATAAGAGGATTTAAAATGAACTTAATCAATTAAATACGGAATGAAATTTAGCGAGTATATTCCTAGCGCCTAATGCCTAACTACTAACCCCTATTTCAACACCAGCTTTTTACCGGGCTTCAGTTTCGCGTTCCTGGAAATCCGGTTCACCTGGCAGATACGGTTTACGGTTGTCCCATTGCGCATCGCAATTTTAGAAATGGTATCACCACGATGAATAACATATCCGCCATGTTTGGCTTTTGCTTTGGAACTGGCAACAGCATGGGAATGCCTACCGTGGTGACTTACGGGAGCATAAGCATAGCGGCTATAATGGCCTCTTCTTCCATGGCGATGATGCCTTGCAATCCAATTGGCTTCCTCTTCATGGAATTTTGTCAGATACTCAAAATTGTCAGCAGTGAGGTTTAAAGTATCTGACTTCAAAGTATGTTTTGTAGTGTCATCAAAGTCTATGATCGTATTAGGATCTATGGGCTGCCCTAAATATCTTACTTCAAAATGAAGGTGGGGACCAGTAGAATGACCAGTAGTACCACCCAAACCTAAAAGCTGCCCTGCTGTAACAACTTGTCCCGGAACGACATTCCTATAAGAAAGATGCCCATAAAGAGTTTCAAGCCCATTATAATGTCTTATAACAATGCAATTTCCATAGCTTGAACTCCATTCAGAAATCCTTACTACGCCATCAAATGCAGCAACAACTGTATCACCTCTATCAAGTTTCAAATCAATACCGTAATGATAACGGGTATGGTTTCTCTTCCCAAATTCTGAAGTAACATAACCAGCGACAGGGATTGCAAATCCGCAATCTTTATGATCGGCAAGCACCAAAGTAACTGTGTCGGTCATTTTAGTTAAGTCGAAATGATAAGGGTGTATGGTTGCTGTATCCCATATCATATACGCCTGCTGAAAAGGCAAAATAGATGCAATATCAAAATAGTGATTGTTATGATAGGCATCCGCGAGATTCACGGAATTGGTATCTATCATATTTTTTGCTGTATCTACAAGAAAATCACTTGCATACAAATTATTAAACAAAACTGCGCTCAACAGTGTTAATATAGTAGTCAGTAATACGAACCTTCGGCTTCTGTTCAAGTCTTCGTTTTTTAACGGTTTGAAAAAAAATCTAATGTGTCCCTCTTGTCAGCTCCCAATTGCTGAACTAATTCTTCCTTGGTTGCGAATTTAACCTCTTTTCTCAGGAACGCCAAAAATTTTATCGTTATTTTTTCACCGTATATCTGCTTGTCGAAATCAAAAAGGTTCACCTCTAACGTTTTATCTGTATCATTAAAAGTTGGATTGTATCCTATACTTGCCATACCTCTTAAAGCGGATCCTTCGAAATCTGCTTCTACGACATAAATCCCATCCCCGGGGAGCAATTTAAATTTCTCTGCAACGCTGATATTTGCAGTTGGATAACCCAATTCCCGGCCCCTTTTCTTTCCTTCAACTACAGTTCCTGTTGTGGAATATTCATAGCTGAGAATCTGGTTTGCATAGGATATATCACAGGCCTCCAATGCACTACGTATCAGGGATGAGCTCAATGCCTCCCCATTTATCTGAATCGGTTCAAGTTGGATAAGCTTGTAATCATAAACAGGTGCATAAGCCTGTAACTGAGCAAAATTACCTTCCCTGTTTTTACCGAAATGATGATCATGGCCAACAACAAGCGTTTTTACATGTAGCTTGTTTACAAGGATTTCTATGATAAAGTCCTTATAGTCCATTTTAGAAAATTCTACTGTAAAGGGCAATATGATCAGGTTATCCAATCCTGATTTTTCAAGGAGTTCTATTTTTTCATCTATGGTATTAAGAAGCTTTAATGAATTATCTTCCGGTTGAAGAATCATTCTTGGATGAGGCCAGAAAGTAAGCAGAACTGTTTCACCGTCAGTTTCGCTTGCCCGCATCGTCATTGTTTTTAATATTTCCTTGTGTCCCAAATGGACACCATCAAAAGACCCAATGCTTACCACAGGATTGAAGAAGGCCGGTAATTGGTCAATATCACGAAATATTCGCATCCGTCTCCTTTGGTTTTGAGATGTCAAATATATGCTTTGCCAGTTCATCCACCTGCCAGGCATCTTTAAGTTTAAAGTCACCTATTTTCGTCCTGCATAGATCATATAGGTAGGCACCTACATTCAATAATTTACCAAAGTCATTGGCTAATGACCTTATATAAGTTCCTTTGCTACATACCACTCTGAAATATACCAATGGAAGTTCAATACTGGTAATCTCGAACTCAAGTATCTCTAGTTCCCTGGCTTTCATTTCAGGGGCCTTTCCCTTTCGCGCCAATTTATAAGAACGCTTTCCGTCTATTTTTATCGCCGAAAATGCGGGTGGAACCTGTAATATCTTGCCAACAAAAGTTTTAGCAGCACTATCAATACTTTCTTCTGTAATACCTGATATATCAATCAAATCTTCAGGATCTGTCTCACGGTCAAATGAAGGTGTGGTAGCACCAAGAAAAATAGTACCGGTGTATTCTTTGGTCATATCCTGGAATTCGGATATCCTTTTGGTAAACGGCCCTGTGGCCAGGATCATCAGTCCGCTTGCGAGGGGGTCTAAAGTGCCCGCGTGGCCGATTTTTGCGTTAACCCCTTTTTTAAGTTTACGCACCACGTCGAAAGATGACCAGCCTCTTGGTTTATCAATAAGCAGGATTTCTCCGTTCTGGAAATCAAAATCCCGGGTTTGATCCATAGCTGGTTATTTGAAAGCTGAAAAACGCTTAAGCCTCGGTATTATCAGCCTTGGCCTTTGGTTTTTTCATGATGGCATAGATCTCAAAGAAAAAGCCCAATAACAATACGTTTGGCGCTATTTTCATTTTTGTAAAGTTGTAAATATCGGTACTGCCCGACATCAAAACGAAACCTATAATAATCACCACCACACCTGCCAGCATCATCAGATAATTCTCTTTTCCGAGAGGCAGTTCGTTAAACGGGGCTTTAGAAACTTTTTTTACTTCTTTTTTACTCATAAGGCTGCAAATTTAAAACAAGTCATCCAATTTAAGTTTAAGATATTTATTTATCGCAAAATAACTGCTCAGTCCGGTTATCAAAATACCCATAACGAGCATTCCAAGGAGGAGTGCCCCTATCTGAATATAATTGTCAAGCATGAACAGAAACCCGAATTTATGCTTGATAAAATAAATGAAGGCCATCAACAATACAGCAGCAAATGCTGCGCTGCACAATCCCGTAATGATTCCGGTATTAATAATTGGTCCCCTGATAAAATTCTTGGTAGCACCTACCAATTGCATGCTTTTGATAAGAAAACGCCTGGAATACATATTGAGCCTGATGGCACTGTTGATCAAAGCAATGCTTACCAGCCCCATCATCAAAGCCATTGAAATAAGAACGATACCGGCAGTCTGAACATATTTGTCAATGTTTTCTACTACGTCTTCATCAAACTGTACATCCCTTATGCCGGGATTTTTTTGAAGGGCCATTTTCAGGCTTTTCAGGCTGTCAAAAACCACAAAACCTGAATTGAAATGAACATCAATGGAATTCGGGATGGGATTAAAACCGAGAAGCTTGACACCTTCAGCACCCAATGGCCATATTTTCACACCTTGCTCTTTGCTGATATAATCTGCTTTTTTTACATAAGGCTCTGCCTGTAGTTTGTCGCGGGTTTTCAGGATATCAGCTTCGCTTATGTTGTCATTAAAATATAAACTGAGTTCCACATTTTCTTTGATGCTGCTCTTCATGGCATTGGCATTCATAATAAAATAGCCCAGCAACCCTGCAAGAAACAATACCAGGCTGATACTGAAAAAAGTGGGGAGATATGAGATGCGTCTCTTGTAAAACCTTGACATATTATGAAATAACCGACAATTCTTCTTTAAAACTGATTCCTTCTGTGGCCAATGCCTCCAGCAAAGGTTTATATACTTCCGGAATCACGGGTAAAATTACACCAAAAGTTTTAATGACGCCCTCTGCAATAAGTCCTGCAGCAATGGCCAACGGCAGGCCGACAGTTTTAGCCATCGCCGTTTTGGTGGCATTCTCACCTATCGCCTCCATATAAGATTTAAGCATGTATTTTATCCCTCCCTTTTCAAAACCAAATTCGTGAAGCATTACTACACGGTCTTTGTCATTGGGGTTCATTTTCCATTTTGTTTCGAGTAGTTTTTGAAGGTTTGCAGCAGGAGTAGCCGTTTTTAAAGCAATATTTCCCGCATCCTTAAATAACCATTCCCAGGCCTTTATAACTTCAGGATCCGTCAATTCTTCGTGCGAAAAACCTTTCAGATATTGACTCCAGTTCATCTCAGGAATGGATATTTCAATTTTATCGGATGTAAGTCCCGCATCTATGAGGCTTGCCCATTTTTTACAAAAACCCGGATAACGTAGCGTACCCCTCAAAAATGTAGGAACTTCTTCAAGCCCGTATAGTATTGTGTACCTGGTAGAATCGCGGTTCAGGTACATATCGAAATACTCACCGGCAGCCTCGCTCTCCGCTCTCCGCTCCCTTTCCTCGGTCTGTGTCGCCCCGCTCCCCGGTCTGTCTCCTGACAGACCGGAACCTCTCCTTTCCTCGGTCTGTGTCCCCACAGACCGAAAACTAACTGACTGAATTTCTTTAAAAAGATGATGATAAGGAATGTATTTGAACTGATTGTCTGATTTATACACCGCCCCATCGCTCCCTGCACGGATCACATTATAAGGGTTCCAAGTAAATTTATATTGCCACGGGTTGTCGCTGCTTTCAAGTGAAACAAGCCCGCCGCAAAAGGATTTGTAGCTTGTGATATTGGCACCTTCTTCTTTCAGCCTATGAATAATGTTCATTGAAGATAAATGATCTATTCCCGGGTCCAAACCGATCTCATTTAATATGGTAATGTTTTTAGAGCTGGCTGCGGCATTCAACCTGTTCATTTCATTGGTTACATACGAAGGTGTGATCAAATGCACTCCAAACCGTACACAATCATTGGCAATAAGGATATGAAAATGAGCCGGAAGCAGGGATATAATAATGTCATTCGAACTTACCAGGGTTTCCCTTTCCTCATCCTTAAAAACATCAGCAAGAATGGTCTTTATGTTCGGAAAATCATTTTTGCTGGCATTTAAATTCCCCTGGCTCGCGTCTGCAACAGAAATTTGCCATTGTTTTGCTTGTGCATTATCGGCCAGGTATTTGATCGCATACCAGGCGCTCATGCCCGCTCCAAAAACAAGTATTTTTTTCATGGTTGGTATCAATACTATATTTGAGGCGTAAAGTTAAGGTTTTAAAGTCATTTCTTATTGAGTTAGAGACGCGATGGATTGCGCCTTTACGATTCATTTATCCTTACCAAATTATCCACCAGCACCGCAGTCGCAATAGAAGCATTCAAGGATTCCGCTTTCCCAATACGTGGAATCATAATAGTATCATCACAAAGAGAAACGATTCCTTCACTCACGCCGCGGGCTTCGTTACCGATGACCAATAAAACAGGTTCTGCTTTACTAAGTTTATGTACATTTATATTGCCGTCAAGTGTGGCCGCGTAACTTTTATGTGATTTACTATCCCTTATCAGCTCTTTAATATCCATATAAATCACTTCTACCCTACCTATACTCCCCATTGTCGCCCTCACTGTTTTGGGATTGTATATTTCTGCACAATCTTCTGAGCAGAAAAGTTGTTTGATCCCATACCAGTCACAAATCCGCACAATAGTCCCCAGGTTACCAGGGTCGCGGATGCTATCGGCAACCAATATGATTTTGGCATGATTATCCGTCCTGATAGTATGGGATTCGGGGATTTGCACAAGCAATAAAACATCCTGGGGAGTATCGAGTGCGCTTATTTTTTCCATTTCCTCGGGGATCACTTCATTGGCTTCAATATCTTTGTGATTTTCCAGGATATGCTTATTTTCGGCAAGCCATGTTGCTGTGGCATATATTTTGTGAACTTTGAGCGCGGAATCCAATATATCAACCGCTATTTTTGAACCTTCGGCAATAAAGAGGAGATGGGAGCTCCGATATTTTTTTTGATGAAGCAACCTGATAAATTTAACCTGGGCTTTTGAAATCATCTTTTCATTTCTTCTGTATTGTGTCTGTGCTCGTGGCCTTGGTTGTACAGGGCTGCAATATCAGCAAATATATACCCCCAAAGAAATATTTGCTTGAAAAGGTGACGATAAAGGGTGCGCCAGCCGATGAACTTGAACAATTATACTCTCTTTTAAGACAAAATCCGAATACCAGGATTCTCGATATATATAAGTTCAATATGTGGTATTATCTATTGATAGATACCAAAAAGAAAAGAGAAAAATGGAAGCGAAAGGTTGTTAAATTGAATACACAGCTTTCCGGATATGAAGCGCAACTTTCTAAAACAGACTCAACAAATAAGACAAAACGGACAAGTCTCGAGAATAAAATTGCAAGAACAAATGTTGAAATAGATCAATGGACAAACCGCGAAGAAAACCGCAAAAAAACAGTATGGGAAGAACCTGTATTACTTGACAGTACATTGCTTGCGGCTTCTAACGTGCAGATAAAATCGTACCTTTTTAATAAAGGTTATTACTATGATACAGTAAATTTCAAAGTAAAAACGCAAGGAGTAAAAGCCTATGTTACCTTTAATGTGAAAGTGGGAAAGGCATTTTATATTCATAGGATTGACTATCATATTTTTGATAAACGTATCGCTGATATTGTCGCTAATGATTCAGTAAACAGACTTGTGAAACCGGGTCAAAAATATGACGGTGAGTTGATTAATGCTGAACGTAACAGGCTTACCATGCTGATGCGGGCAAATGGCTATTATAATTTCAGAAGGGAATATATTTATTTTGAAGTTGACACTTCTTTAGCAGGCAATCTCGTAAACGTAGGGCTCGGAATCGGTAATCCTACAAGCCGTTCACGTCACCGTATGTATAGGATCGGAACGGTTTTCGTGGAACCTGAATACATAAAGGATGAAAAAGAAGTCAAAGATACCTCACAATACAATGGTCTGAACTTCGTAAGCAAAGAGCTTAGAATAAAGCCATCTGTTTTGTCAGAATATATTTTTATTCACCCGGGAGATATTTATAGAGCAGACGATTACCAGAGTACCATCAACAGGCTTTCTCAATTAAACGTTTATAAATTTATTGATATACAATACATTCCAGACACAATCTCGCGGCCTGATACAGGAATTTTAAACGTTGTGATAAAGCTGACGCCGTACCCAAAGCAGGCTATCATTTATAACTATGAACTAAATACTGTCGAGGAAAGCCAGGCCCAGATCCCTACGTCCCAGTCAATCGGATCTGCCGTTTCCGTTGGATATGTTGACAAGAATCTTGGCGGCAGTGATATGACCCTCCAGGTAAAACCTTATGGATCATTCGAGGTGCCGATTTCCATTTTGCAGCATGCTAATGCCATTGACACACCGATTTACCAGTATGGTATTACGACTTCCATCATTGTTCCAAGGTTGGTTCTGTGGCCCTTTCAATTAAGTGACAATGCGAAAAAGCAAGTGGCACAAACCTCCTTTAACCTTAATTACATCGTAGAAAGCAATGTGGAGTTCCAGAGAAACACTTTCGCTTTCAATTTAACCTGGCAGGAAAAACTCTCCAAAAATCAGACATTAACCATAACCCCCATTGATATAAATGTCGTGAAAACAGGTTATTTGTCACCTTCTTTCGACAGCAGTATTGTGGCTACCCGCAACCCTTTGCTCATTGATCTTTTTGACAAGCACCTTGTTACTGATTTCAGGATAGCCTGGTTTATTAATCAGCAGCCGCTTACCATGGTAAAAGATCCGTACTGGTACCTGCGGTTTTCGGCAGAAACGGGTGGAAATGCTCCTGCACTCATCGATAAACTTTTCTTCAATCAGCCAAGGCCTGCAGGAGCGACAACAAGCCAGATATTTGGGATAAACTATTATCAGTATTCTAAATTTGAAGCTGATCTACAGTATTATTTACCCGTACTCCGCAATGATAACCTGGCAATGAGACTCATAACAGGAGTAGGTGACCCTCAGAGTATAGCAGGCCTCTTTTTCCCAAATACACGATCTTTAGAATTGCCATTTGAAAGGCAATTCTATGTAGGCGGCGCTAATAGCATCCGTGCATGGAAACTCCGAACACTTGGCCCGGGTTCATACGCTGACCCTTCTGGCACAACATATTTCGACAAATCCGGCGATATCAAACTGGAAGGGAATATAGAACTTCGCTTCCCCATTTACGGTATTTTAAAAGGAGCGCTTTTTACCGATGCGGGCAATGTATGGCTGTTTAATAATGATACTAACCGGAAGGGATCCGGTTTTTATTTCAATAAGTTTTATAAGCAGATCGCTGTAGGTTCCGGGTTCGGATTGCGCCTGGACTTTAGTTATTTTGTGGTGCGGGTTGATTTTGCAGTTCCACTTCGTGACCCATCCATATCCAGCGGAAGCGAATGGGAAATAGATGAACTTCTGCGCCGGAACGCCTGGTTTGAACAAAACCTCCAGATAAATCTTGGGATTGGCTTTCCTTTTTAAGATTTTGCATATAAGAACCCAAAAAAAAGCCTCGCCGGTTTTTAAAACCTGCGAGGTTTATTAGCATTGTCATTTCGAGCGGAGCTGGAAATCTGGTTGATACCACACCAATCAGATTTCTCGCTTCGTACCTCGCTCGAAATGACAATGGATTTATTTTATCTCCACCACAAGATATTTACTTTCACTCCAGAAAGAATTGGCATCAGAAATAACAAGTGTTTGGGTCTTCTTGTCATTCTTATTGATATTATAAGAGCCTGCAGGATGGGATGTTACAAGTTTCAGGAGGTTACCATTCAACGGTATTTCGCCTATTTGGGTTTTATCTCCTTTTGTAAATGCCGCCATGTTTGCCTTTTGGCTAAGCTCAGCAGTTCTTCCGATGCCAAGCACACCTCCCGTTTTGGAAATGACACCATTATCCTTGAGTTGTTTCATGGTTCCGACAACATAATAAACGGTATTCATTTGGGTGGTCATGGCATTCAGCATTGACCTGTCTTTCCTGATTTCCGCAATGGTATCATTAAAGTTATGCGTCAGTGTCACCATGGAATCGCTTACACCGTTCAACCTGCTTTGCAACATAGCGATGTCAGCATCTTTTTGTGCAACTTCCTTTGTTAAGTTGTCAATCATCTTTTTAAGACTGGCATCATTGTTTTGCATTTTTCTAAGCCTTGCTTCTAGTTTGGATATCTGTTTGTTATCAGCAATGATGGCATTATCAATAGCTGTAATGTCGCCCATGATTGTAGTCCTGGCATTTTTGTTGCCTTCAGGCGAATTCATGGAAAGGATATGTTCCTTTGTTTTAAGGCTATCCAGGTTGTCTTGTATGGACCCCATGGTATTAACATAGTCAGTAATAAGAGAATCCTTGCTTTTGGCTTCAGCGGCAAGGGTAGAATCCTGTGCATGAAGGGCCTTGATCTTATCCAGCTGTTCCTTTTCGTGATTGTTACAGGCTCCCAGTACAAGAGCAAAAAGTACGATTCCGAGTCTTAATTTCATGTTTTTTAGATTTTTGAGTTAATTTGATTCATGTTTAAATATGCTAACGCTATTTGATTCCTAACAGATGTGTCATAATCACAACAACTTGTGAAAAACACAGTTGTCCTTTTTTTGTTCAAAATTTTATTTTGCCGTGGTAAAAGTAGAAAGAATAATACTGTCTCGCAAATGTTTGACTACACGCCATGGGTTTACATTTTCCATCTTTTTTCAAATTATTATATTTAAATATCTTGCCAACAATACTTTGAGTGAAATATTGGGTTGGCATTCTGACAAAATTGTAAACCCAATATATTTTTTTTATAAATTAATATGCTCATTACTAATTATTTAGATGCAACGTGCTTTTTGTTGAAGATTCTCCCGCAGATAGCGCAGATTTACGCAGATTTTTTGCCCTAAAGCGACAAGTTCCGCGCTCTTCTGCGCCATCTGCGGGAAAATTGTCTGAACTTTGACATATGTGATTTTTGTGATACAACATGATCTAAGGTTTGTTGAGCATTCCATCAGGCACCAGCCCCTGCCTCGCTGAAGCTATGGCTGGCGAAACAATTCATAATTCGTAATTCATAATTCGTAATTGCCTATGTACATATATAGCGAAACCGCCAAGTGGATGCCTGTTTCTGAAAAATATTTTTTAACTCATATTTATTCAATAAGATATAAGAGAAAATAATTCTGATTTTGTCGTCACTTGTAGGGGCGGGGCTTGCCCCCGCCCTTTCTACGGAAGCAATCTGACGAAAGCGGATTTTAAACTTCCCATCAGAGTCTCCCCACTGCACCATGTTCCCGAACCATCTACCGCTAATGGGGGACTCTGATGCATTCCGGTGCAAACGCATTTCAGGGAAAACACTATTTTTGGTCCTATACTCCAATCCGTAAACATGTCAACCAGGACTTTAAAACCCGATACTAACCGGATTTATTTCTGCACTTTTACCTGCTATGATTGGTTGCCCCTGTTCGAAATAACCAACTTCTATGAAAAAATATATGACTGGTTCAATATTTTGGAGAAACATGGAAACAAAATAACCGGATATGTAATTATGCCCAACCATTTGCATTTTTTGATATATATTACTGACAAAAGCCCCATTATTAATAAACTGATTGCCAATGGAAAAAGGTTTATGGCTTATGAAATCGTTGCAAGGTTGAAAGCGCAAAATGAATTTTCAATATTAAAGCGACTTGAAGATGGCGTTCCGATCACCGAGCGGGCGAAAGGGAAAAAACATCAGATATTTCAATCATCTTTTGATGCGAAGCCTTGCGTTAGCCGAGATTTCTTGTTACAAAAACTACACTACCTTCACCATAACCCTGTTTCAGGCAAGTGGAACCTGGTGGAGGATTATGCAAAATATGCCCATTCGAGCGCAGGGTTTTATGAAACGGGGGAACAGGGAATGTTTAAGGTTACACACTATATGGATTTAATCTGATATGTGTTCTCTTGCGCATGGACCTCAGTCCCCTTTGTTTTGAGGTTCGGCAACGTGGTGTGGAGGGAGACTCTGAGGGGAAGGCAAAAATCCGTAGCCCGGAAGCTACGCATAGCCGGGCGTCGTACTCTCATTCACAAATATTTATTATGTTTGTAAAGCATACAGGATTTTGCAAATGAAGGGCCCGGCAAAAATATTCATTCTTTTATTTTTATGGTTATTCATATCGGCATCGCTCCGGGCCCAGAAAACAATCACTTTCCAGACCCTGACCTCAGGAATCAAATCGTCGGACGCGAATTTTTCTTCCCAGGGCATGTTCCAGTTGCCAGATAAAGGTTTTATCTGCATGGCGCTGATGGCCATTGACACCCCTGTTCCTTCGACCACGAGAATAGCAGAATCCACCCCCGTCATTTTTAGGATTGACAGCCTGGGGAGGTTATCATGGGCCAGGCGCTACCTTACTTCAAGTTATCGTAACGGAGCGATCTTTTATCATGGTGCCACCCCGCTGGCCCGGGTTTCAGATTCTGTTTTTGCTTTTGCAGGCACACTTAACTCAGGGCAGGATTCTATAGTCCTTACTGAAATTAACAGCAGCGGCGAGGTGCTCTGGTGCAAGGATTATACAATTCAACATGTTACCAATTTTTCACTATTCGCTTCAATGGCGCTCACCGTCACACCCTCCGGGGGGGTTATTATAGGCGGGAACTTGATGAGCAAAGATACTAATTATACCTGGCATCCCTGTACAGGACTGATTGCCGTAAACGATACGGGAGGCTTGCTCTGGGCAAAATATTATGCTGATCAGGAATCAGCGAATAATGATTACCCAGGTATTTGGGTCAATAAAATACTCAATGTTCCGGGTGGTGGATTCCTGGTAAATGGGCTGGAACACAACTCAAATTTGTACAGGCGGATGGATAATTTTTTGTTCAGAATTTCTGGTTCCGGCGGCATCATCTGGCACAAAAACTATGGGTTTCCCATTTCTTTATCTTCGACTTTAATTGACAATTATTATCAATATAATTCCGATATTGTTTCATTTCACGGTGGTTATTATATCATGGGAGAAGATACATCCAGCGGGAACGTCTCTAATCCCAATGCAAAATATACTTATCTTACCAATATTTTAAAACTGGATACTTCCGGAAACCTTATATGGGCGAAAGGATACCGGAATATGGAGGGGATCGGCGATATTTTACGGTATGATTCATCAAAGAATTCCCTTTTTTTATTTTCCTATGCCGATTCATTGTACCAATCCTTCCACCCCGGCAAACCGTTTTTGGCCCGGCTTGATACGTCGGGGAATGTAAAATACGCGCATACATACACCAATGCTGCGTTTAGCACCGCTGTTAGCTATAATCCCGGGGCCGGACTTATTGAGATACCGGGCGGGTTTGCGCTCATGCTCACGGCCCCCGACCAATTAGGGAGCGGGCTGGAAAGATTTTGCCTTATTAAAACAGACACGGCAGGCCTGACAAATGGTTGCGGGGTGATCAACATTAGTACCCCGTCCCGAAAAGAAAAATTTTCGACAGACAGCCTCAATGCAACTATGTATGACATTAATATAAGCGTACATTCCAGGCAAAACCCCACCGCCAATCTGCCCATGACTTTCCAGGTATCATGCGAACCCTTTGTGAGCTGGTTCGGCTGGAAGGATACCTGCTCTGGATACCCCACACGGTTTTTTGACTCAACCTATACCGCAGATAAAAGCAGGATTTGGGATTTCGGAGATACCGCTTCGGGTTTCGCAAACAGTTCCGTTTCTTTAAATCCTCTGCATACCTTTATGAAGCCGGGCACTTATAAGGTAAAACTTATCGCAGACAATGGGACCAATAAAGACACCATCACTCGTTTGTTGCATATCGCCGTCTCTCCCCTCGCTTTCAATATAGATACCATGATCTGCGCCGGCGATAGCGTGAATATGATAGCATCTCCCGGAGGGGCTCATTACCGTTGGAACAATACCGCGCTCCTGGCAGATTCTACAAGCCAATCGGTATGGGCTTATCCTTATCAGGACACCATATTTTCAGTAAATGTTATCTCTGTTCGGGGCTGTTCCAATATAGACAGCTTCAGGGTAAAGGTCAATAAAAATTGTCCCAACCCTCCGGCACCTATATCGGGCATCATTAACAAATATGCTGCCGTTTCGGTCATAGATACCTGTCTTAACGCCTTTACTGTGGATACTGCATCCCCTTTTACGCCCGGTGGTATGGTTCTTATTATCCAGGCAAAAGGTGCGGCCGTGGATACGATAAATGATTCTACGTTCGGCCTGGTTAAAACCATAGGCGGGGCAGGCAGCTATGAATATAATACCGTTGACTCTGTAAGCGGAAACCAGGTATTCCTGGGTCGCAGGCTTTTAAACACGTATAATGTACAGGGGGCAGTGCAGTTAGTAGCGGTACCGCAATATGGCAGCGCCATTGTTACAGATATCCTGAAGCCTTTGCCGTGGACCGGTAAAAAAGGGGGAGTCCTGGTTTTTAATGCTTCAGGCACTGTGATCATGGCCGCACCTCTCAATGCAGCGGGTGCAGGTTTCCGGGGCGGTGCCCTCAATACCGGTGGTACAACATGCCATAAGAATGGATATTATTATTCTGCTGCCAGCGGTTTTGGGGCAAACAAAGGCGAGGGCATTGCAGTTTTAGATACCGGCTTCACCAGAGGTATGGGTAAAGCAGCGAACGGTGGCGGCGGAGGCAACAGCTATCAGGCAGGGGGCGGTGGCGGCTCTAACGCTGGCGCAGGAGGTCGGGGAGGCAATGAGCTTTCTGTATGCGGCACCCCCTTGGCTAATGGCGGCCTGGGAGGAGGCAGCCTCAGCGGCTATTCTGCCCAAAACCATTTGTTCATGGGTGGCGGTGGCGGCGCGGGTTTTTTTCATACCGGTTCCGGAACACCCGGGACTAATGGAGGTGGAATCATCATGATCAATGCAAATAAAATAGCAAGCGATGGACAGAAAATTACCGCTGACGGGGCAACACAAGCATTAAAAGCCATCCTTGATGGAGCAGGCGGTGGCGGTGCCGGTGGTTCTGTATTATTAAACGTCAACAACTATGGTACAAGTGCCATTATAACCGCCAATGGAGGCAAAGGCGGTAGCGATAGTTTCACCAATTGCAAGGGCACTGGCGGTGGCGGCGGTGGCGGGGTTCTGCTCATTACTTCATCCGCTGTGCCGGGCAAAATATTATTTTCAGCTACAGGTGGCACGCCCGGGATTAATTTGAATAAATCCGCGCCCTGCTATAACAGCAGCTATGGGGCCGATTCAGGGCAAAATGGCATATCCGTGACCCGAATTGCCGTACCGATTGGAAGCCAGGCTTTTATCCGGCCCCGTGTTTCCATACTTAACGCCACAGTCGCCGATAGTGCCCAAGTCCTGCTTTCCTTTACCAAAAGCATGAACCCCAATGTAACAGGGTACAAAATATTCAGGGCAGACAATAATGGTGCTTTTGCCTATCTAACAACGGTTTATCATCCTTCTTCTTCACCCGTGGTTTTTACCGATTCCATAAAAACATCAACAGACAGTTTCAGCTATCATGTTTACACCTTGGATACCTGCGGGGATGTTTCCAATTATTCGGCAACGCATACTACCATTCATCTCAAGTATACCATAAATGGCTGTGAACAGGCTATTTACCTAAAATGGAACCATTATGCCGGCTGGCCTGTAAAGAAATACGAGATTTACAGGTCGGTAAACAATGGGAATGAGACAGTTATGGCAACCATGACTAATAATGTACTTAGCTATAAAGATACAACGGTTAACTATCATAACCAATACTGCTATAGGGTTTTGGCTTATGACAGTACAGGCCCATATACCTCATGGTCAGAAAGAACCTGCGGCCACACTTATTTTTTGGATACAGCCAAAATTATTACCGTAAGCAAAACTGTTACTTCTACCGCAAATGGTACCATGGCCATACGCTGGCAAAGCGTTACAGGCCAAAAGTATATTGCTGGTACGGAACTGTATTATTCTGCTGGCGGCAGGCACTATTCTTTGCTTGCAACCCTGCCAGCAACACAAGACAGCTTTGTGCAAACAGGTCTCAATACCCTGTCCGCAGACCAGTATTATTATATCAAAAACATAGATTCATGTGGCACGGTATCAGACAGTTCTGTAGTTAACAAAACCATGACACTTACTGTAAGTGTCGGTGAACTGCTTCACAAACTCAACTGGACTCCGTATTTAGGATTCAAAATTAAAAGTTACAAGATCGAAAAATTGGTTGGCACTGGCTTTGTTGTTATAGATTCAGTTCCTGCTACTGATACATCTATGCGATATTTCCCTGCGCCTTGTAATCATGTGGAAAGGTATAGGATAGCCGCCATTGGTTATAATCCAGGTGAAATTTCAATGTCAGATACCATGGGAAGAAAAGCCATAGATACTATTCCGCCCAATGCGGCAAAAATTACGGAGCTGGCAGTTTTGGGTGCTAAAACCATACAATTAAATTTCATTAGCTCCGATTCACCGGATGTATATACATACGTGGTTCAGAGGGCAATAAATAACATCTGGGGCAATGCAACCAATTTTATAACCCATTTGCATGGAACGCCCAGCGCTTTTGTGGATACCATAAATACAACATCTAATCAACTGTGTTATACGGTTATTACCCTGGATTCCTGCCTCAATGCCGCAGAATCAGACACAGTATGTTCTGAACCATTGAGCGGCAAAGCGTTATTCTGCAAAGCGCAGGTACAACTGGCATTGCCAAAGGTAATTTCCCCGCCTACAGCACCGGATTCTTTTGTGGTTTACCGATCAACAGATAAGGTTAATTATAATCAAATCAATGAACTGCCGATCGCAGATGTAATGGACGTTGACACGGATGTTATGGCAGGGACAGCCTATTATTACAAGCTGGAAACGGTTTATAATAAGGCAAATATGACCAGTTATTCTGATATTTTCAGCATCACCCCCCGCCTGATACCTGATGCCGATTCCGCCCAGCTTGTCTATGCAACCGTCTTAAAATCAGATGAAACACACGGCTCTATCTATATCGTATGGAAACGTGCCGTTTTGAATGACACCAATGCGAGGGGCTACTATGTGTATTCTTTCAATACAGCCAATGGGAAATATGCTTTGCTAAAAGATGTAACAGACCTCAACGATACCAGCTATATCCAGAACAATATCAATACCTTACAGAACGCTTATAAATATTATATCATCACTTATAATGTTTGCGATGTAGGGATAAATTCCAATATTCACCGGACGGTATTGCTTAAAGTGCAGAACAACAACCTGAATGAGCAACTGAACTGGATAAGCTACCTCGGTGTTCCGGTCATAAGCTATTCGGTTTATAAATCCAGAGATGGCGGGGCGCAATTTTTGGTCAATAATGCTGGCCTTGATTCTGTATTTGCGGATTCAAATATTACCTGTAACCATAACTATACCTACCAGGTACAGGCTATTTTGGCTAATGGTGAAATATCATTTTCGGATTCTATTACGGTGAAAAGTTTTGATACGATAACGCCTGTTACCAGACCGATTTTGATTGCGATAGTTGTTAGAACAGGATTAAGGGATGGAAGGATTGAACTTGATTGGCTTGCGACAACGGATAAGAATCTGGCGGGGTATAATATTTACAGAAGTATTGATGGGCTTTATTGGTCATTGGTCATTGATCATTGGCCGGGTACATCATTGACCGACACAGGCTTGAACACCTATAGGCAAGCTTATTATTATAAGATTCAACCTGTTGACAGTTGCGGCAATACAGGGCCATTTACCACTTATCATGAAAGCATACAGCTTACTGCATCGGCTGGAAACGGGTATAATCAATTATACTGGAACGGCTATGTGGGCTGGAAGGTGAAGAAATATCTGGTGTTCAAAAACGGGGTTCTGATTGATAGTCTGGCTAATAATGTGTTTGCCTTTAAAGATACTGCCGTGATCTGCAATACTGTTTATCAATATCTCATAAAAGCCATTGATTCAGTTAATTATACGATTATTTCCGCATCCAATACCGACAGTGCCAAAGCACTAAATCATATCCCTCCACAAAAGGTTTATATTAAAACGGTTACCGTATCCAACCCAAACAAAGCTGCTTCCATTTCCTGGACGCCTTCGAAGTCTTATGATGTCAAGAATTATTTCGTTTTCAGAAAGAATGATAGTACTGGCAGCATGGTTTTTGTTGACAGCACCACTAACCTAAGTAATAGCGACAGCAACCTCAACCTTAGTCCCCCTTTAGGGGTCAGGGGCGGGGTCGGGGGGCATGGCGCAGGAAGGTGACTGCTATTACATCTTCGCCCGCGACCATTGCGGCAACCTGAGTGATGCCAGTAACCAGGGCTGTATCATTATTCTCAATGCCACCAATCAACCAGGATATAATCAGTTAACATGGAACAGCTACCGCGATTGGTATGACGGCGTACAGAGCTATAATGTCTATAAAAACGAGGACAGTACAGGTTGGCAGCTTATCGGTACGACATCCTCGGTACAGGTCAATGAATTTAAAGATACCAAATTGGGTGACAGCACCATAGATTTCTGCTACCAGGTACAAGCCATTGAAAACCCTGGCCAATACAACCAGCTTTCAAGGTCCACAGTAGAATGTGTCCATCAGGATGCAACGGTGTTTATTCCGAATTCTTTTACCCCTTATGATCAGGATGGGGTAAATGATAAATTTGGACCTGTTGGTTTGCATATCAAGGATTATTCCATGCGCATATACAATCGTTGGGGAGAACTCGTGTATGAGACATCAGAGTCCCCTGCGGATAAGACCTCAGCGTCCCCTGCGGGAGACACTGAGGGGAAGAGTTGGGACGGGACCTCTCGCGGACAATTTGTTCAGCAGGGGGTTTATATTTATCTGATCACCGTCACAGACTATAATGGAAAGCAGAGCTATTTTAAAGGGACGATAACGATGTTTGAATAAGGGGTTAGGAATTCACTCTCCGCTCTCGCTTAGTCCGAGGGGCTGCACCCCTCGCTGATATATTACGCCCTTGCAGGGCTCTCGCTGCACTCTCATTTTTCCGCACTTCGCTCTCCGCTCTATCGCCCTTCGCCCTTTTTCCTGTTGACTGATAACTGATGACTGTTGACTGTTGACTGATCAATCGCGGCTCAGTATTTGCTCAGTCCCAAAAACCAATATTGGTGAATATCCAGTACTTTTGTAAAATAATTGACCATTACAGGCTGCAACCGCCAAGATTCATGAAATTGAAACCCTCCTATTATTTATATATCATTTTGTGCTTTATAGTATTTGGCTCCATTCAGGTCAAAGCGCAAAAACTGCCAGCTGCAAAAACTGCAGATAGCAAGCTGGTTCAACTATCAGGGGTTATTACTGCCCCAAACGGTGTATCAGCCATTCCTTATGCCACCGTGAGGCTTATCCATACATTCAGGGGCACTATAGCAGGTACCGATGGATTTTATTCTCTTGTGGTAAATGAAAAAGATACGGTTGAATACCAGGCGCTCGGATTTAAAGCTGTCAGGTTCGTCATTCCAACCGGAATCACAAACCAGGAATTTGACCATAATGTTTCCCTCCCTCGGGATACTTTTACCATTGCCCCCACAAATATCTATGCCAACCTGACCCCTGAAGAATTCAGGCGCATCTTTCTGAGTCTGCACCCGAACGAGGATCTGACAGAAAAAGCCAAGAAAAACCTCGACCAGCAAACCATGCGCCAACTATATGAAAGCCTTGCAAGGGATGGCCAGGAAAGTCAGTTGTATCAATTGCAACAGATTGCAAGTTCGGCATACTATGCAGGCGGTCAAACCAATTATAACCTGCTCGGAAATGGTATTGCCGTTCCGTCTTCCCTTTTAAATCCATTTGCATGGGCAGAGTTTATCAAGAGCATCAAAGAAGGGAAATATAAAAAGAAAGACGACAAAAAGAAAAAGGATCAGCAGAATAGCCCGCCCAACTACGACTATTAACAAGCTTGTTCAATATATTTAATCCCAAACTGGAACTGCTTAAAAAATCTTTCTTAATTTTGCAGCCTTATTGTCCGATGGTGTAACTGGCAACACGTCTGGTTTTGGTCCAGAAGAGTCCAGGTTCGAGCCCTGGTCGGACAACTGAATTTGTCGTAAGACCCGAAAAAAAAGAATATGCCATCAAGGTTTAACCCAGTCAAGATTTTTTCGGGCTCCGGCTCGCAAGTGCTGTCCGAGAAAATATCCAAAAATTTCGGGCAGGACCTTGGCTTATGTTCTACGTTAAAATTCAGTGACGGCGAGTTTCAACCCAGTTTTAATGAATCGGTAAGGGGTTGCGATGTGTTTATCATCCAATCCACTTATGCTCCCTCTGACAACCTCATGGAGCTTCTTTTAATGATTGACGCGGCCAAAAGGGCTTCAGCACATTATATAACTGCCGTTATCCCCTATTTCGGGTTTGCAAGGCAGGACAGGAAAGACAAGCCCCGTGTGGCCATTGGTGCCAAACTGGTGGCAAACCTTCTTACCACAGCCGGTATCAGTCGTATCATGACTATGGATCTCCATGCAGCCCAGATCCAGGGTTTCTTTGAAGTGCCGGTTGATCATCTCGACGCCTCCGTGATCTTTATCCCTTATATAAAGAGCCTCGGCCTCGAAGACCTGGTGATCGCAGCCCCTGATATGGGCGGTACGCAAAGGGCGCGTTATTTTGCGCAAAGCCTCCTCGCGGAACTGGTTATTGCTGATAAACACCGGAAATATGCCAACCAGATTGAAACAATGCGTGTTATTGGTGATGTAGAGGGTAAAAACATTATCATTGTTGATGACATCGTGGATACGGGTGGCACGCTTACCAAAGCCGCCTCAATGATGATGGAACAAGGGGCTAAAAGTGTCAGGGCATTCTGCACACATGCAGTTTTATCCGGGAAAGCATACGAAAACATCGAAAATTCAAAGCTTACCGAAGTAATTGTTTGCGATACCATTCCATTGAAAAAATACAGTGAAAAGATAAAAGTATTGAGCGTTTCTGACCTTTTTGCGAACGCAATCCAGAACGTATATGAATACGGATCAATCAGTTCCCTGTTCAAATTGAGCGATAATTATCAAACTTCTTTGATACTCTGATCGTTTTTTTTAGAAAATCCCTATCTTTGCACCCGCTTTTAAATTTACAATTATGAAATCAGTTAATATTACCGGCCACAAGAGAGATGGCAAAGGAAAATCCATTGCAGGACAATTGCGCGCAGAAGGTTTTGTGCCTTGCGAACTGTACGGCAAAAGCGGAAACGTCCATTTTAAAGTTTTTGTAAACGACTTTAAGCATATTGTATATACGCCGGATGTTAATATTATTGACCTGGATATTGACGGCATCCATTACAATGCCCTTGTAAAGGAAGTTCAGTTCCACCCGGTAAGTGATGAAATCCTGCATGTTGATTTTCATGAATTTGCCGCTGACAAACAAGTAAAACTGGAGTTACCGATCCGTTTTGTCGGTGTAGCTGCCGGTGTGCGTGAAGGTG
>JABDEJ010000031.1:24481-24875 GCA_013287095.1 Bacteroidota bacterium | reverse complement strand
AACTGATAGTACTATGGCCGGAGGATACAATGGGGATTTCTCTAAAAATGTGACAAAGACTCCACGTAATTTTAGTATTACCTTGAATCCATTTATCGGATTCAATTATTTCATTTCAAAGAATATTTCAATAGGTGCGGAATTTGGACCGGGCATTTCATACTCATTTCCAGGTACAGGCAATCAGACAACCTCGGGGCGAAACCAGGGAATTGCTTATCCCACAGTGTCTACGCCATATTACACAACCAAGGCGTCGTGGGCCGTTACCAGTACAAATGCTGCCGTAATTACAGGTGCTATTTATTTTTAATGTTCTCTCTACACCTCATTATAATACGCGCCTTCATTATCCGTTTGAAACATCTACCTTCCCCAAAAATTCAATCCATGA
>JABDEJ010000031.1:23887-24471 GCA_013287095.1 Bacteroidota bacterium | reverse complement strand
GAAGTGGGCCGCCTTTTTTCTGTTTTGTATGATCTTGTTTGGAAGTGCTTCTTCGTTGAGTGCGCAGAATGACGGTAAAATTACGGACTCCATTATCCATCACAAAAAACCGCTGATGCTGAGCTTTGGGTTGGATTTGAACATAGATAATTTAAGTGCTGGGTACCGTAGCGACTATACCGGGGAATATAATGTGAACGGTAAAGGACCAAATGGATGGGAATGGGTGAAGCATGATGCCATATATAACAATATACTTGCCTTCGGGAGGCTCACGGATGTGAAATTGAGCGTTTTGGTGGCCAACAGTAAGGTTTTCCAATTGGGTTTGAGTTATAATTTCGGGGGTGCCTTTATTCCTGAAACCAGTTTTGATGCCAACGGTAATATCACCTCATTCGCGGACGACCTGCAAAACATTGATTATGTAGGTATATCCATCATGACGGAATACAACTATTATTTTAACAAAGAAACTTACATGGGCGCCTACGCCTTTGGTGGACTTGACCTTGGGTTTTATTCTGGCAGCGACCAGGTTTTTGGTCCGGGGACACCCTTGTACCTACAAGGCAGGTTGGGGT
>JABDEJ010000031.1:0-23877 GCA_013287095.1 Bacteroidota bacterium | reverse complement strand
ACGTTTTAGGCATCCGCCACCGGATACTGCCTATTTTGCTCAAAGCTTTTATTTCAACCGACCACCTGATCTATTGGGAAACAGAAACCAGCGAAGTATACCAACGTCCTGAATCATTGAAAATTAACCTGGATGCCCTCTATATAGGGATTGGTATTTCAAAGACGTTTACATTGCTACCTGATTGATGCTTACTTGACAATAACTTGCAAAGTAGGCCCAGGTGCATTTGCCCCAAATATACCGAGGCCACCGTTTATATTTCCTTCAACTATCGCAGGCTGCGAAAAAGGATCACCCGCGCTTTGGTTTTGTATATTGATATTGGTAAAATAATCAGCAGTCACCTTATTCATGTTGGAAAGCGCAAAATAGGCAGTATCCGGTGGCGGATGCCTAAAACGTTCATTAGTTATGATTTCTAGCTGCTTTCCGGCAACCCCATTATCTGAAATAAAACTTTCACCATTAAGTGAATAATAATTTGGCCCGCCGGTAACAGAATTGAAAAATACATGAAACTCATAATCAGGGTTGTTCTGGCTGGTGTCTAATTTTACATAATCCACATGGTTAATTTTTACCTGCATAGGCACAGTGGTTTCCGAAGTTAGTACTTTGCCCTGATAATTGATTTTCAGTGCATAATGATGACCGGGTGTGGGGTTAAATGCCCGGGGCCCCATAATATAAGATTGTGCAAATGTATCATAGTGTAATGTATCGGTTTTATTTATCGCCTGGTCGGTAATAATCACCTGAGCATTTTGAATGATGGTATTGCTTAGAGTGGAATCCGTATCGGCATAGCTATAATAAGATTGGCTGTGGCTTAGATACACCTGGGGATAGCTAAATGGTGACATAATGCAATACACCACTATTTGGCTATCATATTTAGCTATGTTAAGGCTGATATTTTTCTCACAGCCATAAGACACAAGGCACAAAAGAATGATAAACAGGTATACTTTTTTCATGGCTTAAAACTTAAAATTATAGCTAACAGTAGGGATGATGGGGAATATAGAAATCTGCACGGCCGCTGATTTGACTATGTTCGCATTGGCGTCATAATAATTTGGGTCAATGAACACAAAATAGGGGTTCTCCCGGCTGTACGCATTGTAAATATCCAGGCGCCATTCGTCCTGGTATCTCTTATGCTGTTTGGTATATTTTATACCAATGTCGAGCCTGTTGTACGGAGGTAGTTTGTAAGCATTCATGGCGCCATAGTCCAAAACCTGGATATACCCACTATTAGTATTCCAAGGCACATTATAGGTGCCCAAAGGCACTGTAAGAGACGAGCCTGTTTCGTAAATAAAAACAGTAGAGAACGACCAGTTTTTATTGAAATTGTAGATCCCGGTAATTGAAAAATCATGCCTCCTGTCATAAGTGGCGGGGAAAGGGTCGCCGTTGTTCAACTGGTCAAATTGAAGGTTGGCCCACGATAGTGTATAACCAAGCCACCCGGTAAATTTCCCGACATTTTTCTTGATAAACAGTTCCAGTCCATAAGACCAGCCCTGCCCGAAATACAAGGCATTATCAATATCGGGGTTAAAGAATATATCTGTACCGGGTTGGTATTCAATCACATTGTTGCTTTTCTTATAATAGACTTCGGCGCTGGTTTCAAAGGCATTGTCCAAAAAATTCTTAAAAATTCCTGCTGATACCTGTTGGCTTTGTTCAGGCTTAACGATGTTGCTGCTGGGTATCCAAATATCTGTCGGCAGCGAGATAGAAGTGCTGCTCAGCAAGTGGATGTTTTGGTACATCATGGCATAGCTTGCCTTGAGGGATGTGGTTTTATTTAAAGCATATTTAGCTGTAAACCTTGGCTCTACTTCTATATACGTGGTTTGTTTGTAATCAAAATAAGGCGCGCGCAGACCGATATTGAAAGACCATTTTTCCGAATAAGTATATTCATCATTGATATAGCCTGCTGCATTGTGTACGTATTTTGTTTGCTCATTGGCAAAGCCCAGGGACCCTGCCGGCCCTTGAACCAGGCTCGGGATAAATTCTGAATAAGTATAGGTCGCCCCGAATTTTACATGGTTTAGCGGCGATGGAAACCAGTCAAAATCTATTTTGCCACCTATATCCTGTATGCCAGACTGTATCTTAGCTTCCTGATTGTTCATCTGTTCATTGATACTGAAATTATAATCGTCATAAATCATGGTGGTATTTGCGAACAGCTTTGGCGAAAACACATGGTTCCACCTGGCTGTCGCACTGCTGTTGCCCCATGATACGCCGATTCCCGTTGTATCACCCGGACTTGAAAACGAAGTAGAAAGCACGTCAGCGCCCATGTACCCGCTCAGGTAAACCCGATCCTTGTCAGAGATGATATAATTCACTTTGGCGTTCAGGTCATAAAAATAATAAGCTGCTTCGGTTCCCACTGGCAAAAAGGGTTTTATCAGGACATCGAGGTAGGTGCGTCTTGCCGAAACCATGAACGAAACTTTGTTTTTTACAATGGGACCTTCCAGCATCAGCCGGGAAGAGATAAGGCCAATGCCTCCTTCACCATGAAAACCCTGATCGTTGCCGTCTTTCATGGAAACATCTATAATAGATGAGAGCCGGCCGCCGTATTGCGCCGGAAAACCACCCTTGTACAGGTCTACAGATTTGATGGCATCCCCATTGAATATGCTGAAAAATCCCGCCATGTGAAATGGGTTGTATATCACAGCTTCATCCAGTAAAATCAGGTTTTCATCTGCACCGCCACCCCTGACATAAAACCCCGCACTGCCCTCAGAACCAGACTGTACACCGGGCAAAAGCTGCAGCACTTTAAACAGATCTTTCTCTCCAAAGATGGCCGGCAATTCCTTCACTGAAGTGATTGGCACATCAATCACACCCATTTGTGGTTTTTCCACATTTTCACTGGCCTTTGAACCTGTAATAACCACTTCACCCAGTTCCAGGGTTTGTAGGCCAACATTCAACTCAATATCTTTTCTAAGATCAATTTTTTTGAACACCGGTTTATAACCCATAAACCTGATGGCAAGCCCAACGCTGTCAGCATTTAATGTAAGCGAATAAAACCCATAGGCATTGGTTACGGCACCCACCTTTAGCTTTGGCACATATAATGATGCGCCTATCAAAACCTCACCCGTGGCAGCATCTTTTATATAGCCGCTGATAGTATATTTTTGAGCCGAAACGACAGAAACAAACACAAAAAATAAAAAAACCGATCCAAACAATCGTTTCATCAATAGATTTTTAGACGAAACGAATTTATGTATTAATTAATATAATGGGGGGAAAATAAAAGATATCACCGATTCACTTCTCGCCCTTCCAGCTTCCGCTCTACGCCCTTCGCTCTCGCTCTTTGTTCTCCCGCTCCCGCTCTTCCTATTTTGCCTACCTTTGCACCTTAGTTTATCCCGCGTTTCATGAAGAATATTCGTAATTTCTGTATCATAGCCCATATAGATCATGGCAAAAGTACACTGGCCGACAGGTTGTTGCAAACGACTGCCACGGTCACTGCCCGTGAAATGAAGGCCCAGTTGCTGGATGATATGGACCTGGAGCGCGAACGTGGCATCACCATTAAGAGCCACGCCATCCAGATGGATTATGTGCATCATGGCAAGAAGTATAAACTAAACCTGATTGACACGCCCGGCCATGTGGACTTCTCATACGAAGTGAGTCGTGCGATAGCGGCCTGTGAAGGGGCTTTGTTGGTGGTAGATGCTGCACAGGGCATCCAGGCGCAAACGATATCAAACCTTTTCCTGGCTCTTGAGCAAAACCTCGAGATCATTCCTGTTTTGAATAAAGTGGATCTTCCCGGTGCGATGATCGAGGAAGTGAAAGACCAGATCATTGAGCTCATCGGTTGCAAAGCAGAAGATATCGTGCTGGCCAGCGCCAAGACAGGCCTCGGTATAGATGATATCCTGGATGCTATTATCAACCGAATTCCGGCTCCGAAAGGAGATCCTGAGGCGCCGCTACAGGCGTTGATATTTGATTCTGTTTTTAACTCTTACAGGGGAATTATCGCCTATTTCAGGATTTTTAACGGCAGGCTCAATAAAGGCGATATTGTAAAATTTGTAAACACGGGCAAGGAATATATTGCTGAAGAGATCGGGATTCTTCGCCTTGATAAACAACCGGAACAGACCATTGGGGCAGGTGATGTAGGTTATATTATTTCAGGCATTAAATCCGCCAAAGAAGTAAAAGTCGGGGACACGATAACCCACCGCGACCGCCCGACACAGGAAATTATCAAAGGTTTTGAGAATGTAAAACCAATGGTATTTGCAGGTATATATCCTGTTGATACAGAAGACTATGAGGAGCTTCGGGATGCAATGGATAAATTGCAGCTCAATGATGCTTCGCTGGTTTTTGAGCCTGAAACTTCCGCAGCCCTGGGCTTCGGATTCCGTTGCGGGTTCCTTGGGATGCTTCACATGGAAATTGTGCAGGAACGTCTTGAAAGGGAGTATGATATGACCGTGATCACAACGGTTCCCAACGTGTCTTATCATGTCACCACCACTGCAAACGAAACAGTGACTGTTACCAACCCATCTGACCTCCCCGACCCAAGTAAAATTGCATTTGTAGAGGAACCATATATATCTGCCCAGGTAATCACAGCCGTTGACTATGTGGGCAATATCATGAAACTTTGTCTTGACCGAAGGGGCATTTTGAAAAACCAGGTTTACCTTACCACTTCTAGAGTGGAGCTGGGTTTTGAATTGCCGCTTGGTGAAATCGTATTTGATTTTTATGACAAATTAAAATCCATCTCAAGAGGGTATGCCTCATTTGATTACCACCCTATTGGCTATCGCGAATCACACCTCGTAAAACTCGATATCCGCCTCAATGGCGAACCAGTTGATGCACTCTCTGCCATCATTCACAGGGACAAAGCTTTTGACTGGGGAAAGAAGATATGTTTGAAGCTCAGAGAGCTTCTGCCACGCCAGCAATTTGAAATAGCGATCCAGGCATCCATCGGTGCAAAAATCATCGCCCGCGAGACCGTAAGCGCCTTAAGAAAAGACGTAACTGCCAAATGCTACGGTGGTGATATCAGCCGTAAGCGCAAGCTCCTTGAAAAACAGAAAAAAGGCAAGAAGCGCATGAAGCAAGTCGGTAATGTTGAGATACCACAGACTGCTTTTATGGCAGTATTGAAGCTGGAAGATTGATTCACAGTCAACAGTCATCAGTCAACAGTAATGAGTGATTGATACATAAGATGACGTTCAGCCCCGTTATTCCTTTATAAACTTACCCGTAGATACCGCGTTTCCATTATTGATTGAAAGAAAATATATGCCTGTTGGTAAGCTAGTTACGTCTATCGAATTCAAATTTATACTACTCAGGTTTTGAGATTGAATGATTTTTCCGGTAACATCTGTTATAGTCAAAATTCCATGAGAATCATTTTGTCCCATATCAATATTCAACCGGTTTGAAACCGGGTTTGGGAATATTGCAAAACCTGAATGATAAACAGGTTCAATACCGGTATTGCTTTTATAAAGATATTCTGTTTTGGAATAATTGTCAAAGGCGTTCGCATTGTTTGCGTCGGTGTTTTGTGCAATACATTCCGTGATATCATCATCGCCGTCATAAGTATTTATGTTGTTGTTTCCAGTTGAAGTGTTTAACCATTTTGTGCCTGCCCAATATCTTGACAAATATGTCTTTATATCATCTCTCGGATAATAAGATGTACTGTCGCTTGTATTGTTCAACCAGCCATTTTTTTGTTTTGTCTGGTTGATGATATTTGTTACCAGGCTATCAGCATTATATGTATATATATTGTTTTGAGGAGTTTCCCAGATATGAGCAAGTGAATCATATTTTGTTTCAATATAACCAAGATATTTATTGCCGCCAACACCGAGTATGCCATCTGTGCCCAGAGTCTGGTAATCTATGCTAATGGTGGGATCAAAAAACAGCCAGGACATGCTGGAAAGACTATCATATTTGATCCATTGGCCTGATAAGCTATCAAATGTTGATATGAGTGCATTGGTGATAACTCCCTTACTATCAATCACAAATGACTCTTTGGAATTGTTAACATAGTTGCCTCCTGTACTGGTACTTTGCACCAAACCGGTCATGAAACCATTACCATCAAAACTAAGTGATTCTTTTACGCCCTGTACAAGTGTAAAAGAGCTTCCGTTCCAATAATATGCCGATAGCCCGGTAAAATTTCCTTTCGCGTCATATGCAAGTTCATCCTTGGCATAATCAACCCACGCATTTTGAACCCATTGCTGAACTACAACTGATGTGATACGGTTATTTTGATCAAAGTACACAACCTCCTGTTCATAGTTGACCCACTTGCCGTTCTGAAGTTCTTGTATGACAATATTTCCGGGAAAATAATCCACCATCACATTATTGTCAACACTTACCTGCGAATTAATTTTTATAAAGCCTGTTTCAATGGTATTGGTCACCGCGCCATTAGTAATCGAATCCCAGCTTAAATCTGAAATACTTTGCAGGCTTTTATTAGCATTCCAGGTAATAGCATATCTCTCAAAAGTATCTGAAGCCCATTTTTTGGCTGCAGAGTCCCAAAGCTGGGTATAAATAAGATATGGCTCTTTTATGGATAGTTTGTTTTCCGCACCATTGGAGGCTGCTGCTGATTGGATTTTACTCATGACCTGCCGGTATGATGGTTTTTGAAGCAGCTTAAAGGCAGCGGGGAGATAATTGCCTGAAGGTTTTACCTTAGCGAAACTTCCGGTTGCAAAAAATGAAGCAATAAAAAGAGTAATAATGATTTTTTTCATAGAGGTAAATTATTAAGACCGTCTCCGGCCATTGATCTGTTTTGATACCAAGACGGGTAAGGACAGGCGAAAGTTACAATAAGAAATGATTTTTTCTGTCAGCGATTTCTCAAGGTCGTTGGCTATTCAAAAGTCAACGACTTTAAAGAGTGATTTTGACTCCTGATTTTGCAATAAATTCGAATAGTTTGGAAAACTTCGTAACTTTCCCTCGAATTCGCAGACATCATGAACAAATCCATAATACATCATCTGAGAATACCTTTTTCACTGTACCTGATGCCTGTATTTGCATTTGCGGCCTGCCAGTACCCGTTTACTGATATCAAAACTCTTGTTATTTCATTTCTGGCCATTCATCTTTTTCTGTATCCTGCCGATAATGGATATAATTCATGGTTTGAAAGGCGCACCAGCAGATATGCCTCGTTACGAAACATGCCTCCGGTGCCACCTGGTCTCCTATTAGTGTCAATAATATTCGATATCCTTGGTCTGCTGTTGGCCCTGCTGGTGAGCTGGCAGTTCGCTTTGATGATGCTGACTTATGGTTTGGTTTCCAAAGCATTCAGCGTGCCTGCCATCCGTTTAAAAAAATACGGTTTTTTCGCTTTGTTTATCGTGGCTGTTTTCCAGGGCGGATTTGCCTACCTGATGTCTTATCTCGGGCTGCATCATTTGAATTTCAACCAACTGGCTGAATCAAAAATTTTAATTCCGGCCTTATTATCCGCCATAATGATACTAGGTTTTTATCCGCTTACGCATATTTATCAGCATAATGCCGATAGTGAACACGGAGACAGAACTGCAAGCATGATCCTTGGGGTAAATGGCACATTTATTTTTTGCGCGATTGTATTCCTGCTTGGGAATTTCGGGTTCTACTTCTATTTTACGAACTACTTTCACAAGGTTGTATATTTCTCACTTTTCCAGGTGTTTTTATCACCGCTTTTTGCTTATTTTCTTCTATGGTATTACGCTTACCTGGTAAATGGTCCAGAGGAAGCCAATTACCGAAACTCGATGATTGTGAACAAGCTTGCCGCCGTGTGTCTCATGGCCTTTTTTATCACAACCGCTATATTACAGAACTGGTTATAACAGTTTATGAACCGCATTGACAGGTTATTGGGTATGCTCGTGTTGCTTCAGTCCAAAAAGTACATGTCCGCCGAAGACATTGCGGAAAAATTTGGCATCAGTGTCCGAACGGTTTACAGAGATATAAAAGCATTATGTGAGCAAGGCATTCCTATTGGTTTTGAGCCACATAAAGGCTATGGCGTGGTTGACGGTTATTTTTTACCCCCGGTATCTTTCAGTACCGCAGAAGCCAACGCATTATTGCTCATGGAAACCATAGTATATGCATTTGCAGATAAGTCCATTATGGAACATTATTCCACCGCCCTTAATAAAGTGAAAGCCGTTTTGCGCAATTCACAGAAAGAAAAACTGGAAGCGTTAAACGATAATATCAGGATGCACGTTCCGGCCTTTGTGAAAAATGATTTCGAATTTTTATCGGGTATCCAGGATGCCATTTCTCAAAAGCATATCCTTGATATAGAATATAAAAATAACAAAGAAGAGATTAACCACAGGCAGGTAGAGCCCATAGGCCTGGTTTTTTATGCTATGAACTGGCATGTAATGGCCTGGTGCCATTTGCGTATAGAATACAGGGACTTCAGGGTATCGCGAATTGTGAAGTTTCGTAACACTGGAATGCCTTTTCGGAAGGAGGACCATATCTCACTAAATGACTTCATGAAAAATTTTTCAGAAAATTATTAATTTCTGAAAATGGACTGACATAGGGTTGTCAGTGGGCGTGGGTTTCTTTGCTCCATAATTTAAAAAAAACACAATTATGGAAATCATCCCAATGTTATTGAAAGAAATGGAGCAGGAAGCTCAAACCACCCGCAAAATGCTGGAACGTGTACCCGAAGACAAGTTCTTATGGCAGCCACACCCAAAAAGTATGACCATGCAAAGGCTTGCATCTCACGTGGCTGAACTACCCGGCTGGGTTCACATGGCACTAACCACGGACGCCTTGAATTTAATGCAAAGCGAGTTCAAGCCGGTCCTTGCGAACAACCGTACTGAATTGCTTGAAATGCATGAAAAAGCCTATATTCAAGGACGGGAGCAACTTGAAAAAGCAGATGAAGAACTGCTGAAGAAAAACTGGCAAATGCGTGGTGGCGCAAATGGTGAGGAGTTATGGTATGAAGCGCCAAAAGGTGACGTAATACGAATGTCATTCAGTCAGACCGTTCATCACCGTGCCCAACTTGGAGTGTTCTTAAGGCTTTTGGATATTCCTATTCCAGGAAGCTATGGGCCGAGTGCTGACGAGCATTGATGTGTTCCAATTTATTCAGGCAGCCCTGCTGTCCGGGGCTACTGATTTCCCGGGCCGTGGGGTTGTTTTGGTTGTTAGGGACTTAACAAAAACATAATCCTTGTCATAAAACCAATTCCGTTTTATTTGGTTGTATATTTGGATTAGGAAACAATAACTTAGTAACCATTTAAATACCAATTATATGTTAGAGAATTCAAAAGCATCCAGCAGTTTTTCGGTAAACGACATTGAAAAAGCGAAACAGTTTTACAACGGTTCACTCGGCATTCCTGTTTCTGAGAATCATGGTATGCTGGAGCTAAAAGTCAATGGCGGAAACCCGGTAATGGTATATCCAAAGCCTGATCATGCGCCGGCAAGTTTCACTGTACTCAACTTTCCTGTTTCAGACGTAGAAAAGACTGTTGATGAGCTGACAGCAAAAGGAATCAAATTTGAACAATATCCTTCATTTGGTACCAATGCAAAAGGTATTGTTGACAATCCTGAAATGGGGCCAAAGATTGCCTGGTTCAAAGATCCTGCGGGCAATGTTTTATCTGTTCTTGAGCAGAGATAAAAGAAGACAAAGCATTTTATTGCTCGCTTGCATCTCTTATCATCCGTTCTGTAAAATCCCATAGTTTTTCGCCTACGCCTGGTTGGTTGGCGATAGGATTGACTTTTGCGATTTTCTTATGGGCAAAATATTGTCCTGAATACTTTTCGATTTCTGGATCAGTAGCCAGATATACAGTGGTTTCTGCGCCTTTTTCTACGGAGATATTGAACAAAGACCTCGTGCGCCATATGAATTTGAACAACCAGTTATTGTCGTTCATGCCTATATTGGTTTTTACATTTCCCGGGTGGATGGCGTTGATGGTAACTTTGCTACCCTTAAGTCTTTTCGCCAGTTCCCGGGTATAAATAACCGTCATGAGCTTGGAGTTAGAGTAGGCTTGTAGTCCGTTATATATCCTGTTATTGAAATCATAGTGATCCAGGTCAAATTTTCCCATGAGTTGGTTGCGGGAAGATACAATCAGGATCCTTCCTTGCGGGGCTGATTTGACTTTGTCAAGAAGAAGGTTTGTGAGGTAAAACGGCGCAAGATAATTTATCGCAAAAGTCATTTCTATCCCATCTTCGTAAAATTGCTTTTTCAAATAAAAATTACCTGCGTTGTTTATTAAAACATCAATGTAGGAATAGCTATCAGACAGTTTTTCAGCTAATTGTCTTATTTGAATTAGCGAACTTAAATCAGCCAGTAACAAATCTATTTTATTCGACCCGGATGATTCTTCAATTTCTTTTTTTGCCAGCAGGCCGCGTTGTTCGTTCCTGCAAACCATGGCCACCCTTGCGCCCATTGTTGCCAATTGTATGGCTATTTCTTTCCCGATACCATTACTGGCACCGGTAACGACACATATTTTATCTTTCATGATTCAAAACAGAAACGAAGATACGTCTCTTTTAAATCGGATCACAACTGCTTGATATAGCATCTTCTACGTTTATGTTTTCGACTGTCAAAATAGTCCCAGGTGGCCTGAACTTTTGTATTATCTTCGAGTTCATGGTGTGCTTCTGCCACTTTGATTCCGTTTCTGATACAGGTTTGAGTCAGTTCAACCATCAATAACGCATTCACACCTTTATTCTGGTATTTTGGATGCACACCGATCAGATACATATCCAGCCGGTCATTTTTTTTCATGGCACGCATAAGTCTTAAGAACCCGAAAGGGAATAATTTCCCGTTTGATTTCCGGAGCGCTTTAGACAACGACGGCATGGAAATGCCAAAGGCAACCAGGTTTTTGTCTTCATCCACTACGAGCGTTACATATTCATGCCGTATAAAACCAAAATATTGCTTGATGTATGCTTCGATCTGTTTTTCAGTAAGCTCTGTAACTCCATACAGATGAGAATAAGTAATATTCAGTAAATCAAATATCCGGTGGGTATAGGGCAGTAGATCCTTTCTTGATTTTGTTTTAAGTACTTCAAGTTTGTATTTTGCTTTGACAATTTCTGCGACACGAACAACTTTTTCGGGAATGACATCCGGCACATTCACTTCAAATTCAATCCAGTCCGTATCCTTTTTATAATCAAGTTTATCGAAATGGTTTTGATAATACGGATAGTTATATATAGAAGCCATGTTGCCAATCTCGTCGAATCCGCTGATCAACAGCCCCTCTGGATCCATATCGGTAAATCCGAGAGGACCATGTATTGCAGTCATGCCTAATGACGAAGCCCAAATTTCTACTTTCTCTGTTAGCGCCTTCGAAACCGCAAGGTCATCAATGAAATCAATCCATCCGAAACGGACATATTTGTTTTTCCATTTATCAATATAATGGCGGTTTACAATTGCCGCTACACGTCCTACAATTTCGCCATCCTGGTATGCAAGCCAGTATTTTGATTCACAATGATCAAAGGCAGGATTCTTATCCCTTCTCAATATATTCATTTCATCAAAAACAAGGCTGGGTACCCAATATTTGTTTCCGGCATAGAGTTGATGCGGAAACATGACAAATTTTTTGAGTTCTGATTTTGTCCTTACTTCTTTAATTTCCATTTACTTTCTGATAAATATATTTTAATGATATTATGATCATGATATAATTCCTGTTTCACAGGCCAACTCATAAATTATGTTAAGCGCCCTGTCTATCTGCGGGCGGGAATGCGTGGCCATCAGGCTGAGGCGGATCATGCAATCCTCCCGCGCTACGGCGGGTGAAGTAACAGGGTTTACGAAAACGCCGCGCTCCAGGAGCAATTGTGAGAGCAAGAAGGTTTTTGCTTCATCCCTTATATAGATTGGGATGATAGGGGTTACTGTTTTTCCTGTGTCAAAGCCAATATCATTGAGGCATTTAATAGCATAATGTGTGTTTTTCCAGAGGTTTTCAATCCTTTCCGGCTCCTCATGCAGTATTTCCAGGGCAGCAATAACACTTGCTGCATTGGCAGGGGGCATGCTTGCACTAAAAATCAATGATCGGGCATTATGTTTAAGAAAATCAATGGTATTATTGTCTGAAGCAATAAACCCGCCAACAGATGCGAGGGATTTGCTGAAAGTTCCCATGATCAGGTCCACATCGTCTGTGAGTCCGAAATGTGCCGAGGTGCCTTCTCCATGTGGTCCAAAAACACCAATGGAATGGGCATCATCTACCATTACATTCGCATCATATTTGCGTGCCAGGTCCACTATTGCCGGGAGGTTTGTCAGGTCGCCTTCCATACTGAAAACACCATCAACCACAATGAGTTTGATCCGGTCGGGCGGGAGTTTTTTCAGGATATTTTCAAGCGAATGCATGTCATTATGCCTGAATTTTAATGTTTTGCTAAAAGAAAGCCTGCTGCCTTCAATGATGGACGCATGATCATGCTCATCAAGTATAATAAAATCATTGCGCCCACCGAGTGCAGCGATCACGCCCAGGTTTACCTGGAAACCGGTACTAAATACCACAGCCGCTTGCTTTTGCACAAAGGCAGCCAGTTTTTCTTCCAGTTCTGTGTGGATTTTTGATGTTCCATTCAACATACGCGAGCCGGCGCAACCGGTACCGTATTTATCAATGGCCTTTTTGGCTGCTTCCTTAATCCGGGGATGATTCGTTAAACCCAGGTAACTGTTCGAGCCAAACATCAATACCTTGTTCCCATTTATTAATACTTCAGTATCCTGGGCAGATTCTACAACCCTGTAATAAGGATAGACCCCTTCACGCCTTATTTTATTGGCCTCATCGTAGGTTAATATTCTTTTGAGCAGTGGATTATCTCTTTTGTCGTGCCCTTTTTCCCTGACCATGTACTGGGTTTCATCTCTCATATTTTCCATATAGTTTTTCATCGGTTTTTTACTCAGGTTTAAGTATGGTCAGGGGACTCGAAATCCATCTTTAATCCAGCATGCAAAGTATAAATTCCTGAAAAGGGCAAACCGTGACGGGGGACAAGTTGAAAACTGATGCAGGTCATGTTTTTAGAATTTTTGTTTTTTTGGATCGAATAGCCATTGCTTTCTCCCAAAACCATGATCTAAATCATATTTTATGCTGATCAGGCCATCTAACTTTGCCTTTTTTAATATATTATGATGAATTCAAGGCTCCATTCTTTTCACATTCCTGTACTTGGACTGGCTTTTAGTATCAACACGCCCTTAAAAGTTGCTAAATATGGCATCTCTTCCGTTGTATCGCTTGTTGATGATGTACTGATCGAAGACATGAGGTCTTATCATTGCAGGGAATACGGTTATACCTATGTCCCGATTAAAAGGACTGAGCCAGATAGCAGAGCCCGGCGCATTACTTCTTACCTCGATTTACTAGATGAAATTATCAAAAAGCAGATTCAGGAAGTCAAAATATCATCCTTGTCTGAAGCTAGTGAGCTGACAAAGTACTTAGACCTGCTTAGTGAAAATTCATCCCTGAAAAAGCTATATTATTCCTGGTTAAAAAGTGATAATAAATTAGACAAAGATAAACTGGAAGAAAAAATCAAAGAAAGGATTGAGCCCGGCGATATCAACGTGAACATAATGGCCAAGATTGATAAAACAAACTATGGGCAAGATGGCAATCCGCTTCCTGCAGAGCAATCCGATGCGCTGGCGGCCCTACGTGGATTCGCCAATAGTACAGTGAGGTCATCGGTTGTTATTTCCGCCGGATTTAATGCAAGATTATTTGCTTACATATCCTCGTTCAAGGATTTTTTGCCTGATGAAAAGGGCGAATTTATCAAATCAGTCATCCTGAAAGTAAGTGATTTCCGTTCTGCACAAATACAGGGAAAATATCTGGCAAAAAAAGGAATCTGGATTTCAGAATTCAGGGTGGAATCAGGCCTGAATTGCGGCGGCCACGCTTTCGCAACTGATGGATACCTTTTGGGGCCGATCCTGGAAGAGTTTAAGACAAAGCGTAATGCCTTGAAGGAAGAACTTTATGCTTTGTGCCTGGAAAACTGGAAAGCGAGGAGCCTAAATTACATGCCATTAGTTCCTCAACAAAAATTAAGTGTTCAGGGCGGTATCGGAACGGCAAATGAACAGAATTTTTTGCTAACCTATTACCATGTAGATTCGGCCGGATGGGGCACCCCATTTCTCCTGGTACCTGAAGCGACCAATGTGGATGAATATACTTTAAATGAGCTTGTTGCAGCTAAAGAAGAAAACCTTTACCTCAGTGATGCATCTCCACTTGGCGTGCCTTACAATAACCTTAGAAATACCCTGAGCGAACAACAGATCAAAAGACGCCTAAGCCTGCGCAGACCGGGCAGCCCTTGTATCAAAAAGTTCCTGGTTTCCAATACCGAGTTCACAAAGACTCCTATATGTACAGCATCAAGACAATACCAGCATGACAAGCAGGTACAATTGGAAACTTCAGGCAATACGGACCCCGCTGAATTTGAAAAAATATCGCATAAAGCATGTCTCTGCGAAGACCTTACCGCACCGTCATATATTCTTACGGGTATCAAACAAAAAGTAGCCTCCAGGACATCAGTGTGCCCCGGCCCGAACATCGCATATTTCTCCGGAAAATATTCTTTAAAACAAATGGTGGACCATATCTATGGCAGAACGAACCTGCTGAACGATACATACCGTCCTAATATGTTCATCAATGAACTGAAGATGTACATTGATTATCTGGCAGGGGAAATAAACAAACAAAAAGGTGGCATCGGCGCTTCCTTTTCCCAGTTTGTCAATTCATTCAAAACCAATATAAATGGTGGTATTGAATATTATAAAAAACTCATTCCGCAGATCGAATGCGAAACCAATAAGTACCTGGCTAAAATGAAATCAGATCTTGAAAACCTGGAATGTCGCTTGGCTGCTATATTAATACAGCAGGAACTCGTCACCATTGAAATTGATATCCAAAGCAAAACACCAGCTATTTGAACTGCGTTACCATTACAAAGATCTTTAGTTTTGAAGCGGCCCATGCTTTAACAGGCTACGATGGCCCATGCAAAAATATCCATGGGCATTCTTATAAATTATGGGTAACGATTTCAGGCGAAGTGGACGCTGAAACGGGTATGATCCTTGATTTTAACGACCTGAAAAAGATTGTGTATGAAACCATTATCTCCAGGTTTGACCATAGCCTCATGTTGAATATCGCGGATAAAATGGTAAATGCACAAACGGGAATCCCTGCCGAAAACATGTTGGTTTTACCTTTTAATCCCTCATCGGAAAACCTAATTATTTATTTTTCAGAACTGATCAAAAAGGCGCTGCCGCAACATATCAATCTTCACGGTTTGAAATTATACGAGACGGATTCGTCTTTTACAGAATGGTTCTCACAGGGTATTAATATCAAACGCTAATCTAAATGGTGACTAAAATTGCTTTTCCCAATTGCACGGATTGCATAATGAGGCGAAATTCCATTTTCGGCAATCTTAGTAATGCAGAACTGGAAACGCTTGACTATATGAAAGATGCAAGCCAATACCGAAAGGGCCAGATTGTTTTTCAGGAAGGCACACATCCCAAGGGAGTCTATTGTTTGTTCTCCGGCAAGGTTAAGGTGTACAAGCTAGGGCCCGGTTACAAAGAACAAATAGTACGCCTGGCCCGCAACGGCGATGTGGTTGGATACAGATCATTGCTTTGCCGCGACAGGTACCGTGCATCAGCGGCAGCGATAGAAGATTCTGTGATCTGTTCCATCCCGCGCGAAGAGTTCTTTAATGTGCTGGAAAACAACGCGCAGCTTTCCAATAATCTCATGAAACTAGTGAGCCATGACCTTGCTTCTGCTGAAAAGAAAATGGTGGATATGATGCAAAAGCCTGTGAGCGAACGCATGGCTGAGGGATTGATATTATTAAAGGAAATGTTTGGGTTGGCAGAAGATGGTAAAACACTGAACATCATTATGACCAGGGAAGATATTGCGAGTTTTATCGGCACCACCACCGAAACTGCAATACGTACTTTATCTGATTTCAATTCTGAAAACATCATCTGTCTCTACAAAAAGGAAATACGCATAGAAAACTTCTCCCGGCTTTTGCACGAAAGCCATATAAATGATTAGAGGTTAAAATAATACTAATTATTCCCAAAGCAATATTCATCAGAATATTGCGTTTCAAAGAAATTAATAACTATCAGGTATTTTCATTTCTAAAAAACGAGAAAGGATGAAAAAGTATTTACCCACAACATTGGCAGTTTTTATTTTGATGTCTGTTAAACTGTATGCGCAGCAAGGTCCTTTGTTTTCGCAATATATGTTTAACAAAATGATCTACAACCCGGCAGCAGCTGGATCTGATACTGGGTATATCTCAGCAACAGGCCTGTTCCAGGATGAGTGGCTGAACTTTCATGATAATGAGGGTTCAAGTTCACCTATTAGTGCAACCAGTTCTATGGATGGAGCTGTTCCTTTAAAATCCCAAAAGTTTTATATAGGCGCGGGATTAAGTTATTCGCATTATAGCATTGGATTCCTTCGTCAAAATGAATTCATGGTTTCTGCATCATGTCATTATTTACCAGGTTTCGGTGGCGACCTCAGCTTTGGAATTAATGCCGGTACTGTGAATGAAGGAATTACCCCGACATGGAGCGTCGATGGGGTGCCTATTCCCCCTGCAAAGACTAATTATGGATTTGAAGCAGGATTAGGCCTTTATTATAGTACAAATAATTATTACATAGGGATATCCGCGCTTAATATTCCCGGTACAAACCTTGAATGGGAGCCAAATGGTGGTTATCCTTCTTACTACACTCCTTACCCGACATACACCCTCTCAGCAGGGTATAATTTCTTCATTAATCACAATAAGAATTTCGAATTGCAGCCTTCTTTTTTTATTGAGGATAATAATTCATACATGTCCTTTGCAATAAGTAGTATATTCCTCTATAGGCAAAGGTTTTGGGCAGGGCTTGACTTTAAGGAAAACTATGCAACATCTTCATCTGTAATGGCCGGAGTGGTTTTTGTAAAAGGTAAATTGGGCGATGCAAGATTTGGAGCGACGTATGCCTATGCAACATCAGTTCCTGCCACATTTGGTGGGATATTGGAATTAACCTTGAGTGCCCGGATGAAAATATAGACAAAACCCCTTTGTAGCAACTATTAGGGGTGCCAGGTGTATAAGATCTCTCTTATTAAAGAGATGACGGCGAAAGCAAATTCTCAGGTGCCAGCACTCCCTTCTTTCCGAAAAAAAGCCTGTCTCCTTATTGTCAGATATTTCATCCATTGAAAGTGATGAAGTCCACGCGCTGGTTTATGAAGTAAGAATGCTCATGAGTCAATACTGTGGTATCATCAGGCAACCAGATGAAATGAATGACTCACTTTTGAAAATGGATAGTATTAAAAATAAAGCTGAAATACTATTTAGCAAATACCGGAATAATCGTGAAGTAATTGAATTTTATAATCTTGCCATCATTGCAGACCTCATCATCACTGGAGCCTTAAAGAGACGGAAAAGTGTTGGAGCGCATTATGTTACTAATGATTTTGAATTTCAGGCTATCTCAACCCAAACCAATAGGTCCACGCAATCAGGAATAGCTGGATTGGTATCCGTATTTTAAGGTATTCTAATCCGGGCCCAGTAAAGTCCTCTTTTCTCAGGTTTACTTTTTTACGGGCAGCCTCAATATTGGAGGGGAGAATGATAATAAGAAAAACGATAAGCAAGATTGCAGTAATGTCTTTAGTTTGTGGTAATAGTAATCCTGGAGCCACCAGTATTTCAAGTACGCCTGTAATATAAACCAGTAATTTTTTAAATGGGATAAGATCAGGCATCATCAATATCATTCCTTTTGTCCACACAAAATGAAACAATCCTGTAATAAACATTGTCGCGCCAAGTGCAATTCGGCCTGACGATTCAAAATCAATTGCGCCATTTAAAATCCATGTTGCGCTGCAGGATATCCCAAAAAAAGAAGCGAGGAGATATATAAGGATCATGGGAGTTTTTGAAGCCAAATATCTGGAAAATATATTGCTTTATCCTTAAAAAAATCAAAAGGGTTGCTAAGTAAAAAAAAAGGAAAGAATACTTGCCACCTGCCATAACATTTTCTCCAAATTCTCCAATCATAACAGGAATAAAATTATATTGCAAAAAATACTTTTTAATCACTCATGATTAAAGCGATAACATCGGTATTGATTTTATATATAGGTATGGCTTTCACAGCTGGGGGCAATGTATGGGAATTGCGGTCCAATAAAAACGGGATAGCTGTTTATACCAAAACCGTTGATGGGTATTCGGTGAGCTCGGTTAAATCCGTGTGCACTTTCAATACGTCCTTATCGGGTATGGTGGCTCTGGTGCTCGACATTCCTTCTTACAAGAAATGGATCTTTCATTGCAAGGATGCAAAGATTTTGAAATGGATAAGTCCCACCGAATTGATATATTACCAGGAGATCAGCGTTCCCTGGCCTGCAGACAACCGTGAATTTATTGGAAGATTAAAGATAACACAGGACAATAAGACGGGTGTAATAACACTGACCGTTGAAAATGAGCCGAATTACCTGCCAGAAAAACCCGGCAATGTGCGCCTAAAAAAGTTCAGTGAAATAGTAGTTATCACTCCCAAAGGCAAGAACAAATCGGAACTGAGTTATGAAATGCTCATGGATGTCGGGGGCAATATACCAGGATGGATGGTAAACATGGCCATCACCACTGGTCCTTACGAGTCGCTGTTCGAAATGAGAAACCTGGTGAATACAGGAGTGTACAACAGTGCCAGGTTAGCATTTATCAAAGAAGTGTTTTGAATGCGATAGGGATTGGTGAGGAATTCAGTTATATAAAATGAAAATAAAAAGGACTTGCATCGTAAACTACTGCAAGTCCTTGACAATGATGTGGGCCCACCTGGGCTTGAACCAGGGACCACCTGATTATGAGTCAGGTGCTCTAACCAACTGAGCTATAGGCCCCGCTTAAAAAGCGAGCGGCAAAATTACTACTTTTGCACCAAACTTTAGATCAACATGCCCCAAAAATATGATTCTATCATTTTCGATCTCGGTGGAGTTCTATATGATATTGATGTTCAGAGAACTAAAAATGCCTTTGCCGAACTTGGCTTAAGTGATTTTAATAAACTATACACCCTCAAAGAGCAGGTTGACCTTTTCGACTCGCTTGAAAAAGGCCTGATAGATGAGAATGGATTTGTAGAGGGCATTAATAATATGAGCGGAGCAGGGTTTAGTCCTGCTGACGTAAAACATGCCTGGAATGCGCTATTGATAGGTGTGCCGAAAGAGAATATTGATCTGCTCAAAAGGTTAAGAACCGAAGGCTACAAATTATACCTGTTGAGCAATACCAATATCCTTCATTATGGCTCAATTCAAAATGAAATACACAAAAATTTCGGACTTGATTCGCTGGATGAATTATTTGATAAAGCTTATATCTCCTACAAGATCGGGATGCGAAAGCCAGATCTTGAAATATACCAGCATGTTATTCGGGATATCGGTCCTTCGAGAACCATATTTATTGATGATAATGAAGATAATGTGAAAGCGTCTATCGCAGCAGGCTTGCCGGCAGTGCTCAAACCAAAACATCTCACCATAGATGAGGTCCTGGATAAGTGGGTACTTTAAGTTAATACCCGCGTAATCGATATCTGATTATATTTGTTGCAACAAATAGTTTCAGCCATGAAAATCAATCCTTTTTATTCTCTGATAGCGTTTTCATTTTTCTTTTTCTCCCATTTTCAATCGTTTGCTTTGCAGGGTGATACTGCACCTAAAGTGTTGGTCGTCATAGCACATCCTGATGATGAGTCTGGTTTTGCGTGCACCATTTATAAAATTACCCATGACCTCAAGGGTCAGGTTGATATCGCTCTGATCACCAATGGTGAAGGGGGGTACAAATATTCAACTTTGGCGGAAGATTATTACGGAATGGAGCTGACTGATGAAAAAATCGGGCGCAAGAACCTGCCAACCATCCGAAAGAGAGAATTGATGAACGCCGGTAAAATCTTAGGGATCACCAATTTTTTTATGCTTGACCAGATGGACAACAAATACACCCTCAATGAAAAAGACCCTCTTGATACAACATGGGACGTAGAATTTGTGAAGCGCCGATTGAATCAGATCATGACCAAAACCCATTATGATTATGTGCTTACATTAATTCCCTATCCTGGTACCCACGGCGGCCATAAAGCGGCCACTATCCTGGCGCTCGAGACCATAAAAAATTTAAAACCCGAACAAAGGCCCATTGCTTTGGCTGGTTCAGTTTCAAATAGGGGTGATACGACTAAATTCAGGTTCTCAGAACTGGCAGGATATCCGAATACCAAAATGAAATTTGATTCGGCAGAATTCCGTTTTGACCGAACAACTCCTTTTGGATATAACAAAAGATTGAATTACAAGATCATTGCATATTGGGAACTTGCTGAACACAAATCGCAGGGTGCTACCCAGATGTATATGAACCAAGGGGATTATGAGAATTTCTGGTATTATGCATTGAATGATGAAAGCGGTATCGAAAAGACCAAAGACCTTTTCGACAGACTCAAAATTGTGCCGTACAAAACGAGGACGTATTAGGCTAAGGAACAAGAAATCTTAGTGTCTTTGTGTCCAAGAGAATTTTACCACAAAGACGCGAAGGCGAAAAAACTCAAAAAATAATTTAGGATAAGCGAAGTGCAACTCCCTGAAAATCCAAAACTCGTTCGTGGGCTGAGCCTCTGGCAAGCGACATCTATTAATATGCTCGATATGGTGGGTATCGGGCCATTTGTCGTCATATCTTCTGTAGTTGCAGCAATGAACGGGCCTCAGTGCATTATTGCCTGGATATTTGGTGCGGTTCTGGCTTTAATGGATGGGAGTGTATGGGCCGAGCTTGGTGCTGCTATGCCTGAAGCCGGGGGCAGTTATGTGTTTCTCAACAGGCTTTATGGTCCGAAAAAGCTTGGCAGTTTGTTTTCGTTTCTTTTTATCTGGCAAACTGTTATCCAGGCGCCGTTGGTCATTGCGTCAGGCTGCATAGGTTTTGCCGCTTATTTGAAATACCTGATACCGATGGATGGTATTCAACAAAAACTTGTATCCGGAGGGCTGGTCATTTTGTTGAGTATCATTTTGTACCGAAAAATCACATCCATTGGTAAAATATCCATTGTATTGTGGGTGATAGTGTTGGGCACTATTTTGTGGATCATTTTTGCGGGAATCAGTCATTTTGATCCTGGCCTGGCATTTCATTATCCGCCTCATAGCCTGGAACTAAGTCCTGTATTTTTTGCCGGACTCGGCATGGCATCTATGAGCACTGTTTATTCTTATCTCGGTTATTACAATGTCTGTCACCTGGGTGGTGAAATCAAAAACCCGGAAAGGAATATTCCCAGGAGCATTTATATTTCAATTATTGGGATCGCTATATTATACATCGCAATGCAATTGAGTATTTTAGGCGTTGTCCCCTGGCAAAAAATCCTTTCTCTAAAACAACTGCAACAATCGGATTATGTGGTATCGATTTTCATGGAGCAGGTTTACGGAAAGACTGCTGCCATAGTGGTTACGGTCTGCATATTGTGTGTGGCGTTGGGGTCTTTATTTGCGGTCATTCTAGGATATTCCAGGATACCTTATGCGGCGGCAAAAGATGGTAAGTTTTTTGCGATTTTCGGCAAGTTGCACCCGACCAAGAATTTCCCTTATGTTTCCCAGCTTATTCTATGTGCCACTGCATTTTGTTTCAGCCTCATTTTCAAACTCACAGACGTCATAAAAGCCATTATCGTCATGCGGATTTTGGTACAATTTGTAGGGCAGGCGGTTGGACTTATCTTGTTAAGATCAAGAGACAAAACGTTTCGTTGGCCTTTTAAGATGCCATTTTATCCGATTCCGGTTTTACTATCCATTGCAGGCTGGATGTTCATGTTTTTAAGGCCTTTGTTTCTGCCTGTTGCGGACCCGGTTCAAAGTGCAAAAGATCTTTTATATATTGCAGGAGCGGTGGGTATTATGGGTGTTGGCATTGTTATGTTTTTTGTCAGGGCGAAAAGGAAAAGAGAGTGGCCTTTTGAATTATTATCCGGTGAATTGCCTTTGTAGGGACGAGGCAGTGCCTTGTCCCTACACGGTATCCTTCATTATATTTATATTAGCGCATTATTTATTTATATGTTAGGCTTCGGACACGAAAGATTTACAAAAGCAAGGGTTGAGGCATTCAGTGATGGGGTGTTTGCCATTATTGTAACGCTATTGGTTTTGGACATTAAAATCCCTGCGCTAAAGACCGAAAACAACCAGGCCATGTTTGACAGTATTATCGGGATACTGCCTATCATATTTATCTGGATTACCAGTTTCCTTATTACATGTGTGATCTGGATGAACCATCACCGGATTATGGGCATGATCAATCACGTGGACAGTGGCATATTCTGGCTTAACAATCTATTGTTGATGGCAAGCTCATTGATCCCTTTTCCGACAGCCATGGTTGGGGCACATCCTACTCTGGCGGCGGCGACAACCTTCTATGGTATATGCCTGATGTTTACGGCCTTGTGTTTTGTTTTTATGCGACTATATATTCTCAAAACCCCCGATATGTTGAAAAAGGAAGTTACAAGGGAATCATTCTGGGCGGGTACTAAGCGGACCCTTTTCTTTGGATGTTCTTTTTACCTGGTTGGGGCGGCAGTAAGTTGGATTGATACCCGAATTTCATTTGCCGTATTTTTCTTTATTCCTTTGTATTTTATCCTCCCAACCTATCGTTCAGCAAACGAACAGAAATAAGTCAAACCAAATATGGATCCTATTAAAACAAAAGAGTTTCAATTAACTCAAAAACAGTATTTTAAAATTCTGCTTATTCTTAATTACAAGCGCACGAGGTATTTTATCCTTCTCTCGGCGCTTTTCATTATTTGGGCGTTCTGGCAGAATAGGATCGCGGATATGTCTGGCGTGAAAATCAGCACATTGCTCGTGGTATTCGTATTGTATTCTCTTTCTCCTCTCTATACTTCGTGGAGGGCTTCCAAAAACCCAATGAATTCCGTTTATGCGCTCACCCGAAGCCTTGTTTTTGATGGGGAATTTATTACTCTTTTCAAATCAAATGGCGAAGACGCCAGGATCAGCCTTGATAATGTTCCGCGGGTGAAAAAAATTGCAGACTGCATGATAATATATACATCAGGGGTCTCGGCGATTTTTGTTCCTTTTTCCGCATTTGAATCTGAAGCGGACCGGATAAATCTGGAGGGAGCCTTTAAGGAACGCAATCTGCTTAAATAGCCTTTTGTGGGCATAAGCGAACTTTCATTATTAGATTTGCATTATACTATTTGCTCCAATAATCCGTTACCAATACCATGAATAGAAAAACGAGCATATTTTTATTGCTTTTATTGTTTGTTTCTTTTTCCTGCAAAAAGCCCGCAAACCTTGGCCCAAGTCCCGTGCCTTATGCATACGTAAATACCCAGATCGAAACCAGTCTGCCTTTATACAGCGC
>JABDEJ010000030.1 GCA_013287095.1 Bacteroidota bacterium | reverse complement strand
TCCCTCTCGCCTTACGCGGGGTGGAATATAAACCTATCGGAGCAAGCAAGCTTTTGCAACGCAACCTGCTTATCTATGGAATCGGCGGTGTATTGGCTCCTTTTCTTGGCATTAAGTTGATTGACTTGTGTGTTGGACTGTTTTATTAATAAATTGAAAATAAATAAATTATGAAAAATATTGTTTGGCCGTCTATAAAACTTACGCTCATCATGATCGTGATATTTTCGGGGCTTTATCCCCTCCTGATTGCAGGTATTGCAAAACTGGCACCCGGTGGAGGAGATGGAATAACCGTTGAAAAAAACGGGAAAGTTGTTGGTTTTGAAAACATTGCTCAAAAGTTTACTTTAGATAAGTATTTCTGGCCCCGGCCCTCCGCCGTTGGATATAATGCAATGGGATCAGGAGGATCTAACAAATCTCCGTACAACACAGATTATCTGAAAAGCACCCAGGCTACATTGGATTCATTCTTAAAACGTAACCCCGAAGTCAAAAAGGAAGAAGTACCTTCAGAAATGATTACAGCTTCAGGAAGTGGCCTTGATCCCGATATTACTGTACAAGGTGCTGAAATACAGGTAGCTCGCGTCGCAAAGGCGAGAAATATCAGCAAGGACAAATTAGAGACTTTAATCAAAGAACAGACTGAAAAACCCTGGCTGGGGATGTTTGGAATTGAAAGGGTAAATGTATTAAAACTCAACATCGCTCTTGATGAATTGAAATAAGAATGGAAGCAGGACTCATGTATCGATCCATCATATTTTTTATCCTGGCCGGACTGTGTGAAATTGGAGGCGGGTATATGGTGTGGAATGCTATTAAAGAAAAATCGCCTGCATGGGTAGGGATTTTGGGTGGATTGCTATTAGCTCTATATGGTGTTGTGGCCGCACATCAGCCAGAAGGTTTTGGAAGAACCTATGCAGCCTATGGAGGCATATTTGTCATAATGGCTCTCACATGGGGATGGCTGGTTGATAAGGCAAAACCTGATTGGTATGATATTATCGGAGCCGCGATAATCTTAATTGGAACGATAATCATTTTCTACGCTCCTCATAAATTGGTGTCTTAACACATGTTATTTTTTAAATCACATATTAAAACAATTAGTCTACCTATCACAATAGTAATATTATTTATGGGCGCTTCATCTGCAAATTCAATAAAAAAAGCCGATCCCCTTCCCCATCCTGGCATTTTTATGACTTGGCTGGATTACAAAACCAGGAACATCACAATCGTGGACGAAATAAAATTAAATCATTTATTTTCAGGTCATTATGTTGATATTGTTAAAGATGGGAAAGAAGCCAGGTTTAACAAGGATAGTATTTTTGGATACGAGGATGAAAAAGGAAAAGATTACCGATTCTATAAAATCTATGATGATGAATACCAGATTCTGGAAAACCTGGATATGGTTATATATGTGACATATAGCCCAACTCATGTTCCAAAAGGTATTTCCCAACCCATGATGCCTTATTTTTATTTTAGCAAAAGCCCGACCAGTGAAATTATTCCACTCACTCGTTCCAATTTAATTAATGCTTATCCTGAAAACCACAATTTTCATCATGAACTGGAAGATGAATTTAAAAGCGGGATGCCTGTATCCACCTATGATGAGGCAAATAAAATGTTCCGTGTCAATTATCTGTTGCATTTATCTAAAACTAAATCAGAATAACAGTGGCAAAATCAACTAAAATAGTTACGGTCTTATTATTTAGCGCCGTTTTGGTTAAAGCACAGACAGGTACGATCTCGAAACCGAATGATACAACTTCAAGGGTATTGCCAAGTCCGCTACTATCTCCTCCTTTTCCGGGTGCTGATTGGGACGGAGGGCCGGTTATCGGTGAAGCGAATGATAATACATATTACCCTTTGCAAAAGTGGCTAGGTGGTGCTGACAACAAAAGCAGGATACGCATATATGGATGGGTTGATGTTGCAGGGAATCTCAGTACTTCAAAAAACTCCAATGCTCCCACAGCTTATGATCTTGTTCCGAACCGGGTAGAGCTTGACCAGGTCATTCTGCGCTTTGAAAGGGATCCAAATACCGTTCAACAAGACAAAATTGACTGGGGGTTTATGTTTGACAACATTTATGGCACTGATTATCGCTATACCATTGCCAAGGGCATCTTTAGTGATCAACTCTTAAAACATAACAACCTTTACGGATACGATCCTGCACAATTCTATGGGCTCATATATATTCCTAAGGTCGCAGAAGGGATGTTGATAAAAGTCGGTCGTTTTATTTCTCCGTCTGATATTGAAGCACAATGGGCGCCTGACAATTATCTTTACTCTCATTCACTCATGTTTACTGTTGATCCATATACTTTTACCGGTGCAATGGCAACAGTTAAGCTCTCAAAATATTTCCAGTTTGAATTTGGTGCTACTGCAGGTAATGATGTTGCGCCATGGAGCAATTCTGCAAACCTGAATGGAATGCTTATGGCGCGTTGGGTCTCTAAAAACAATAATAATTCTATTTACGGCGGCCTCCCTGCTTTAGGTTCAGGCTATTTTACAAATCAACATGATAATCTTCAAATGATCGTTGGGACCTGGGGCCACAGATTTAGCCAAAAGGTTCATATGATGACGGAGATGTATTACATGTGGCAGAAAAATGCGGATGAAGGCGGCACTGTGAATACGGGTCCTCCTGAACCCTATTTTATGGAAACCGGTGCCGGGCCATTGGTTCCCGGCGTTTCGTCAGCTTTTGGATTTGTAAATTATTTCCAGGTGATGACTTCAACAAAAAATTATATTTCCATCCGCAATGATTTTCTAAATGACCCTCAGGGCAACAGGACCGGTTTTGTAACAGCCTATTCCAGCCATACGATTGGCTTCGCTCATCATTTCAATGACCTATTTTGCATTCGGCCTGAAATAAGATATGAAACCTCGTATGCAAATGGGGTGACTCCATATGATAATGGAACAAAAAAAAATCAGTTTACAGTAGCAATGGACCTGATTGTTAGATATTAATTTTAAATCAATTACATATAATAATATTCATTTAACAGTTTAAATCAAATAACATGAAAACGAAATTTTTCCTATTTCTCTTTTTAATCAATGCAGTAATAACTGCGAAAATCCAGGCGCAGGAGGCGCAAAAAATACCATGGGATGGATTTGACATGACCTGGATGAATGGAAACGATAGAAGAGATTCGTCCGTATTCCATATCCCGTATTTTACGCCAAGTATTATGATGGATAACAATTTCACTCATTCATTTAATAATCCGATAGATCATACGGTTGTCGGTTCCACAGCATTATCAAGAGATGATGAAATGGTCGTTTCAGCTTTAAACCTTGGTGGGGACTTTGTATATCCATTGGCAAATGGTGAAAATGTTCATGCCAGGGTGATGACCCAATTCGGTGAGCGTGCCATTGTAGTTCCGAGAAATGACCTGAGTCCCTATCGTGGCCAATATGATATGGCTGATGCCTATCGCTATCTTGATGAAGCTTATGCTGGTTATCACTTCAATAAATGGTATGGCATAAATGTGGATTTTGGTCTTTTTATGTCTTATATAGGCCTCAATTCATACTATCAGGAAGAAAACTGGGAATATCAGGCTTCTTATACTTCAGATAATACACCCTGGTTTTTCAATGGGATACGCGTACAGATTTTCCCATCAAAGTATTTAAAAATAGAACCCTGGATCATTAACGGATGGCAAAGCTATGGCATGTTCAATCAGCTTCCTGGTGTGGGCTGCAACATTACCTATATTCCAAAAGAAAATATCAAAATGCTGACCAATGATTATTGGGGTACTGATGATCAGGATGATCTTGGCAGGCACAGGTTCCACTCTGATAACAGTTTATTGGTGAGATATTACCAGGGATCTAAAATAAAAGGAATTAACCGCGCTGCATTTTCTCTGACAGGCGATTTAGGTTTTGAACAAGGAGATGGCGTGAGTGGATTCAATACACATTCCACTGGCAATTATGCCCAATATTTCCTGAGTGCAATGGCTTATAACCATATCTGGTTTGCCAAGAATAAATTAGGTTGGTATTTTGGCGGCGGGTGGATGACAAATCCGGGACGTTATCTCGTGCTCGAACCAACCGGACAAGCAAGCGATCTGCCAAATCCATATAGCCCGACGGCCCCTATTAACCCAAACGCTTTCCTCGAAGCTCCAGGGCTTGGTTTTACCGGTTGGGATGTTTCAACAGGCTTGAGATGGATGCCGAGCCAAAGCCTTGAATTCAAAGTTGAACTAGTTAATCGTCATTCAAGTGTGCCCTATTTCAACGGCCCGGGGGGGGTTACTTCGCCAGATGGATATACGACCACCGCTATCCCCGCCGGTTGGACGCCAGACCTCGTGAAACAGGAAACCCGGATCATTTTTGCTGTTTTATTCAGGATTTAAAACTTGTACAATTATTATTGAATAGAACTAATTGACAAACGTTATGGTACAACCTTCAATCATAAGTATTCTGATTTTCTTAACGGCCATGCTTTTAGCATGGCCGTTAGGCAAATATATGGCTGGGGTTTATAAGGGTGAAAGAAGCTGGCTAAGCTTTCTGGAACCTGTTGAAAACTTTATTTATAAAATCTGTGGTATAAATCCGCTAATCGAGATGAATTGGAAGCAATATCTCGTCTCATTGCTATCCATAAATTTTATATGGCTTTTATGGGCAGTGTTAATTCTGCTTTTACAGGGACATTTATTTTTAAATCCTGCCCACAATCCATCCATGGAATGGTCGCTCGCAATAAATTCTGCAATCAGCTTTCTAACAAGCACTAATGTTCAACACTACTCCGGTGAAACAGGAGCTACCTACTTTTCTCAACTCGCAGTCTTTACATTTCTTCAATTTTTAAGCGCCGCCACAAGTCTTGCTGCCGGCATCGCCCTCGTTCGTGGTCTGATGCACAAATCAAGAGAATCCCTGGGGAATTTTTACAGGGATTTTGTTCGTTCACTTACAAGGATTTTGCTTCCCCTTTCTATTGTAGCGGCTATTTTGTTTTTATTCAGCGGTATGCCGATGACATTCGCAGGCCCACATACGGTTCATACATTACAGAATGATACCGTGCAGGTAGCTACCGGGCCGGTAGCAGCCATGATCCCAATTAAAGAATTAGGCTCTAATGGAGGTGGTTTTTTTAGTGCAAACGATGCCCACCCATTTGAAAACCCGAATTTCTTTTCATTTATTATTCATAGTCTTATTGTTCTCCTACTTCCCATGGCTTTCATTTTTTGTATCGGTTATTTCCTGGACGAAAAAAAATTCAGCCGGATGATCTTAATCGTGATGACCATCGGCCTTTTGCTTGTCACAATTCCTATCATCATGGAAGAAGTCAAAGGGAGTCCCGCCATTTCGGAAATGGGCGCACAAAACATTTCCGGGAATATGGAAGGAAAAGAGGTACGTTTTGGGAGTTATTATTCAGCTTATTATAGCGGCATAAATATGGCCATACCAGCAGGAACAATTACGGGCATGCACGACAGCTATATGCCATTATCAGGAATATATATGTTAGTAGGCATGCATATTGACGCATTTTTTGGTGGTTTAGGTTCAGGCTGGATCAATATGTTCTTTTACCTGATCGTGGCCACTTTTATTGCAAGCCTCATGATTGGAAGATCTCCCGAAATTTTTGGTAAAAAAATTGAAACGAGGGAAATGCAATTGGTAATAGGTGTAAGCGTTTCACAGATATTGGTACCGTTATTATTTACAGCCATTGCCTGTTTCATTTATCTCCACTATCCCGGAGGTAATGATACCCTCAACTGGTTGTCTAACAAAGGGCCACATGGGTTTACAACCATGCTTTATGAATATGTTTCATGCTTTGCCGGAAATGGATCTGAGTTCTCAGAGCTTGGCAACAATACTGTTTTCTGGAACCTCACAACATCTATTGTAATGTTATTGGGTAGGTTTATTCCCATCATTGTTGCAATAATGATAGGTGGATTTTTCCTCCATAAAAAATACATACCACCATCATTGGGATCATTACCAACAGATAGCTACACATTTGGGGGGTTTTTGTTAATGACAATTATTGTCTTGAACGCATTATCTCTTTTTTCAGTTTATATATTGGGTCCTATTTCGGAACATTTTATGTTTAGGTAAATGCGAATAACAGAAAAGAAAAATGAAGGAAGATTATTCGAAAGAAATATTTGATAAGTATTATGATTCGGGGAAAATCCTGAGAATAACCCTAACGGATCATAATATGCTTGATGGACTGTTGGTTGGGTTTTATCACAGTGAAAATGAAAACGGCCCTTATATTACAAAATGGAGGTTTGTACATGAAAACCAGGCGAAAGCTTACAAAAAAGCGATAGCGGCAAATCAAGATGATAATGAAGCGGAAATTATTAACCAAAGTGATATATTAAACGTGGATTTCAAATATTGATATTGATAATTAACCCAAGAAGAAAAATCAGGCTATGTTGATTCATGTTGTAACCAGATTATTCCTAATCATATAGATTAAATTTGAATAAGAATTAGAACATCAGGCATGGAGAAATTTGAATAATGACACAACCAGAAAAAGATACGACCCAATCTGCTGAATATTTCCTCAATCTGATTCGCAATGCGAAAAAAGGGAAATTTAAAATCTATATCGGGCTCTCTGCCGGTGTAGGCAAAACATATAAAATGCTTCAGGAAGCAAGGGCACTTCTGGCCGATAAGGTAAATGTCATGATCGGCTATATAGAAACGCATGGCCGGAAAGAAACCGAAGAAATGACGAAGGGGCTGCCATTAATACCCAGAAGAAAATCTTTTTACAAAGGGAAAGAACTGGAAGAAATGGATGTAGATGCCATTTTGCGTTACCATCCTGATGTAGTGATCGTTGATGAACTTGCCCATACAAATATCCCGGGATCGAAAAACGAAAAACGCTGGCAGGACGTGATGGATATTCTCGATGCAGGTATAAATGTGATCGCTGCAATGAACATTCAGCATATTGAAAGTCTTAACCATGTGGTAGAAAAAGTTACGGGGCAGGAAGTAAAAGAAAGAGTACCTGACAGTGTTTTAAAACAGGCAGATGACGTGGTAAATATTGACCTCACGGCAGATGAACTGAGACAGCGACTAAAGGAAGGGAAAATCTATTCTCCAGACAAGATTGAAATGGCATTGCAGAATTTCTTTCAAAAAGAAAATCTTATGCAATTGCGGGAACTGGCTCTGCGAGAAGTGGCAAACCAGGTTGAACGTCAAATAGATATAGAGGTTCCTGTAGCAGAACATAAATCAAATGACAGGTTGCTTTGTTGTATCAGTCTTAATGATGAAAGCGCTAAAAAGGCAATCCGTAAAAGTGCCAGGCTTGCAAATCGCTTTGACGCGGAATGGTATGCGATTTATGTACAAACAAGTAAAGAAAACCTTGAGAAAGTAAATCTTGCTGAACAAAGACACCTAATCAATAACCTTCAAATGGCTACTGAACTGGGCGCCACAATATTCAAAATAAAATCGAATGATATAGTAGATGAAATCCTGAATTGTATCAAAAATAAAAATATCACCCTTGTGGTTATGGGGAAATCACAACAACCGACCTGGAAAAGGATTCTGGGCGCTGATGTTACACTTGCCCTCGAAAACCAGCTCGAAAATACCGGTGTGGATATATTAATAGTAAACTGAATAAACTAAATTGAATGAATACCAAGACCAAATTAACACTGGGAATAACATTCCTTTTTATATTGATCATTGCAATGGGCGTGATAAGCATTTATTATATAAGAGCATTGGACACCGACACCGCAAGACTAATTAAGGACAACCAACAATCCATTGATTATGTAGAAAATATGAACCAGGATATTGGGCATCTTGAATTTTCAGCTATGAATAGTTTAATCTCAAATATGACAAGTAAGCGGATAAGCATGAATGATAAGGAAAATGACTTTATGTTTTCAGATTTTAATAAAAACCTTGATTCTGAAGCTCATAACATTACAGAAACAGGGGAAGAAAGTGCGGTTAAAAATCTGAAATCCGATTTTCAGAATTATAAAACTACATTTTACAAAGCCGGCACAGGTAATGCGGATAGCAGTTTATCTCAATACAGAACCCTTCTGTCTGATCTTAATACAATTTACCAGTTAAATAAGAAAGCGATCGTCGAAAAGAATGTATTAGAATCAAAGACAGCTTCAAAAGGGGTTTTTTATGTTACTCTTGTTGGTAGCATATTCATTCTTGTTGCTTTTGTATTCTTACTTAGTTTTCCAAGTAACATCACTCCATAAAACAGGATCACTTTTTCTTACCAGGACTTTGAATTACACTTAAAATAGAATCTCCCTTTACTATTCATCATTGAATTTTCTTTAAAATGAATACCAAAACAAAACTTTCGATCGGTATTACTTTTTTGTTCATCCTCATTATTTGCATGGGTGGGGCAAGCATTTATTTTATAAGGGTACTTGCAAGGGATACGGGCAATATTATCAAAGATAATTTACTGTCTCTGGACTACGTGCAGGACATGCAAAAAGATATTAATCTGCTAACTCAGGATTTTGTTTTGCACCAGGTTTCGAAAAATGGCGTGAACACTAATGCGATGTTTGATTTTGAATCAAAATTAAAAGCGGAACAAGGCAACATCACAGAAACCGGAGAAAAAGAAGCTGTTGATTCATTGACAGTAAATTACAAAAGCTATGTAGACACACTGACAAATCTTTCGCACGCTAATATTAATAGTAAGAGCGCCTTAAAAATGACGGAAAAGATTTCAGGAAACCTAATCAGTATTTATGCACTCAATAACAAAGCCATATTACGTAAAAATCAGTTGGCAAGTCATTCAGCATCCAATGCGATATTCTACATTTCACTTATAGGAACCATATTCTTCCTGGTCGCATTTGTATTTATCCTCAATTTCCCGGGCTATATTGCAGATCCTATCCGAAACCTATCCAATAAAATCCGCGCCATAGCAGACGGCGATTTCAGCCAAAGGCTTGAAATAGATCCCAGGGGGGATGAGTTCGGCCTTGTCGCCAATTCCTTCAACTATCTCGCCCGCAAACTCCAGGAATACAAGGAATCGAATATCGCTGAAATAACAACCCAAAAAACCAGGATAGAATCTATCGTGAACAGCCTCGACGAAGGCATCATTTTAATGGATGAAAACAACAAAATAATTGCGGTAAACCCATTGGCTACTGAGCTGTTGGGAATGACTTCAGAAAACCTTATTGGAAATACGTCTGCATCTATTTCAGAAAAAAACGATCTCTTCAAGAAGCTGGCCTCAAATTCTGAATCCCTGGAAAAAGAAAATATCCCTTTGAGAATCACATACAATAACCTGGAAAATTATTTCCAGAAATACATACATCCGATATTCCATTTTAACGAATGGAAACAGCAAACCAGTCCTGCCGGCTACCTTATCGTTCTTAAGAATATTACAGAGTTCAAAAGACTCGATATTGCCAAAACCAATTTCATGGCCACTCTTTCTCACGAACTTAAAACACCTCTGTCTTCTATAAACCTAAGCTTGAAATTAATTCAGGATGAAAGGATTGGCAAACTAAGCACTGAGCAAACTCAAATAATTGAAAACATCCGGGTTGAATCAAGCCGACTTCTGAAATACGTAAATGAATTGCTTGACCTATCACAGATTGAAACCGGGAATATCAAACTGAATGTCGCGCAGAACAACCCTTTTGCAATTATCAATCAATCTTTAGAAGCGATGAAACCGGTCTTTGATCAAAAAAACATTCATATTGAAGCCACGATACCCGAAAATCTCCCTTTAATAAATGCTGACAGCGAAAAAACGGTTTGGGTTATGACCAATCTCTTTACCAATGCAACCAAATTCAGCCAGGAAGGTGCATCTATTTATGTCTCAGCCGTCAACAAGAAGGATATGGTGCAATTCAGGGTACGTGATGAAGGACCGGGGATTGAGCCACAATTCCATGATAAAATATTCGAACGTTTTGTACAGATATATGGTGCCGATAATCACGGAGGCACCGGCCTTGGCCTAGCCATAGCCAAAGATTTTATTGTAGCACAAGGCGGAACTATTTGGGTGGAAAGTGCATTGGGAGAAGGCAGTACATTTATCTTTGAATTGCCCGTTGCCTGACCGATACAATAAAATTTTGAAGTGATTGAATTCATTTTCTTAATTTTGAGTGTTGTTAAACACTTTACATCATGAAAAATCTAATTGGTTCTGCTGTTTTGCTTGGTGCCCTAACCCTCTCGCTTGTTTCTTTTTCTTCTAAAATAAGCAGGTCTGTAGTAAAAGGAAACCCGGATGGCAATGAAAAAATACCGGAAAACCTGTTCATACCTGACGCTTTTTTTACCAAGTACAACCTGGAACTTGCCCCACAATCAAATGCCCACATCAAAGACTGGTCAACAATTGACAGGACTGCCAAAATCGGCGTGGTTGATGACGACCGATGGGAATTTAAAGATGCTGATGAAGCAATGGCCTGGTACAAAAAAAAACTTACTGAAAATTCAGAAAACGGGGTCGAAATCAAGGACCAAATGTATATACCAGGGGCACAAGAATTGCACATGTACCGCGAGAGCAAAAGTATTACCGATATGAATGCCAGCATGAATATAGATACCAAGCAATTTTACTTCATCTATGTCATTGATAAAGTTGTGGCAAAAGTGGTTGTAACCGTGAACGGGAAAGTATCTTTAGATGATGCTTCTCTTTTTCCCAAGGAGGCGGCAAAAGATATCAGAACCGCTTTGGGAATTGTTATCGCACCTCCAAAACCTAAACCTAAACCCGTAATCCTACCATCAACAAAAAATGGAGTAACTCCCTCAACAGTTAAAAAATAGCTCAATGAAACGTATATTATTCTCTGTCATTATTCTCTTTAGCCTCAATTTATATTCCCGTGCAGATGGGATAGTTTTCTTTCACGGGACTTTTGCTGAAGCCAAAGCAGAAGCAAAAAAGCAGCACAAACTAATCTTTATGGATTGCTTCACAACCTGGTGTGGCCCATGCAACAGGATGGCGCGGGATGTGTTTCCAAGGCAGGATGTAGGAGATTTTTACAATGCCAATTTTATCTGCTGCAAGATGGACATGGAAAAAGGAGAAGGACTTGATATTGCCAAGACTTTTGGGGTCAAATCATATCCAACTTATCTTTTTCTGGATGCAGACGAAAGCGTGGAACACCGGACACTTGGCTCAAAACCTTCAGAAAACTTTATAGACGATGGTAAAATAGCCATTGACCCTGTACGTAACCTTCATGGTCTTACAGAGCGTTTTAACAAAGGAGATAAAGACACGGCAATGCTGAAACAACTGATGTCGATCACATCCGGTATTGATAATACTTTATGTGAAAAAGCTTTGTCAGTTTACTGGAATGAAATCCCTGAATATCAGATTATTGATCAACCCAATTGGGATGTGTTTTCAAATTATGAAACAAATCTTCAATCCCCTGTATTTCATTTTATTGCAGGTGACAAAAAACAATTTGCCGACAAATACGGTGACGAGGCGGTCAACAATGCATTGTATGGAAAAGCTGCCACTGAAATCCGGATCGCTGCGGATACAAAAGATTATGGATTGTTTGCAATTGCCACCAATTTTCTAAAATCCTGTACAGACAAACAAATCAATGTTTCAGCAGGGACAAATTCCTTAAGGTTTTACCGCAAGACAGATCAATGGACAGATTATGTGAATTACGCGGATGATTTCCTTGGTAAATATGGTGATAACCAGGAGATATATAATAGTGTTGCCTGGGAAATGGTATCTAATAGCAACGATGAAATGGTGCTAAACAAAGCCCTTGATTACATCAATAAATCCATGAAACTGGATAAAAACTACGGCAACAGCGATACCTGGGCTAATGTATTGTATAAATTAAAAAGGTATAAAGAAGCGGAAGCCGCCGCCAAAGAATCAATAGAACTCGCCAAAAAAGAAAAACTCGATTACGCGTCCACCCAGGAACTACTAGATAAGATCGAGAAAGACATGGCGAGTTCTACTAAATAAGTTTAACCGGATTGGCCACCATTAGCTTTTAGGCGGCATCAAAATATGATGCCTTGATTTTGTCCAAAAAAATCAGGTCTATAACTCTCTGAAACACCACTTACTTACACGAAAAATGGTGTTTTTTATCCAAACATTTTTAAACAATTGGTTTAATTGTTACGTTTTTGCTCAAACCTTAATGCATAAAAATGATGCCAAGCCAATACCAATTCATTGTGGCATGTATTACCGCAATCGCAATGTCAATTCTGTGTTCCTGTAGCAGACAGATAAGTTCAATTGCAGGCTTAAAAAAATTGGACTACGCCCAGACTTTAACTGTCGACAATACAAGATCGGTAACTTCACAACAAAACTCCGATGTAAAAAAAGCTCCTGTTTCCCCTGTTTCAGCACAGGCTTCTCTCATCCTACCAGAGATGAATAAAAAAATTGAAAAGCCAAAATATACAGGAAGAATAAATAGGACAAACGCGAAAAAAGTAGCTCAAAGATTCGGGAAAGCTATTCAAAATCAGACTGCTTCCATCAAGAATACATTTTCAAATGAGCATGTTTTTGCATATTCCCGGACCTTCGACACAGGAGGTTTTCTAGGTTTGGCTGTATTATGTCTCATCGCTGGTATAGTTCTTGCATATTTTGGATTTCATGCTCTGGCGGCATTATTATGGGTAATAGGTATTATTTTGCTCGCCGCGGCTATTTTGTTTTTTATTCTTTGGCTTATAGGAAGGGCGGTTGCTGACTAAGTTTGGCGACGGTACGATTCTTTTGCATGAGTAAAAACCTGAATTTTATGTTGAAACCCAATTTATTCACTCAAATAATTAATAAACTAAACCATGCACGTTAATCTGACCATTACTATTGAGGAGGACCTCATTTCAAAGTCTAAAAACTATGCCAAAAAACAGGGAAGGAGCCTGTCGTCGCTTATTGAAAATTTCCTTCGTGCGGCCACAAGGGAGGAAATGGATAAATCCAAAATATCCAAAAAAATAATTAAGCTGAAGGGTGCCGTTAAAGTGTCCGATAATGATACTGGCTTACGCAAAATGATCCGCTAAAGTTGATATTATGAAGCATTTACTTGTGGACACAAATATCCTTTTAGATCTGCTCATTGACAGAAAGCCATTTTCAGAACCGGCAGCCGAATTATTCGAAAAAGCAGCTGAACACTCTGTAAAATTATATGCATCAACGTTTTCTGTGAGCAATATCTATCATTTTGTGCGGGAATCAAAATCTCATGGCAAAACCATTGAACTGCTTAAAGACCTTTTTGTATTTATTGAATTATTAGAGGTTGATAACTTAATTGTTCAGGAAGCCATAAACTCAGCATTTAATGATTTTGACAATGCTGTTCTGAACTACTGCGCACTATCACACAGTGATATTGAAGCGATAGTAACCCGCAATGAAAAGGATTTCAAAAATAGTGATGTGCCTGTTTATAACCCAATGGCAATTTTGACCATGCTTTCATGAGGTCTGGATTAAATCAAATTGAGCCTTTCGCCCACCACTCTCCCCCCTTCACTCTTTTTATCCTTGCTTCCAAAGCTCTCCCCTGGATTTCCAGTAGAGCAGCGTGATCAATCCTGTTAGCCCACCTCCCAGGTGTGCAAAATGTGCCACATTGTCACCCGGATTTGCCGAGATGCCACTAAAGAGCTCAAGCCCTGCATAGAGGAGTACAAAGTATTTTGCTTTCATGGGGATAGGAGGAAAGAGCATCATGAGCATTTGATTCGGGAACAACATTCCAAATGCGGCCAGGATACCAAATATGGCACCGGACGCCCCAAGCATTGGACCCATCTCGGAAAGAACAGCCTCACCGCCTTGTAACTTCAAGTAGTTTACCAAAAAATTGAAGCCAGCTGCTCCGAGTCCACATGCAAGATAAAACATCAGGAATTTTTTGCCTCCCCAAACCATTTCAATCTGGGAGCCGAACATCCACAAGGCGAACATATTGAATGCAATGTGCCAGAACCCGCCATGCCCGAACATATAGGTAACCAACTGGTATGGTTCAAAACGATAGGGAGCTGCCGGGGCGTTTGGAATCGGGTAAAAAAGCTCAAAGTAGACGATAAGATTCGGCCAAAGGATATTGGTAAGCAGATACACAATGACGTTAACAATAATGAGGTTCAATACCACAGGTGGCGTCCCTCTTCCGGATGATAGTTGCATTTTTTTACTTTCTAAATTTTTTATCCAGCTCGTCTGATGAAATCGTAATTAATGCCGGCCGGCCTTCGGGGCTGAAATAGGGTGTTTTGCAGGCAAATAATTCATCAATCAAGCGGGTCATTTCATTGTATGCAAGAGGCCTGCCAATTTTCACAGCGGTATTTTTGGCAAAAGCAAGCGCCAGTTTTTCACTTTTGCTGTATTTTTCTGCACCCGCAGTGTTTTTATAATCTTCGATGATCTTTTCAATGATATTCTTTGAACCGGAATCAGGCAGATCAGCAGGAATGCCATTTATCATAAAGGCATTTTTGCCAAAAGGCTCCAGTTCAAATCCGAGGCTGCTTATTTCTGGTTGAATTTCGACCACTAAGGCATAATCTCCTGGACTGAGTTCCAAAACTTCAGGAAAGAGCAGCTTCTGACTATAATTTCCCGGTGAGTCGATAGCTTCAAGATATCTTTCATATAAAATCCGCTCATGCGCAAGCTGTTGATGCACAACCATCATCCCTGACCGGATGGATGTGACGATATATCTTAAATGCAGTTGTATGACAGGTTTCTGTTCCGTCTCATCCATGCCTTCCAGTTCTTCAATATCCTGAGACTTTTCGGGAGTAGATGTTTCGGCATTTTCAAGGATTTTATATAGTTCACTCCATTGCTCCGGACTTGCCTTTTGGGTATTTTTCAAAAAATCACCTGTAGAAGCCTGGCTGAAACTAATTGATGGAGAAGATGTTTTTAACGATTCCCGATTTTGAAAACCCGGCTCCTGAATACGAATGCTCATTTCATCCTCAAAACTCAATCCGGGCGCTATATGGTATTGATTAAGAGATTTCCTTACAGATGAACGCATAATGGCATAGATCATTTTCTCATCCTCAAATTTGATCTCGGTTTTGGTGGGATGCACATTGATATCGATCCTTGAAGGATCAAGCTCCATAAATATGGCATAAAATGGGTACGCATCGGATGCCAGCAACTCCTCATAAGCCCCGCTCACGGCATGGTTCAGATATGCGTTTTTGATGAAACGGTTATTCGCAAAGAAATACTGGTCACCCCTTACTTTACGGGCAGCATCCGGCTTTCCTATAAATCCTCTGATTGTAATGATATCAGTCTTCTCATCAATTGGTACAAGTATCTCATCATACTTTCTGCCAAAAAGACTCACGATGCGCTGGTGCAGGTTTCCCGGACGCAGGTGATACACCTCCTCATTTTCATTGAACATGGTAAAATGAATTCCGGGATTGGCAAGCGCTACCCGAATAAATTCATCGTTGATATGCCTTAGTTCAATTGAATTGGATTTTAGGAAATTTTTCCGGGCAGGTACATTGTAAAAAAGGTTTTTTACAGAAATGGAAGTGCCGTCAGATGATGAACAGGCTTCTTGTTTTACGATCTCGCTGTTATCGGCAATAATGCTTGTCCCTGTTTCATCAATAGTTCTCTTGGTTCTCAGTTCAACCTCCGCAACGGCTGCTATAGAAGCCAGGGCTTCACCCCTAAACCCGAGAGTGTGTATCTGGTACAGATCACCAAGGTTTTGGATTTTTGAGGTAGCGTGCCGTTCAAAACTCATCCGTGCATCAGTTTCGCTCATGCCACAACCGTTATCAACTACCTGCACAAGCGTTTTCCCTGCATTTTTTACAATAAGTTGAATATTGGTGCTGCCAGCATCTACAGAATTTTCCAGCAACTCTTTTACCACAGAAGCAGGCCTTTGCACTACCTCACCCGCGGCAATTTGATTAGCAATGTTTTCCGGAAGGAGTTTTATGATGTCAGGCATGAGGGGAGAAATTTGAAAATTTGAAAATTTGAAAATTTGGGAATTCCCTCTGACTGTGTTGCAAAGTCCAAAACCAATGGAAGGCGGATAATATTTTGTACAACCATAACCGGCACGAATTTACAATAATACTGCGCCTTATTCCAATTGCCGGATTAATGCCTGAAAACCTTTATTTACTTGCGGTTATCTTTTCTTCATCAAGCAATGGCTTAATATCTATATGCCAGAAATGAGAAAGTGATGTTAATATCTTATTTTCATCATGATCTACTTTACCATCTGCCTGGATAAGTCTGTAAGCAAAAGCCATAAAATCGATCCGCTGCTCTTCGGTAGAATGTTTAAGAAAATCATCCGCCACATTTTTAAAATGCTCCGGCAGCATGTCATTCGGGACTGCAAGAATGGCCAGATTTTCTTTATCAATATCTATTTCTGATTCGTAATTTTTAGTGAGGTAGTTTACAATAACCTTCCCTTCTGCTACCTGGTATTTTCCATCAACAACGGAAAGGATCATGAGCATGTGATATCCTGATTGTGCCAGATTCATGGTTTATTCTTGGTTTTATTTTAATAACTATTTGATTATAATACAATCATTGAATTGAAGCTGTGGTTGCGGGTCAATCATATCGTCAAATGTGTATCCCGTAAATTTTCCTTTCAGGTTCACCCCTTGTCCTGATTTAATATTTTCGCAATCGGATTTTGCATCATCCTGTACAAGGCACTGCACTTTTACATTGTTAGCCACAAAATCTACATATATATGCCCAGCCTGGTCTTTTTCGGTTTTGTCAACCGTTCCGGTCATCATGATCACATCATTGTTGTATTTTTTTCTTGCCATTGCAGAGTCCGTTTTAAAGTCTGAAGTTATTTTATCGATGCTGACAGTGGCATTAGCTTTAAGGTCAGCAGTATTAGCAGGTTGCTTGTAATAGAGACGCAAGCCAATAATTAGTCCAATAATGGCCGCCAATGCAAGAATAATTAGGACAACATATCTCTTTTTCATCTGATAGGCATTTAAACGTTCTGAGCCAAAGGGCAAATTTATTGTTTTTTCATATACCATCCTCATTCTCCAAACCCACTAAAAACAAGTTCAGCACGTAAAGAGAATCAGAAAACCAACCAATGAAAAGCATTTTAATGTCCATAATTTTTTTATCGCTATGGTTAGTGATCTTATCTTTAAGTAATTGCACATATAAAAATGCAACGGACGTCTATCCCATTGATACCAGCGGTTGCAAAACTGCTAATATGAGTTATACCAATGATATCGAGCCAATAATAAGAGAAAATCATTGTTACACATGCCATGGAACCGATTCTAATTCTACCGGCAATGGCATCGTGCTTGAAGGATATGCCAATCTGTTAAAAAATGGGGTTCCGGATGATATAATATACAGAGATATAACAGCTCCTGATGGCACAATTAATCACATGCCAGGGGGGTACCCGGATGTCAGTCCATGCGAAATACTCAAAATAAAAGCATGGCTTGACCAGGGGTACAAAGACAATTGATGATGCATTAATGCTTGCTATGATCTTAATAAATATCCAAATCTTTTACTTAGACTTGCAAATATTTAATGAACCATCTAAAGAACACCTTTACACGTAACTATGGTTATGAAAAATATGGTAAGATTTATATTCGGGTTGCTTTGTGCAGCATTGATCATGTCCACAAGCAGTTGTCTCTACCAAAATGCCCAGGATGCATATCCATGCGTCACCGGAACTGTGAGTTTTTCCAAGGATGTTGAGCCAATTCTGGCAGCAAACTGCTATTTATGTCATTCTCAAGCAAATGCTTTTTCTTCAGGACAAGGATATAGGCTTGATGCATATAGCTTCGATTCTCTATATGCATCTCCGGCAAGCGGTGATATTTTGTATGGCAATATCGCGGACCCGAACATCAGTGATGTTTCCCACATGCCGAAAAATGCTGCAAGTCTGTCGCCTTGTGATATTGCAACGATAAAAACGTGGATAGACCAGGGGTATAAGAATAATTAATTTTCAGGAGTCAGGAATCAGGAATTAGAAAAACAAAATAAAAAATACAAAACAAGAAATATGAAAATTTACAAAAAGTTAACGGGAACCCTATTAGCAATTGCTTTTGGAAGTATCCTATTTGCATTCTCACCTGCCGGAAAGGTTTACCTGACACACACCGGCCATATCTGGTTCTTTGCCGGTACAGCAATGGAAGATGTGGACGCCAATAATTACCAGGTAGCCGCGAACCTGAATCCATCAACAGGTGAAATGGCTTATTCCGTATTGGTGAAGGGTTTTGAATTCAGGAGAGCGCTGATGCAGGAACATTTCAATGAAAACTACATGGAATCAGATAAATACCCAAAATCTACCTTTAAAGGAAAAATCAGCGACATCAGCAAGGTGAATTTTGATAAAAACGGCACCTATAATGTAAAGGTTAGTGGAGACCTGAACGTACATGGCGTCACCAAAACAGTATCAGCTCCGGGCACCATTACCGTAAGTGCCGATTCGGTTCATGCCAAATCGAATTTTACAATCGCCTTAAAAGATTATAACATCACAATCCCTTCCGTAGTAAAAGATAAAATAAGCGAAACCGTACAAATACACGTAGATGTTGCATACTCAAAAAAATAAAATCTGCCTGCAAGGCCTGTTATTGGCTGCATGCCTTGCCGCCCCTTTCTTTTCTTTTGCTCAGAGTGATAAAATGCTAGACCAGCTCGACTCCGGAGTTGCTCCGGCCACAGACTATACTACAGCCACTTTCAAGTCCACACGGGTAGTCAATGCCCAATCGGTTGAGAACCTTTCGGAAGGGGTTCTGGATGTAAGGATCGATCACCGTTTCGGGCCGGTAAACGAAGGTGCCTACACTTTTTTTGGGCTGGATGAAGCCAATACCCGGTTCCAGTTTGATTATGGTATCAAAGATTGGCTACAGGTAGGGATCGGGCGAAGCGCTGTACCAAAATCTTATGGCGGCAATATTAAACTAAAAATCCTGAGACAAAGTACCGGCAAAGTGAACATGCCGATAAGCCTTGTTTACAATCTATTTACCAATGTAGATGCGCTTGAATATACGGGGCCGCGCAACAATGATTTCGTTAACCGCCTCGCTTATGTGCACCAGGTTGTTGTTGGCCGCAAATTCAGTGAAAATTTTTCACTCGAACTGATACCAACTTTGATCCACACAAACCTTGTAGAACTTTCCACACAACAAAACGACCAGTTTGCATTCGGGTTCGCAATGAGGCAGAAAATAAGCAAAAGGGTATCCATTAATCTTGAGTATTTTTATCTATATCCTACGATGTCTGTTACCGATGTATTTACCAACTCATTGTCATTGGGCATGGACATCGAAACCGGCGGGCATGTGTTCCAGATATTTTTGACCAACAGCCTTGCCATGAATGAAAACGATGTTATTTTGGACAGGTCTGAAAACTGGCTTAAAGGAGGCATCCATCTTGGCTTTAATATTTCGAGGGTATTTACGGTTTACAGGCCAGGGCATCACGGAGGGTGATTTGAAACCTGAAATTTGAACCCGAAGGCTCACGTTAGTAAATTTGGCCGGACACCGGTTTTTTCTCATTTGCCAACTCTTTTCTGACACCAATTCGTAATCCATAATTCTTAATCCTTAATTATCTGCAACTTGCCTGTTCGCTTCGGTTTGCATTGTTGGGTTTTTCTTTGGATAAAACATGTTTATCTGCTTTTGCTGAGTGTATTAGGTGTCACATTTGGGTTTACATTCTGTAAAAATTGTAAACCCACTTTCAATTTTTCAATATTTAATATATTCATTTTAAATCATTTAAGAATAACAAAGTGTTTAGGTGAAGTAATTCGTAATTCGTAATTTTTAATTCGTAATTCATAATTGTTTATGTACATATATAGCGAACCTCCCAAGTGGGTGGGTGACTCCTGAAAATAATTTCCAACTTGTATTTTTTCAATAAGTTATAAGCGAAAATAATTTAGGTTTTGTTGCCACTTTTTGCGGACGCTATGAACGCTATACGTAGCCTCCAGGCTACGTATCCGTAAGTCTGCAGCCTCCGGGCTGCCCGATACACCCGATTTTTTTTAAAAGAACCTTAAATTCGGCCCATGAACGATGAAAGGCCAGGCTATGTCATTCGCGACCAATCCGCATTACACTTTGTAACATTTGCGGTGGTGGATTGGATAGATTTGTTCACCCGGAAAATTTACCGCGACATCATCATTGAAAATCTCAACTATTGCAGAAATCACAAAGGCCTGCAAATTCATGCATTTGTGATCATGAGCAACCATCTACATTTGATTTTGTCATCTGAAACCGGGAAATTGAGCGATACGATACGTGATTTCAAAAGCTACACAAGCAAACAGCTTATAGCCGCAATAAAAGAAACAAATGAAAGCAGAAGGGATTGGCTGCTGAACCATTTCAGGTTCAGGGGCATGATCAATTCACGCAACGAGGTGTACCAGATTTGGACAAACGACAACCACCCCGAAGAACTCTTTAGCCCCGCTGTCATTAAAATAAAACCGAATACATACACAACAATCCTGTACGTGCCGGTTGGGTAGATGCCCCGCATGAATACATTTACTCAAGCGCAAAAAATTATGCAGGAATGGAAGGGGTTATGGAAATTGATTTCCTGTGGTAAGGAGAAGGGCAGCCTGGAGGCTGCAGGCTTCAAGATACATAGCCTGGAGGCTACGTATAGCAGGGCCCAGAGGCTGCAAACTTAACAATACATAGCCTGGAGGCTACGTATAGCGGGGCAATCTCACAAAAGCGAATTCTTTGGATAAATTTTTCTATGTGAACCATACCCGAAAATGGGCGGGGGTGAATCCCGCCCCTACATGTCCTGCGGAGATTGTGTTTGATTTCAAATAATCATCAGAGTCCCTTGCCAACGGATGTCTAAAAGTTGGCAACTTTAACGCCCCCTATTCCTGTCTGTCAGGAGACAGACCGGGGAACAGGGGTAATTTATTTCATATCCCCAATAAACATTTGCCACAATGTTTCAAAAGGGATGATTTCAAGCCCTTCCATGTTGCCGTCGTAGTGATATGGCGCATCCTTTAGCAACGCAAGATCGTCTTTGGTCGCCGCGACAGTTTTTTCAAAATCATATCCCATCAGGTCGGCAGTATATAGCATATTGAAAAAAACATTGACCCTTGAGCCAGGCTCAGTCCCCAGGTATCTCAACCTGTATTCTTTAAGCGCCCATCTTAGGTCAATAAGTCCGGTGGTATTGCCTTTACGGAGCAGCATACAGCAACCAATGATAATTTTAGCGGCATTGAACCCCTTTTTATCAGGGCTGAATACCTTTGTGTCCTTTGAAAAACCCTTTAAATCAAATTTTCTTATGGCGCTCTTTTCATTAAGGGCATAAATGTTATAGGCATTGAATATCACCCATTTTTCTTTGTTTGTATCATGCAGTTCTACAAAATGTTTATCCTTTTTGGTATCTGCATATATTTCTGCTGCCTTGGTGTATTGGCCCGTCTGCATATTAAAAAGGAAATAAGGTTCCATAAAAACAAGCCTGGTGGTATTTCCGGGCCAGAAGTGTTTCAGGCATTGTTCCGCGCATCTACGCCCCGATGAATATTGATGCAGATGCATGTAATAGTTCAATTTATGGATAGCCACCTCGCCATAACGGGTATCGCTGGCATAATCTGGATTTAACTCCAGGTACGTTTTCCATGCGTTCCAGGATTTTATGCATTTGCGGTACTCTTTTGCGTTTTCATGGCCTGCGGCCTCTATCCTGTGTTTGTAATATTGCAGTGTATAGCTATCATGTTTTTCAATGTCTTTTTCTATTTTTTTTACATAATCAAAGGCAACCTGGGCCAGTTCGGGCTTTTGCGATATGCTCCTGCCAAAAGGCACCTCTATCAGCTCCATATACCTGTTAGCCTTGTCTTCCGCCATCATTTGGGCCATCCAAAAATCAGTCTGTTTATGCATTTCCGCCAGCTCTTTCTTCATCCCCGTTTCTGACATTTCTTTTCGCAGTACCTTTAGGCTGATGAGTGCAAAATCAGGGAATATGAATTTTTCGGATTGGCGGAGTATTTTTTTTGCCATATCAACCCCTGCCCTGCGGGCATAGAGTACCGTGAGGATCCTAACCATCAGCACCATCCTGCCACAGGCTATCTCTGCTTTCAATGCCGGGGAAATACGGGTGCCGCTAACATCAGTAAGGAGCAGCATATTGTACACCTTTCTCCTGAAACGGCTTAAAAATTTCCTGAAAGCCACGCTGCCCATTTCATACAACGGGTAATTATCCCGCTTTTTATCATCCGGGGCAATACCCTCAAAAAGAAGGTTATATGCTTGTTCATGCATGTTTTCTTCCTCATTGTGCAGAGCGCCGAAATGGATGACATCAACTTTATTTTTTCCGGTTTCGGTCACAATTTCCGCAATACGCTGTAGATAGGTCATAAATGCACTTTTTAAGTGATAAACCAGCAATATAGGCTTAAAAACCGGATAATCATGCAAGTATTATCGCTTTATAATCAGTTAATTATAAAATTTTGACAAAGGTGCATGTCACGATTTTGGCTTGCTGTTACCCCGCTCGGCAAAAAACCCGCCCAACTTTGATAAAAATTAACTGACTCTAAAAAAATGCACACCTTAAAAACACACGATTATGGACACATTGGTTAACATCCTGCTTTCCCTGAATGCCATTCTCCCGAACGGTCATTACACCACTGCTGATATCAACAATTATGCCGCAGCATACTCAAGCCAGATCAGCATCATACAAAACACACCCAGTGAACTGGCACCGATCATGGTAGAATTTGAGCCCGAATCCCTTATTATCATAGACAACCTGGGCGGATAACAACTTTGCAACTTATTATTAAACAGATAAGATGAATAACATTTACAAACCGTTTGCCACGGCAAGGCCGGAGAAAGGGCAGACAAAAACGCAAAACTTAGAAACCTCCCAGTATCAAGCTGGATTTTATCACAACAGACGTTTTAAAATGAAAAAGATAATTTTTTCCTTAATCCTGAGCCTGATAATGATCGCGGCCATGGGGAATTGGGCACAGGGGCAAGCTTCTTGTTGTCCAGCTGTTTATATCGACAACCAATGTAATTGTCAACTTACTGGTGTTAAAATGGTAACCAGCACTGGTATGGGGAATCCCTCCATTTCCAATTGTGGTACAACGACAATTCCCGCGAGTGGGCTTACGGGGAGTTATACCGGAACCTATTATACTACACCAACTCAAACTACCCCAACACCAGATGTTATAGTATGTAACGATGGAGCTTCTTGTGTCGATGAATTAGAATGGACTTATTTGGGGGTTACGCATGATCTGGATCTGTTAAACGGAGGACAATATGGAGACCCTCAGGATGCGTATGGGAATAGTACTGTAATTGGAATTGAAGGCTATATGTCTTGTCCATCATGTCCCAGTGGGAATGCTGAGATTGATTATATGGGTCTAGTCAACGCAACAAGTGGCAGCCCTAATTTTTGCCCTAGTTCCGGCTGTACTTGCCCTCCTTATCAATATGTTCAATGGTATGTAATCAAATGCCATTGATAAATTTTAAAGTTTTTCTCCATTATGGTGGATAGAGGCAACAAAGGATTGGCTGCCGAGTTCGCTTCCTATTTATTAAAATTAAGGCACCTCTAAAACCAAAGTTAATCAGGTTTTAGAGATGCCTTAATTTTATTCTGTTTTGCGATTTTTTTCAAACTTATCCCAGTTGTACTATGTCATTCGTACAAACCATGATCTTTTTCCCGTATATTTGTTATTAGCAACTCATCATTATATGCCTGAAAAGGTTAATCTCTTCCTTTTTGTTTTTATTTTCTGCCTTGCCGGCATATTGGCGCATGGGCAAAAAGTAGCGACCTTCCAAAAAATATATCATAACTCCGGGGGCAATGTATATGGCTCCGGGTTAGTGAGTTTGCCGCATGGAGGTTTTATTATTTCCGGGATAGCATCAGAGGTTACAGATCCAAGAACATTAAGCACTTCCTTTCTTATTCATCTTTTCAGAACTGATAGTCTTGGGAAAGTATTATGGTCAAAAACATACAAAGGTGACACAACCAATAGCTATTCTTTTAATCCATCTGTTCTTGGCCCAACTGCCCAATTCGTGGATTTAACATTGGCTCCTGATGGAAATGTTGTAATAGGAACAAGCGGTTTAGAATACCCTGGAGTTGGTTTAAGCCCCGGATACCTCTTCAAAATTGATTTGAACGGTAATGTTATATGGTCAAATATATACCGCGGAACTTCCATTGCCTCCAATTCTTATTATTATACCTCGGTCACAACGGTTGTAAACGATCCTAATGGAGGCTATTTGTTGGCCGGGATGGTAGCACCAACTACCCAATATGCTTATTTACCTCAGTTACCTATGATTATCAAAACGAATGCAGCAGGATTGGTAACCTGGGCAAAAGGATATGAAATTTATAATAACTATGGTGGAATCTGGAATATTGTCCCTTCAAGAGGTGGCGGCATTATTTTAGGCGGAACGCATTATGGCTCCACTGTCCTTGAAATTATTAAAACTGATAGCAACGGAAACCCAAAATGGGGTAAAGGATTTGGCTCTTCAAGCAGCTCTGGACAGTTGAATGCGATTATTGAACTGCCTGATAAAAGTATATATATCTTCAATTCATGTACAGATCCAATGTCGTATTCCTTTACCGGTAATATTCAAAAGCTGGATAGTACAGGACGTCTGTTATGGTCAAAGCAATATGATTTTGGCCTTAAGGCCGATTATGGCGGCCGTGGTGGCTTATGGTTTAATGGCATTTTTGGGTATGCTTTTTATGACAGTACAGGTAAAAACATTACAGTGCCGCTTAAAAATATTGGTAATGGTATTGGCATCATGCGCATAGATACTTCCGGCAAGGTCATCATTTCAAAAATATATAACAACGTTTATAATTATCCATATAATTACAACCCATCGCATTGGTTTACGCATCTACGTTCGGGTGGGTTTGCATTGCTTGGTACTACCAATACTTTGGATACCCTCGATTACACTAACGATTATAATGATGATGGCAATGAGTATTTCCTTGTAAAAGCT
>JABDEJ010000029.1 GCA_013287095.1 Bacteroidota bacterium | reverse complement strand
GGGTATTGATTGATAGTCTGTCAAATAATGTATTTGCTTTTAAAGATACTGCCGTCTTATGCCAATCCACCTATCAATACCTTATTAAAGGAGTTGATTCTGTGAATGATACGATCATTTCGGCATCCAATACCGACAGCGCCAAAGCATCAAACCATATTCCTCCGCAAAAGGTTTATATCAAAACCGTTACGGTTTCAAAACCGAATAAAGCTGCTTCCATTTCCTGGACACCTTCAAAATCTTATGATGTCAAAAATTATTTTATTTATCGGAAAAGCCCTGAAACTGGAAATTTGAAATTTGTGGATAGCACAACGAACACAGATTACACGGATAGCTTCCGTGACCTCCCTGCATCTATCCGTCAAATCCGTGATTCTGACTGCTATTATGTTTTCGCCCACGACCATTGCGGCAACCTGAGTGATGCAAGCAATCAGGGCTGTATTATCATTCTCAATGCCACCAATCAACATGGGTATAACCAACTTTCATGGAACAGTTATCAGCATTGGTATGATGGTGTCCAAAGTTATAATGTCTATAAAAACGAAGATAGTACGGGTTGGCAATTGATAGGGACTACGTCTAGCGTTCAGGTCAATGAATTTAAGGATAGTAAACTGGGCGATAGTACTATAGATTTCTGCTACCAGGTGCAGGCCATCGAAAACCCAGGCCAATACAACCAGCTTTCACGCTCTACAGTAGAATGTGTCCACCAGGATGCGACAGTGTTTATACCGAATTCTTTTACTCCCTATGATCAGGATGGGGTTAATGATCAGTTTGGCCCCGTTGGGGTCTATGTTAAGAATTACTCAATGAAGATTTACAACCGATGGGGTGAGCAGATTTATAGCACAACATTGAGTAAGGCATGGGACGGGGCTTCACAAGGCCAGTTCGTTCAGCAGGGTATTTATATCTACATTATCACTGTAACCGACTACAACGGCAAGCAGAGCTATTTTAAGGGGACAATAACGATGTTTGAATAAGAAGCCAGGAATCAGGGGTCAGGCGGTTCCTCCTTCGCCAAAGGCTACGGTGCACGAAGAGGGAAAACGTACAACAAAGCGATACATCTGCTTGGCAAAGACAAAATTTCCGAAATCAGAGACAAATCACAATTGGCATACTTTGTGAATTGGATTTTAATAAATTTGACCCCATATATTAAAAACTAAAATAAGAAAATGGAAAACAACATAATCAACTTAAGCCAGAGCGAGGTAAAAACGAGACAAAACGTATTCATTACCAATGTTTATGGACTTATGACCGGAGCCCTCGCCATCACTGGGTTTATAGCCTGGTACGTGATGGGCAATGAAAGCCTGATACAAAGGATCGCCCCGAATTACATGATATTATTATTGCTCGAACTGGGCGTGGTCATGGGTCTGTCATTCCTGGTGAATAAAGTGTCTGTAAATGTGGCACGCCTGCTTTTTGTTATCTATTCTGCTCTGAATGGTCTCACATTTGGTGTCATCCTGAGTTTTTTCACAACTGCCTCAATTGCTTCCACGTTTTTCGTAACGGCAGGCACATTTGGTATTATGAGCCTTTATGGTTATTTCACCAAAAGGGACCTTACTTCCATGGGAAGAATTCTGATGATGGCCTTAATCGGAATCATTATCGCTTCGGTGGTTAATTTCTTTCTGAACAGCCCACAATTATACTGGATAGTAACCTATGTTGGTGTAGTGATTTTTGTAGGTCTTGTAGCTTATGATACACAGAAATTAAAAGCCCTTTCACTTAATATCCAGGGCGAAGAAATGGAACACAAAGCATCCATTATCGGCGCTTTGACGCTTTATCTTGATTTTATAAACCTGTTCCTGTTGCTTCTCAGGATTATGGGAAGGAGAAGATAACCGGGTTTATTTCAGGTCAAAATGCAGGCCTTCAAGTGTTTTTTTGTCCGGGTATAAATAGACACTGAATTGCTTTCCGAATGCAAGGATTTTTGAGGGACCAATACCTATGGCAGGCGCGTTGGGATTAAGGGTTTCAGAATTATAATAGTCTATAATAGCAGCGGGTTTTCCTGCCTTAAAAGCGTTTGTAACCTGCGAAGTATAGCTTGCATTCCTGTCAATCGCATCATGGTACCGGGATAAAACCTGACCATTGCTGTAGAAGCTGATTTGCCATAACAATGCAGCACTTTGAGAAAATGTATAATGTACATCCTTGCTTTCCAGGTAGCTTGTCATCTCTTTCATGGCCACTGAAAAGGATTGTTCTGGCGCTTCACCTGAATATTCTGTGGTAATATTTCGCAATTGGTACAGTCCCATAAAATTGAAACAGGAGAACAGCAACAATGCATAAACTTTATCCCATTTTATTAAAGAGGCAATACCTGCACATTCAATCACAAAGCAAAGAATAAGAGGAACATCCATTGGCAATAAGTACCTGTATTCAAAATAATCTGAATGGCTATTGAAAAGAGCGATTGTTGAAAGACAAGCAGATAGAAAAAGCAAATGTGATAACGGGTTGAAATTCCTGGTAACAAGCCTGATGATCTGAATAACAAGCAGCAAAGCAAAAGTGACCACCCAAACCCAGCCTGATATTTCATTTATAGTGCCTCCATGCAATACAAAGCTTAGAAAATAGGCTCCGTTAAAATGAACGTGAAGCCAGTTGAAAGCTGTTGATATATCCCTTGGAAAATAAAAAGCAGGTGCGAAATCGTACTTCCAGTAATTGCTCATTTCGCGAATTGAAAAGTAATGAATAGTCAAAGCAGTTCCCGCTATAGCACACATCATAATTACCAGGCCCCTGATATTTTGCTTTCTAATGAATAAAGTCAGAATAAAAGGCAATAGGCTCAGCAACCATAGTTTTTGGGCAAAATAAATAATTGAAATACTTAAGCCCATCACAATCCAGAGTCCCAGTAACTTTTTATCTCTCTTGCTATTGATGGTGGTAATGATCCATCCAACCAAACCAGAAAATAAAAAGGCCGTTATGTACCCGCCTCTGGCCTTCATTGACCATAAACCCCATGCCGGGCAGGCAATAAGCAATATTGTAAATAGCACCGCAATCCTGAAACCAAATGTATTATTGACTGCTTTGTATAAAAATATGCAGCCGGTAGCCCATAAAAACAGCATGGACAGTTTCAGAGAATAAACATTCATCCCGAATACCTTGAATGCCAGGGCTGCGATAGAAGTTTCAAAAGTTACAAACCCGTATTGCTGGCCCCAGAAATAGACTTTAAAATCGGCATGATCGACAATTGCTTTAGCCATGAGGCCTACTATGGATTCGTCACCATCAGCTTTGAATCCATCACTTGTGATCAATGGTATCCTGGAAGCGAACACCAGGATAAGGATGATGATCGGGAAAACCCGGTTCCAGAAAATTTTATCGGTTGCGGTAATTTTCAAAACAGGGGGTTCTATTTACAAAAAACCCTGCAACTAAGAACCATGTACCGCCGATGGCCGCGAGAAGGCTCATGCCCCAAAGCAGTTTGCGCCTGGTAAGAATTGCAATTGCAGCTATAGCTATGGAAATCTGGAAAATAGTTACTGATTTAGCAAAATTCAAATGCCTTTCGAGATGTTCTTTAGAACTGGTTTCAAATTCGGTCGCCAGTGTTTTGATTTCTGTTTTTTCCGTCTCGTATTTAGCTATCTTTTGTTTCAGGTCACTTGCATCAACTTTAGTCCCGGATGCAGCCAGGATTTTGGCAGTTGATGAAGCAATTTCAGATTTGATGCCTTTGGCCTGAAAATAAGCCCATTGGTCACTTGCTTTTAGCTGTTCAAGCAGGGCTTCATTGGAGTGATGGCCACCCATAAGCCCTGCGATAGCCGCCAAAACTGCTATGATTGCAGTTGATAGAGCCACGTAAAGTATCCATCTTTCTTTTTTTTCTTCGGCCGCTTCCTGAATTTGTTCGTGAAGGTGTTCTGTGGGAACTTCAAGTTCTTCCATAAGTTAGTTATTGAGTTATAGAGTTGTTAAGTTATAGAGTTGTTTGCGAGACAAATCTAACTAAAATACTCAAAGCACAACACTCTAAGAAACGGCCTAAATTTCATCATAGCTAACTACCACGTTGGGCGTGGTTGGATGGCTCTGGCACGTTAAAACAAAGCCATCACGGATCTCTTCATCTGTCAGACCTTCTCTATCATCCATGATTACCTTGCCGGAAAGCAGCTTGGCCTTGCAGGTGCAACAGGAACCTATCATGCAGGCATAAGGAGGATCGAGATCGTTATCAAGCGCGGCTTCAAGGATGCTGTCGCTTGGTCTGACTTCAATATTGTATTCTTTGCCTTCAAGGATCACCTTAACCGTTCCCGGTTTCAATTCTGCGACAGCAGCTTGTTTTTCAGGTTCGTCTTCAGGGTGCGAAAGAGGTGCAGAGAAATGTTCCTGATGGATGTTATCCGCGTGGATATGCATTTCTTTCAATGCATTTACAGCTTCTTCCATCATGCCGGACGGCCCGCAAACATAAAACTCTTTCGATAGGGTATCGGCTCCAACTAACGGTAGCAGGATATCTTTGGCAGAAGCCTTATTTATTCTCCCAGTATGGCCCGTCCAGCCTGGTTCTGGTTGTGTAAGGATATGAATTACCTTCAGCCTGTCAGGGTATTTTTCCTGTAGGGATTGAAGCGTGCTATAAAATATGGCGGAACCGGTATTCGTATTGCCAAAAAGTAAAGTCACCTTACTCATTGGCTCAACTTCCAGCGCTGATTTCATGATCGACATCAAAGGCGTGATGCCGCTTCCTGCCCCGATCAGGACATAATGCTTTACCTGGTAATCTTTTAGCTTGGCTGTGAAGTTACCCATAGGAGGCATTACTTCAAGATAGTCTCCAGCCTTGAGGTTATCTATAAAATAGGTAGAAACCAATCCACCCGGAGTTCTTTTCACGGTTACTGCCAAAAGCTCATCGGTAATAGGTGAGGAGCATAGTGAAAATGCCCTATTGACCGCTTTACCGTTGATCTCTGTCCTTAAAGTGAGATATTGGCCTGGGATATAGTTGAAAACCTGTTTGTCAGGATTCTGAAAAAAGATGGTAATAGCATCCGGTGTTTCACGAACGACTTTATGAACCTGTAACTTTTGAAATTTTAACGCCATTTTTTTGTCTTCGGAAGATGTTTCTGCATTGGTTTTGTTGAAAAGCTGAAATGCCACCTTACTTTGATTACCTCTGATTCTGTGAAAAAACGGTGCAAAATTAAGAAAAGTAGATGAAATAAAGGAGTCAGGGGTCAGGAATCAGGAGTCAGTGTTAAAAATGAGATAGTTAGAGGGTTTGATTATATAGACCTCCTAAAATCTGTCCATCCTAAAAATCATAGTTCAGACAATAATCAGACAATTTCCCTACATTCGTCTCCAACTAAAAAACAAAAAAATCATGAAAAAACGCCTCAAACTTATCTCCTTACTGTCGTTGTTTGCTATCGCCAGCACCACATTCTTCATTTTCGCCAAAAGACCTGCTGAGGACAAGCCGGAGACGGTGTTCGTCAAGGTTTGGATGCTTCTCGGCAAAAATGAAGCATGGATAGACTATGGCAATAGTAAGATAATCGAGACAGATGTTTCTGGATGGGGAAATAATGGAGCAAGTTTCGATAAATACAAATCAAGTTCTTCTAAAGTACTTGAAATCATTCAAAAACTTAATTTAGAAGGTTATAAGGTTATTTCTCAATCTCAATCTCAGCAAGGTCCCGCGGATGTTGAAACGTGGGTACTTACCTTGAAATAAAAGGGAAAAATTTCGCTGCCAAGCCCTGACCCTAAAGGGAACTATGGGTGAGTTCTCTGATGTTGGTAATATACCGTAAACTGTCAACCGTGAACTATTACAGGTAAACTATCGGATAGTTCCCTTTAGGGTCAGGGCAATACGCCGAAGCAATTCTACATATTCAGAACCGGCTTCCCACTTTCAGCCATTTCGAGAAACTTCTCTGCTTGTTTTACCATGTTTTCGCTGCCAATGAATAAGGGCGTGCGCTGATGCAGGGATAGTGGTTCCAGTTCTAAAACTCTATTTTTTCCATCTGTGGCACGGCCTCCGGCTTGTTCAATCAGGAAACCAAGAGGATTTACTTCATACATGAGCCTCAGCTTCCCTTTTGGGGCTTTGGCAGTGGGTGGGTAGATGAATATGCCACCCTTTAGCAGGTTTCTATGGAAATCTGCAACGAATGAGCCGATATACCGGCTGGAATAGGGACGTTTATCTTCTTTATTCACTTCTTTACACCAGGATACATAGTGTTTCACACCTTCGGGAAAATCGGAAGTATTGCCTTCATTCAGGGAATAAATAGTACCGTCTTTGGGTGTCTGGATATTGGGATGTGAAAGGCAAAATTCGCCAATAGAAGGGTCTAAAGTGAAACCATTTACCCCATTTCCAGTAGAATAAACCAGTATGGTAGAAGAACCATAAATTACATATCCGGCAGCTACCTGGTCAACCCCTTTCTGGAGGCAATCTTCAATAGTTCCGGGTCCGTGTCCCTCGGTTTTTCTTCGGTAAACACTAAAAATAGTACCAATAGAAGCATTCACATCAATATTCGATGAGCCGTCTAAAGGATCAAACAGCACAACATATTTAGCGCCATGAAGCCCTTTACCTGCTACTTCAATAATATCTTCGTTTTCTTCAGAACCCATTACGCACACCTCTCCACCAGAAGTAAGTGCCGCGATTAACTGCTCATTGGCAAAGATGTCGAGTTTTTTGACTTCTTCGCCTTGTACATTAATATCCCCGGTATCACCAAGGATATTTACGAGCCCTGCCTTGTTCACTTCCCGGTTAATGATCTTGGATGCGATGCCAATATCATTCAGTAGCCTTGAAAGTTCTCCTTTGGAGTATGGGAAATCATTTTCATGCTCTACAATAAACTGGCTGAGGGTTTTAACATTATGACTCATATAAATACTGTTTTCGTAATTTCGAGGCGCAAAATTAACATAATATTGGAGAGATAAATAATTAGACAGTCCGATTGGCTTTTCTCCTTCAGGAGAAATTTGAATGAGGTCAGAAAGAAAACATGTTTAATTATTTATCAACAATTAACACTTTTAAACCACTATGGTAAGACCTGCCAAACAAGAAGATATTCCCGGAATATGGGAATTGATCCGCGAGCTTGCAATCTATGAAAAAGCCCCACATGAGTTTGTAATAACCCTGGAGCAATTGCATAAAGATTTTGCCGACAAGCAGTTCTTTGCCTTTGTAGCCGACAAAGAAAACGAAATAGTGGGTATAGCCCTGGGATATAATATGTATTCTACCTGGAAAGGTGTTTCAGTTTATCTGGAAGACCTTATTGTCCGTGAGGCTCACAGGAAGACAGGCATTGGCAGCAAACTTTTTGAGGCGGTAGCTCAACATGCACGGGAAACTAATGCTGGAAAAATGGTATGGCAGGTATTGGACTGGAATCTCCCTGCCATTGAATTTTACAAAAAGTACAAAGCCAATTTTGATGAAGAATGGAAAACCTGCCGGTTTACCAGGGAGCAATTGGAGGGGTTTATAATTAAATAAACTATGCAGATCTTCAAATTTGGCGGGGCTTCAGTTAAAGATGCGGAAGCAGTTCGAAATGTTAAAAGTATCCTTGAAAAATATGTTTCAGGGCCTATTGTGATCGTTATTTCTGCCATGGGCAAGACAACCAATGCGCTGGAAGCAGTTTTAAATGCATATTGGAACAATGAGGATACTTTGGCCAAACTCGATATTGTTAGAAAATATCATTTTGAGATCCTTGATAATCTCATACCTGATCAATCAAAATCAATTTGGGATGAATTGGAAAACATTTTTTCGGAACTTGGAAATCGTCTTCGCAACCCATCAAAAATTGGATACGATGCTGAATACGATTATATTGTAAGCTACGGCGAAATCTTGTCAACCAAAATTGTTAGCGCTTATCTGTCAGATTCAGGATTTGAAAATAAGTGGCTTGATGCAAGGGATTATATTGTAACCAATGAACTGCATAGGGAGGCGCGCGTGGATTGGGATGTTACTCAGGCTCTTATTTCAGGACACATTCCCACCATTGCACAAAAGGTTCCGGTCATCACGCAGGGGTTTATAGGCAGCGCACCACCAAAAATAACCACCACCCTTGGCAGGGAAGGTTCAGACTTTACAGCTTCTATATTTGCGTATTGTTTGGATGCTGAGCAACTTGTAATATGGAAAGATGTACCCGGTATTTTAAATGCTGACCCCAAGAAATTTAAAGACACTATCCAGTTTAAGGAATTGTCTTATCAGGATGTAGTTGAAATGACTTATTACGGAGCCACAGTTTTACATCCAAAAACCATAAAGCCTCTTCAAAATAAAAATATAAGCCTCAGTGTTCGTTCATTTTTGCAGCCTGATTCGCCCGGTACAATGATTGGCACTGCAAATGACGCAAACGATAGTATTCAAACACCCATTATCATCCTCAAAGAAAACCAGTCACTTATCTCTTTATCTACAAAGGATTATTCATTTATTGCGGAAGAAGCTATAGAACAGATATTTGATGAGGTGGTCAGGTATGGTATCAAAGTCAATGTTATGCATAATTCAGCTATCAGCTTCCAGATTTGCATTGATGAACGACCCGGTTCTGGAGGAGATTTTTTGAAGGCTCTTGAAAAGGAATTTGAAATTTCCAAAATATCCGGATTAGAATTATTGACCGTGAAATATCCTTCGGAAACCACACTGAAACAATTGCTTATAAATAAAAAAGTGAGGCTCGAAATGCGAAGCGGTGATACGATTCAGTTCGTATTGGGATAGGTTGATTTTAGTAATTAGAAAGAATTACCACATTCAAAAGTCCCGGAGGGACGACATATTGGTAGAAATTAAGAACACGACCCTTCTAGAATCCCGCAGAGATGACATTTTTCTCTTTACAAAGAAAATATCGTACCTACGGCACTCGAAAACAAAACAAACGGATGTCCTGCCAATATATCGTCCCTCTGGGACTGCGAAAACCTTATTGGTATATTTTCACAAATTAGCCCTATAATTGCATCATGTGGCAGGATCTATTTTCATCAAACAGGCTTGGTATTTTTACCCCTATCCCTCCGGGGGAGGAATCATCCAGGAACAGAACAGCATTTCAGCGCGATTATGACCGGATTGTTTTTTCTTCACCGTTCCGCAGGCTGCAAACCAAAACCACAGTTTTTCCTTTGCCAGGCAATGTTTTTGTCCACAACCGATTAACGCATAGCCTTGAAGCTGCCAGTATCGGAAGGTCTATTGGCAATAGCATTGGAAATGCACTGGCAGATGCACCAGACAATCGGGAAATGCCTGAAATGGCAAAAGATTTCTACCGAAACCAGCTTGGCAATGTCGTTGCGGCTGCCTGCCTGGCGCATGATATTGGTTATCCGCCATTTGGTGGTTCAGGTGAAAATGCAATTTCGCAGTTTTTTATGAACCATCCTGAATTCAAAAACGGACTTGCGGATGCTGAATGGGCCGATCTTACAAACTTTGAAGGGAATGCAAATGCATTAAGGGTAATGGCACATCGTTTCAATGGTAGGAGAGAAGGAGGCTTCTGCCTGACATATACCACCCTGATTTCAATGGTGAAATATCCAAGAGCTTCCAATGCCAACCATTTTGAAAAGCCGTCTGCCAGAAATTATGGTGTTTTTCAAAGTGAAATCGACATTTTCAGGTCATTGGCAGAGATTTTCAGGCTAAAAATGATCACTGATAATCCGATTTCATTTGTAAGACATCCATTTGCCAGTTTGGTTGAGGCTGCTGACGATATAAGCACTCATATTATTGATCTTGAAGATGCCCATCGTCTTGGAATTATCGACTATACTACAGTTGCAGGCGTATTCCTGGAACTTAATATCGCACTGAAGGGGGGCAGACATAATGAGCGTATCCAAAAGGGAATGAGTCAGGTAGCGGAATATGATAAAAATGAACGATTGGCGTATTTAAGGGCTATAACTATTAATAACCTGATATCTGCAGTCACTGAGGTATTTATATCAAACAGACATTCTATTTTAGATGGAAGACATGATGAAAAGCTGGTGAAAGGGATTGTCCCGGAAGCGAAAACAGTGATAGACAAATTGGAGTCATTATCAAATGAAAAAATATACAATCATCCCTCAAGCATAGAGGTCGAAATTGCAGGGAATAAAGTATTGACCGGATTGTTATCTGAGTTTGTATCTGCTGTTGCAAGTCCGGGAACCAATTTTTCAAGGAAACTGCAAAAGCTTATTCCTCTTCAGTATCATTACAACGGTGAAAGCCAATACCGCAAAATACAGATCGCCCTCGACTTTATTACGGGCATGACAGATGATTATGCAGTGGATCTATTCAGGAAGTTGCGCATGTAGTAATTTGAAAGATTGGTATGAAAACGAATAACATTCACTAACTTTGTTATGGGGTTGCGATTATCTTATGAAAATACTTGAGGAAAACGATTGGTTTGTCTTGTGGGAAGAAGATGGAATTTATTGCAGTCGCTATAAAAAACCCACCGTTGACCTTGAAATGGCAAAAATGAGTGTGGCAGCAAGACTGAGACACTCCAAAAGCCATCCTTGTAAATTGTTTTTGGATATCAAGAACCTCAGATATGTTTCCCAGGCTGCAAGAGAATATTCTGCGTCAGATGAATCAATATACATGGCTCAAGCCTGCGCCGTTTTGGCACCTTCAAGGATAACCAAGCTCATTGCTAACTTTTTTCTGAGTTTCAATAAACCTAAAATTCCTTTTCAGATATTCACAAGCAAAGAAAAGGCTTTTGAATGGCTGAAAATGACAGAAACTGAAAAATAGTTATCAATAGAATATCCTCATCCCCGGTGATTTAAAATATAGGATTCAATATTAGCTCATTATCATTTCTTAGCTTTGCCTTGCTTTGCCGGCCCTAAAAATACTAGAGGAGAATGAATGGTTTGTCTTTTGGGAAGAAGAAGGAATCTTTTGTTGCTATTATAAGAAACCTGTAGTTTACCTTAATATTGCTAAAATGAGTGTTGCAAGCAGGTTAAGGCTAACAAACAATCAGCCAAGCAAAATATTGTCGGACGCAACCAATGTAAGATCCGTTTCGAAGGAAGAGAGAGATTATTAAGCCTCCGAAGAAGCTTTGTACCTCGCTGAAACTGCCGCCGCAATTGCGCCATCAATAATAACAAAAATCATTTTGAATTTCTTTCTCAACTTCAATAAGACCAGGAAACCTTTTAAGATATTCTCGGGCAAAGAGAAGGCTATTGAATGGCTGAAAACGATTGAAATATAAGAGTAAGGGTTTATTAGTCAATCACCGCAATTTCTTTCTCTCTGCCGCCTCTAAGCGGAATTTCCTTTAAGAGAATTGCGCAGAGCAGGGCCAGCCCCGAAGACAATATGGAAATAAAGAACACATCGTGCAAGGAATCTATAAGTACGCTGTGAATCAGCCCCATTACTTTTTCAAACATACCGGGTGTACCCGCCATCATCTGTTTCATTTGCATTAGATTATGCGGGTCTTTGAGCGCCATTGGGCTTTTCATTAGCGTGGCTACCTGCGCCGGCACCTGGCCATGTGTCAGTGTTGCCATTGTTTGTACGGTCTGGGTATAATGATAACTCATCCTGGCCATCATAACGGAACCCATGATTGCTGCACCTATGGTTGAGCCCATATTCCTGAAAAACTGAACCCCCCCAGTGACCACACCTGTCATGCTTTGCGGGAAAGAATTTTGAATTGCAATGTTAAAGGTAGGCATGGTAGAACCAAGCCCGACTCCGAGAATCAACATATTGAAAATAAGGTGGGCATCTGAAATATCAGGCTTCATCATAAAGAAAAGAATGGCTCCCCCTATCACAAATGTAAATCCTGATATGGCCAGGATTTTATACTTGCCTGTTGCGGAAATAATTCTTCCTGCTATGATTGAGCTAAACACAAATGCAAGCATTAATGGAGTCACAATTTCACCGGAACCGCTGGCGCTTTTGCCCATAACCGTTTGCACAAACAGTGGCAAGAAAATGATAATACCGAACATGGTGACACTTCCCATAAAAAGTGCACCGATGGATATATTGAATATTTTGTTTCTGAACAAACTAAGCGGGATAATTGGATTATCTGCTTTCTTTTCAATAAAATAGAAAATGACAAATGCTATCATCGCAAAGATAAACATGCCTATTATCTGCGGTGAAGCCCATTCATATTGATTGCCGGCCCATGTAAAGGCGAGCAGGAATGGCACGATGCCAAGAATAAACATGAGAAGGCCCTGGTAGTCAATTTGTTTTTTCTCCAGATCTTCACCTGCGGAAGGCAGAGCTAAAAAGACAGTGATAAAAGCAATAATTCCCAATGGGATATTCACATAAAATATCCAGCGCCATCCGAAAGCATCTGTGATAAGTCCGCCAATTGAAGGGCCGATCAGACTTGACAAGCCAAACATCGATGTTACAAAGCCCATGTATTTTCCTCTTTCACGGGGTGTGAAAATTTCTCCTACAACAGCAAATGCGCTAGACATGATGATCCCTCCACCCAAGCCCTGCGCGCCACGAAACATGATGAGCTGTATCATGTTCTGTGAAAGTCCGCATAAAGCGGAGGTGAGCAGAAATATGGCAATCCCGGAAAGGTAAACCAGTTTACGCCCATAACTGTCTGCCATTTTCCCGGAAATTGGAATAATAATGGTGGAGCAAAGCATATAGGCAGTAAATGGCCAGCTGTATTCTGACATGCCATGCAGGTCTGCAATAATTTTCGGCATAGCCGTACCAACCACAGATGAATCGAGGGCAGAGAGCAATACGCCGAGCATCACGCCGAGCATGATAAAAATAATTTCCTTTCGTGAAAGATGCTTTATGGACATTCAGGATTGTTTTTTATGGTTCAATATTAGGACGAAATAGGCCGGTTAATATTTTAGAAGGATTTAACGAAATTACAACTTTTTTGTTTCAAGCGGAATGGCGCTTAGTTGAAAAACCCCTTTAAGTCCTCTGCTGTCAATTCCGGCCCCATATCATCAGGTGTATTGTGGCCTAGACCCTTCATAATATGGATAGATGATGATGGGATAATTTCATGCAATTTACTCAATCCGTCAAGCAAGAATTTAGGGCTTTTGGAGCCGCCAAGCAATAGCACCAGACAATTTATTGACCCGTATCTGGAAGCATCATTGTCTATTGCAATTCCCGCTTTTACTTCATTGGCGAGCATGGGAAGCAATAGCTTATCTTCATCCCATGTCGGGTTCTTTGGTGCCATCTTTCTAAAAACCATTTTTAACAAAGTGTTGGGAATGTATTTTAGAAAAGAGGCCATTTGCAGCCCTTTTATCATGGTTATCATAGCACCGATATGGTCTTGTGCCCGTAACTGCTTTTCAAATTTGGGTAGCCAACTTGTGGGCAGGCTATTGTTGCCAGACACTGCAGGTTCAAAAACCGCAACTTTCTTTACGGGATAATTTAATGCCACATTCAGCGCTACCACCCCGCCAAAACTATGTCCAAAGATAAACGGGATATCATGTTTTTTGATAATGCTTATTGCATCTTCGCATTCTTTTTGGACGTTGTAACCAATGCCTTGCGGGCCACTATTTCCACGTCCTCTTCGGTTTATCAGATAAACAGTAAATTTATTTGAGAGATATTCAGCGAGCTTAAAATAATGCCATGCTGCCCGTGATCCCCCTGAAATGATAAGGATACCTGGCCCATTGCCTGTGAAATTGTATTCTATTATTGTGCCGTCAGTTGAGATTACGGTATCTGTTTGCATAGTCCACTTGTTGTGTTAAATGAAAAATAGGAGAGGGGTTAATTACGATAACGTCATCAACTTATTCAATAAAGTTTCCCCATCGGTTTCAACAATGATTCTGTCCATAAAGTCTTTAGAAACAAAGCCTTCTTCTGCGGCAAAATTTATCTGGGCAAGAATATGATCAAAATATCCAGAAACATTAAGAAAGCCAGCTGGTTTATTAATGAATTTTAACTGATTCCAGGTCATTATTTCAATGATTTCATCGAAAGTACCCAAGCCTCCCGGCAATGCTACTACCCCTTGTGACAATCTGTCCATCATGGCTTTACGCTCGTGCATAGAATAAACAACGTGTAGTTTTGTAAGCCTCTGATGTGCGCGTTCTCTTTCAAATAAAGTTTTAGGGATAATACCGATTACTTCACCTCCTGCTTCCAACACAGTGTCAGCCAAAACGCCCATGAGCCCGGTATTTCCACCGCCATAAACCAGGGTCAAACCTTTTTCTGCAATCAATTTCCCAAATGCAATTGTTGATTCAACGTAAACAGGGTTAACTCCGAAACTGGAACCGCAAAAAACAGATATATTAGGCATTAGGCGTTAGGGATTGGGCGTTAGGCTTTCTTGAAAGTGATTTAATTAGGCCAGTAATGATTTTAGAGATTTCGTTAGTGCCATTAATCAAGCTGTCCCGTTTTTCAGGTGTGAAATAATTTAATCTTTCTGCAAGATAAAGCATTTATCTAACTTCGCTACATGAGCCTAAAGCAAAATAGAGAAAGCGACTAAAATCCGCATCACTGCTTCTATCAAAGCCTTCAGCAATATTATTTGATATAGAAATGGCAGCTCTTGTTACTTGATCCTTAAACCCAAAATCTTTAGACAACCCAAAAATTAAATAAATTTCAGTTGGAAGGTCTTGAGCCTTTTGCCATGCTATAATATCCTTAAACTTTTGAATTGCCATCACTCTGCATTTATGTCTTCCTAACGCCTAATGCCTAACCCCTAACGCCTTATTTATATCAAATTCTCTTCTTTAAAGAAATCAGTTATAATCCCGTTCCTTTCAGCAAGATATTGCTCGTAAAGGGGGTTGAATGAGATGCGTTCTTTGATGGTTTCATTATAGTTGCCATTAACACCAATAATCAGCTCGCAGGCCTCGCGTACGGCATTATTATTACCCTTATTTGCAGTGATATAGTCTGCAAGGCTATTCTCTTTTATGAAATTTTCAAATAATGGGCTGCCGTTGTTATTTACAAATATGCGAAGGCCGCATATATCTGCAATAGCTATATCCAGGATATCATCAAAAACATAAGCCACCTGGCTTGCTTCGAGTTTATGTTCTTCCAAAAAATGTTCAAAGGCTTTTTTCTTATTTAGAAAACCATAATAGACGGCTTTGAAATGTTCTCTTTTTGCAAGTTGAATGGCGGACTGATTATTTTGCCCGGTAATGATCCCGACAATAGGCATCTGGCTGTTGGTCATCCAATAAGAAAGCCTCAGCATGTTCAATCCCATGGAGTCAGATTCCGTAAATCCACTCGAAAGCCCTTCGCCTTTGGCACCTGTGTTAAATACGCCGTCCCAGTCAAAAAGAAATGCCTTGACATGTGAGGCTTTTGTAACAAACCAAGGGTACGAATTCAGGAAATTCCCGCCGGCATCTTCAAATATTTTTTCGACTGTCATAGATTAGTTTATTTGCCTCTTCCTTAATCCTTCTCCTAAAAGAGAAGGTAAATCGTATTAGTTTATAGCATTTAGTTTTACGAGATCCTGTACATCTAACATACCAATCGGCTTCTGGTTTTCAACGACAACGATATTGTCAATTTTTCGTTTTTTAAATATCTCTGAGGCATCAATAAGCAATGCTTCTCCGCTGATGGTTGCAGGTTCATTAAAACTGAATTCAGATATTTTTTTGGATAACATTTCTTTGCCATCCGTTTTCAAATGCCTCCTGAGGTCTCCATCTGTAAACACGCCAATAAGGTTTTTATGATCATCTACAACGCTCACTGCTCCAAATCCTGATTCTGTCATTTGAACGATCGCATCCAGAACCGTATCATTTCGGGTCACAATTGGATTGCTTTTGCTGATAACATCTTTTACATTTACCGTCATAAGGCGTGTATGCTCAAAAAACTGCTGGGTTCCGAGAGTGGTGAAATTATTCTCGGTCAGTTGCTTCATTACTTTCCATGGGATGGTGCAGGTGTGAACGCCAATATTGATCGCATTTCGCACGTGTTCTGCATGCCTCACCGATGAAAACATGATCTTGGTATTGTAGCCATAATAGTTTACCGCTTCAACACATTGTTCTACAAGAGCCAGCGCATCATGTCCCTGATCCTGTAAACGCCCAACCAGAGGACATACATAAGTAGCACCGGCAGCCATGGCCATGTATGCTTGCTGAAGGGTATAGATTAAATGTACATTAACTTTAAAGTCTTCATTAATAAGCATTTTGCAAGCCCGAACCCCTTCAAGGGAAACAGGAATCTTGAAAACAGTCGTCTTTTTACTAAGTCCCAGCTTTACAAGACGGTGTGCTTCTTCATAGATTTTTTCTGCAGTTTCGCCAAGTGCTTCCACCTGAAGTACAGGCACCATTTTGGAAAGTTTCAGGATCATTCCATCTATATCTGTAATCCCTTCACGGTGCATGAAAGTAGGAGTAGTGGTAAGTCCTGCAAGAAACCCGAGTTTAAACGCTTCTTCTATTTCTCTAATATCAACTGAATCAAGGTATAATTCCATGTGTATTTCTATTTTCTATATTTTACTTCAATATCGTGAATCTCAAGAAGTGGTTTCAGGAACTCTTCTAGGTCGAATACGCAAAGCTGGCTTGCAGCATCGCATAAGGCTGTGGAAGGATCAGGGTGTGTTTCAATAAAAATACCATCTACCCCTGAAGCAACACCTGCTTTGGACAATACGGGCAAAAACTCCCTGGCACCTCCATTAGGGTCAGCACTTGGGATTCCGTATTTCCTGATGGAGTGGGTAATGTCAAAAACAACCGGGTAGCCGGTCTGGTTTAAATGATAAAAGCTCCTTGGATCAACCACAAGGTCATTATATCCAAATGTGTAGCCTCGTTCTGTGAGGATGATCTGGTCATTTCCATTATCGAGGCATTTCTGAACGGGTTTGATCATGTTTTCAGGAGCAATGAACTGACCATGCTTAATATTAATGACCTTATTCGATTTTGCTGCCGTAACCATCAAATCTGTTTGCATACAGAGATAGGCCGGTATTTGAATCACGTCCAGGACTTCAGCTGCGGCTTTTACCTGGTCGGGATAATGAATGTCAGACAAAAGCGGAAATCCGAACTGGTCTTTAATTTTTTGGAGTACTTTAAGCCCTTCTTCAATGCCAGGCCCGTTATAGTATTTTACAGAACTACGGTTATCTTTCTGAAACGAAGACTTGAAAATAAGCGGGATATTGAGTTTCTCGGTTACCTTTTTGAGATGCTCTGCCGTACGCATCATAATGCTTTCATCCTCTATAACACAGGGCCCAGAGATGAGGAACAACTGGTCTGCGCCGCATGAAATGTTCCCAACTTTTACGATTTTCTTTTGCATGGAATATGAATTCAGGTGCAAAGATGCGGAAAATAAACTATTATCCATTGGACTCCCTCTCCTTTAGGAGAGGGCCGGGGTGAGGCCCAAAAAACAAACCCGCACTGTCTGATACAATGCGGGTTTTGAAGAAGAGGGAAGAAGGAAAGTAGAAAATAAGGCAGTTGTAATAACCCTAAGACGATGGGAAGGACAGAAAGGTTGTACGGAGACTTAAATTATTTTTGATTTAAAATAAATTTTATTATTTTTGGGTTGCCAAAATGTCAATATTATGAAAATAAGAACCCCTCTTTACCTGGGAGTATTTATCTCAACTATACTTCTTGCCCTTTCGCCAAAGCTGGTAAACGCTGTCCATTTTCCGGATCTAAAGTCTCATCAAACTACTTTAATCGCACGCAAAGCGAGTTTTTTCATAGAAAATAAAGGCCAACTCTCGGAGTCTCCTCTTGAAATCAAATATTATGGTCATTCAAACGACGTATTTTTCTATTGTAAACCTGGAATGATTTCATTTGTATTTACAAAAATTAAAAACGATGAAAAAAATCTTGTTTCTGAGGCAACAGGGCTGCCGGATAATGATATTAAACGTCCAAATACAGACGCAACGAATTACATCTATACTTCAAGAATGAACCTTGTTTTAACAGGGAGTAATCCATTAAGTACTATTATCGCCACTGACCAACAAAAATATTACGAAAACTTTTACACTACCGGGAATGCTGATCATGGCATTACCAATGTTCATACCTATAAAACAGTTACTTACCAAAATATCTACCCAGATATAGACCTGATTCTTAAAGCGGTAGGCCAGGGGATGGAATATTCTTTTTTGGTGCATCCCGGTGGGAAAATAAGCGACATACAATTGAGATGGGACGGTGCTGAAAAAACAAAGGTTCTTGAAAATGATGGTATCCGTTATACAAATGCTATTGGTGGCATTGTTGAAAGCGGACCAAAAAGTTTTGCTAATGGCCAGGAGGTTATCAGTCATTATCGGAAGAAGGGAAACAATTACGGATTTGAGGTTGAGAATTATAATAATAAAGTGGATTTATTAATAGACCCGACTTTAACCTGGGCAACATATTTCGGAGGGGAATTTGAAGATGATGGTAATGCCGTAAGCACAGATGCTGATGGTAACGTTTTTATTACAGGAGAAACATATAGCGGTCTCCACATTGCTACAACAGGGGCGTATCAGACTTCTTTCAGCGGGAACGGACATGGCTTGAATCATAGCAGGAGCAGTGATGTTTTTGTGGCAAAATTTAACTCCCTTGATACACTTGAATGGGCCACTTATTATGGAGGGCCTGGTAATGCGAACCAAACAAATGATGCGACTGGTATAAAAGCAGATGCACTTGGTAATGTGTACATTATAGGATCCACCAGTAGCGCAACAGATATTGCAACATCAGGAGCTTTTCAGACAACATTTACCGGAACGGCAGCTTTTTTGGCTAAGTTTAATAATTCAGGTGGGCTCGACTGGGCAACTTATTTCAGTGGGAACGGCTCTAGTGGAGGTAGCGCTGTTACTACCGATGTTTCAGGGAATGTAATTATTACCGGTTCCGTAGCCAATAGCACTGGTTTGGCAACTTCCGGTGCCTATCAGACTTCATATCAGTATCCTGGAGGCGGTTGCTGCTATCTGGCCAAGTTTAGTTCTTCAGGAACCGAAATCTGGGCAACTTATTACGGTCAATATGGTAGCACGCAGGAAGGTAGCCTTGCTACAGATGCTTCCGGAAACATATATTTGGCCGGTTCTGATGGTGGCAGTTCCGGAATGGCTACCAATGGCGCTTATCAAACTTCCTCAGGGGGGAATTATGATGCACTCTTATCAAAGTTCAGCAGTTCCGGAGCCAGAATTTGGGCAACTTATTTTGGTGGGAACAATGAAGATGAGGCTGTTGGGGTTGTTGTGGACAAAGATGGGAATGTTTATATGGCAGGGCAAACAAAAAGCACTACTGGTATCGCAACATCAGGTGCACAGCAAACTTCATTAGGAGGAGGGAATGATGCCTTCCTGGCGAAATTTAATAATTCAGGTAAGTTATCATGGGCTACATATTTCGGTGGAATCGGTAACGATGAGGCGGGGGGTATATGTACAGATATTTTTGGCAATATTATGATCACCGGCTCTACAGGCAGCTATTCAGGTATCGCGACATCAAATGGCAGTCAAACTTCTTATGGCGGAGCCTTTCTTGCTGTATATAATACCACCGGTAAATTAAATTGGGCTTCCTATTATGGCGGCGCAGGTGAAACAGGGAATGGTATATGTGCTGATGCTTATGGGGATATCTATATTACCGGAAGCGCTTCCGATAGTGGTGGAGTCGCAACTGCAAATGCATATCAAATAATGAATAATGGGAAAGGGGATGCATATCTGGCCAAATTCGTTTATGATTTATTTCAAAATGATGCCGGAATTGATTCGATGCAAAGTCCTGATGGCGTTGTTTGTGCCGGACTCCAACCTGTAAATGTGTATCTGCATAATGCAGGCACCGAACCCTTATCTTCCGTAAATATCAATTGGACAGTGAATGGTACCAGCCAGCCGGCGGATAACCTCAGTAACACAATTTCACCTGGAATGTCCATTCCTTTTAATCTGGGTAATTTTAAATTTTCACAGGGTCTTTATATCATAAAAGCATGGACAAGTAAGCCGAATAATCAGATTGATTCTTTTCCCTTTAATGATACTTTAGTTGATTCATTTGTAGTAAATCCCGTTCCGATGCCAATTGAGAAAACAGACAGTGCCTGTTATGGCAAATTTATTACCATCGGCGGTCTTCCGATAAGTGGACACCGATATAAGTGGACTTCCTCTTCCGGTTTTACATCAAACACTTCTGACCCAAATGTCCTTGTAGTTTTAGACGGTCTTTATATTTTGCGTGAGACTATAACTGCCACAGGGTGCAGCACTGTTGATTCTGTCAATGTTAAAGTCAACCCTTTACCAAACGCATTATGGAGTGTCAGCAATGTTTCAAAAAATTATCTTTTCAAAGTCAGTGACAGCTCTCTCAGCAAAGCATCTTATACCTGGAACTTTGGAGATAGTTCTGCTTTAGAATCGGGCTATCATGTAAACCATGTCTTTCAACAAAGTAAAAAATACACAATCAAATTACTGGTAACTAATAGGTATGGCTGCGTTTCAGAAAATGATTCTACCATAGATATCACGTCCGCAGGATTATATTCCGCATTAGATCCACCCATAAAAAGTTTGGATATTTATCCCAACCCATTTACTGATAAGACATTAATAAATTTCGATTTGCTCCAGATTTCACACGTCAAAATAAGCGTTCTTGATATGAAAGGGAATGTATTATTTGCCCCATCTGATAAAACATTTAGCGCTGGCCCAAATAAGGTTGAAATATATGCCGGTGAGATGGGTTTATCCCCGGGGACATATTTTTTAAACATGATGGTTAATGATCAGGTAATTAGCAGAAAACTTATAGAGATGAAGTAGTCAGAATTTGGCTACTATTTTTTGTGGCCCTGTTTGTATATTAATACAAAATATTTTTGTTTTATTATAAATTTTCTTATTTTCGGATTGCCAAAATATTAAAATTATGAAAATCAAAAACCCTTTTCATTTAGGAGTATTTGTTTTAACAATACTTCTTGCGCTCCCTCCAAAGCTTTCAAATGCTGCTCGTTCTGCTCAGTCGAAGTCACGTCAATCTGATTTGATGGCACGTAGAGCTTGTTTTTTCATAGAAAATAAAGGTCAACTCTCTGAATCTCCCACAGAAACTAAATATTATGGTCAAGCAAAAGGCGTATTTTTCTATTGCAAACCGGGAATGATTTCTTTTGTGTTTTCAAGGGTCGAAAACCATGGGAAAAATCCTGTATCGGAGGCAACAGGACTGCCGGATAATGATATTGATCAACCACGTATGGGCGCAATGAATTGTATCTATACTTCTAGAATGGACCTCGTTTTAACGGGGAGCAATCGATCAGCTAACATTATACCGAAAAACCAACAAAAATATTACGAAAACTTTTACACTACCGGTGATGCAGACCACGGCATTACCAATGTTCACACATACAAAACTTTAACCTACAAAAACATCTATCCTGATATCGACCTGGTTCTTAGGGCAGTAGGACAGGGGATGGAATATTCGTTTTTAGTACATCCCGGTGGAAAAGTAAGCGATATACAACTGGCCTGGAATGGTATGGAAAATACAAAGGCACTGGCAAATGGTGGAATCTGTTTTTCTAATGCTATCGGCGACATGAATGAAAGCGAGCCAAAAAGTTTTGTTAATGGCCAGGAAGTTTTTAGCCATTATCTGAGGCAAGGGAACCATTGCGGATTTAAGGTTGAGAATTATAATAAGAAGATGGATTTGCTGATAGATCCAACCCTTACCTGGACAACTTACTATGGTGGAGAAGATCATGGTGATAGCAGTCCTATAAATTATCAGGATTTGATAGGTGATATAAGTACTGATGCTGCCGGCAATATATTTATGGTGGGTACAACATACAGCGGTCTTCATATCGCAACGTCCGGGGCCTATCAGACCTCTTATAATGGGAAACTGGAAGCATTTGGCGCGAAAGGGGTCAGGATTAATAGCAGTGATGTTTTCGTAGCAAAATTTAATGCTCTCGATACACTTGAATGGGGAACTTACTATGGAGGACCAGGGAGATATGAGGAAACAAATTTTGGAAATGGAATAAAAACAGATGCAAAAGGGAACGTATATATCGTAGGATCAACTTTCAGTAGTTCAGGGATCGCAACTTCAGGAGCGTTTCAGACAGCCCTGGGAGGGGGGACAGGTTACGAAAGTCCTTTTCTGGCAAAGTTTAATAATACCGGGGGGCTTGACTGGGCAACATATTTCAGCGGGAATGGATCGGGTACAGGTATCGCCGTTACTACTGATGTATCGGGGAATGTAATTTTTACTGGTTCAATAGGCGGCGTCACTGGTTTGGCAACTTCCGGCGCTTATCAGACTTCGTATACTGGAGGTAGTTGCTGCTTTCTGGCCAAGTTTAGTTCTTCAGGAACTGAAATCTGGGCAACGTATTATGGACAGAATGGCGGTACCCAGGAAAACAGCCTGGCAACAGATGCTTCAGGCAACATATATATGGCCGGTGATGATGGTGGTAGCTCCGGACTGGCTACCAGTGGTGCTTATCAAACTTCTCCCGCGGGAAGTTATGATGCGCTCTTAACAAAATTCAGCAGTTCCGGAGCCAGAATATGGGCAACCTATTTTGGAGGAAGCGGTGAAGACAAAGCCAATGCAGTGGTTGCAGACGCAAATGGAAATGTTTACATTGCTGGACAGACAGAAAGTACCGCTGGTCTTGCAACATCCGGTGCACAGCAAACATTTTTGGGAGGACAACAGGATGCGTTCCTGGCAAAATTCAGTAATTCTGGCAAGCTGTCATGGGCCACATATTACGGTGGAACAGGTGATGATGAGGCAACCGGCATATCCATGGATATTTTTGGCGATATAATAATGGCCGGTTCTACAGAGAGTTCGTCAGGTATCGCGACATCAAATGGTTTTCAAACTATATATGGAGGGGCTTTTCTCAGTGTATATAGCGCTGCCGGCAAATTGGATTGGGCCACTTATTTTGGCGGGGATGGTGAAACGGGGAATGCGGTATGTACGGATGCTTCCGGAAATGTTTATTTAACAGGAAATGCTACCGACAGCGGAATGGCAACAGCAAATGTGCATCAAACAATTAACTATGGACTTGGGGATACCTATCTTGCTAAATTTGCCTATGATATGTTTCAAAACGATGCAGGGATTGATTCTATCGAAAGCCCTTCAGGTACCGTTTGTGCCGGGTTTCAGCCTTTAAATGTCTATTTGCATAATGCCGGAACCAAGCCATTATCTTCAGTAAAAATTAATTGGACGTTGAATGGTGTCAGCCAGCCGGTTGACACCATTAAAAATACAATTTCCGCAGGAATGTCTTTTCCTTTTTTTCTTGGCAATATTGACTTTAAACCGGGATTATACACTCTAAAGGCCTGGACAAGTAAACCCAATGGGCAGGTCGACTCTTTTCCATTTAATGACACCTTAATTTATTCATTCACCGTTAATCCGTTACCTTTGGCCACAACAGGCAGCGCTTCAACCATCTGTGCAGGAGGAAGTGTTGTTATTGGATCATCTTTGGTAAATGGAAATACCTATAGCTGGACATCTGATCCATCCGGATTTACTTCCACGTCGTCATTTCCATCCGTAAATCCCAATTTAACTACAATTTATATCTTAACAGAGGTTATTGCTGCCACGGGATGTCAAAAAACCGATTCTGTAAAAATAACAGTGCATAGCTTGCCGAATGCCGATTGGACCGTTAGTCACGTATCCCAAAACTATTATTTTCACGCAAAAGACAGCTCGCTCCCTTTATCTTATTATACATGGAACTTTGGCGACGGTTCACCTACAGTTTCCGCGTACAGCCCAACCCACATTTTCCCAAAGAATATTAATTATACAGTTAAATTGAATGTGGTCAACTCTTATCACTGTGCAAATGAGTACGATTCTTCAATTAATATAACTGTATCTGATATTGACGGAACAATAAACCCTGATTTATATGACTTAAGTATTTATCCTAATCCATTTACTGATAAGGTTTTATTAAAATTTTATTTGCCTCAAAACTCTAAAGTCAAAATCAGTATTATGGACATGAAAGGCAATGTTTTATTTATGCAGCCAGATCAAAACTTCGGTGCAGGCCCGAATCAAATTGAAATTAACCCATCATCGGCAGGTTTATCGCCGGGAACCTATTTTGTAAATATTGTGATTAATGATCAGCTGATCAGTAAGAAGATCGTATTAATTAAGAATTAGGAATTAAGAATTACGAATTGCTTCGCAAGTGTGGATACTGAATTTTTAGCATAATAGTGATTCAGGCGGTTTTAATTCTTACCTCTCACTTCTCACCTTTCCCTTTCCACATTTTACTATTTTTGCCGCTCCTCCGGTATGATAATTCAAAAGTTTTTTTCAGGCCGGGCAACCTTTTTTAACAATACCCCGTCTTAGGGTTAAACAGAACAAAAAAATGCCTTATGGCTTTCGTGGAGATGATTCAGAACTCGTTAAAGGGTGTTTGCGCGGAGAGCGGAAATGGCAAAAGGTCTTGTTTGAAAAATATTACGGAATGATGTTAGCGGTTTGTCAGAGATATAGCAAAAACAGGGATGAAGCAAAAGATATTCTGCAGGAGGGCTTTATTAAGGTCTTTCAGAAACTGGAGCAGTTCAGTTTTAGCAGCTCTCTGGAAGCATGGATCCGCCGCATTATGGTAAATACCGCGATAGATTTTTATAGGAAAAACGCTTCATTGCCCGCGATATTTGAAATGGACGAGGCAAGCGGTGTATCAGGGCAGCATGACGTCATAAGTGATATGAACCATGCAGAGTTGCTGAATTTATTGCAAAAGCTGCCTCCGGGTTATAAAATAGTATTTAATATGTACGTCATAGAAGGATATTCGCACAAGGAAATTGCTGATGTCCTTAATATTTCTGAAGGCACTTCAAAATCACAATTGGGCAAAGCAAGGAATTACCTTCAAAAACTCATTGGTACAAAAATGAATTCATACAATGGTTGATCCATTTTCACATATAGACGAATCTTTTAAAAATGCCTTTGAGCACTGGGAGGCTCCACACAATCCTGCAGAAATGAATGCAGGCTGGGACCATGTCGCCAATAATTTGCCACATGTTCCTCATACACCTTCACCAGGTCACGCGGCCGGCCACATAGCTGGGGGCGCTGGCAAAATTATAGGAATTACTGGGATTGGCGCTGCCGTGGTCGCTACAGTTGCCGTACTCTATAATATATATGTAAAACCCTTGAAGCCTGCGCCAGGTGAAATTGGAAAATCAGCAACTGTTACCGAGCAGTCAAAACCAGGATTGAATGCACCCGCTTCTAAAAATGAAAATAATTCACCGGTTATAACCAATAGTTCAAATTCAACAGATAAAGCCGGAAAGCATAATAACCTGGTTTCACAGGCTCCATTACAAGTTAATAACACAAAGCCTCAGCCGATAAATCCTTTCAACCCATTTGAGAACCCTCCAAAACCAATAA